>NZ_MABH01000075.1 GCF_001720585.1 Cereibacter johrii | reverse complement strand
GCGCTCGTCGAGGCGGGCGACCTGCGGCTGGTCGACATGGCGCCCGTTGCGCTGGGCGATCTGGGGGCCGGCCTTGCGGGGGGCGGGCTGCTCGCGCGTCTGCCCGAGCAGGTGCATCTGAGCGTGCAGGTCCGGGTTCTGGCGGATCAGAGCTACCTCCGGGTGGGGATCGTGCTGCAGAACCCGGCCGACAATGCGCTGGTCTGGTCGGACGAGGTGATCGTGCCGCGGCGCGAGTCGATCGGCGAGGCGAGCTTCGCCATGCCGCTGATCGTGCGCGCGACGGAAGAGGCGACGTTGCATTTCCTGCGCCGCCACGGCACCGAGGGGGCCGAGGCCGAGGGACGGATCGCGGCCGCCGTGGCCTCGATGTTCCGGCTGGCGCGCGGCGATCTCGACCGGTCCGAAGAGATCCTGCGCCGGCATCTGGACCGGACCCCGACCGCGCAGGGCTATGCTTGGCTGGCCTTCCTCAACACTTTCCGTGTGGGCCAGCGCTTCAACCCCGCCGACGCGCCGCTGATCGAGGAGACGCAGCATCTCGCACGCCGCGCGCTGGGGCTAGAGCCCAACAATGCGCTGGTCTCGGCGCTGGTGGGCCACATCCATTCCTACCTCTTCGGCGAGTTCGACTATGCCGCGGCGCTCTTCGAGCAGTCCCTGCGGGTCAATCCGGCGCAGACGCTGGCCTGGGATCTCTATGCCATGCTCCATGCCTATGCGGGCCAGCCGAAGCGGGCGCTCGCCATGGCGCGCTGGGCGCGTCATCTGGGCGCCTTCAGCCCGCACCGCTACTATTTCGAGACCACCCGCGCGATCACCGGCAACTTCTCGGGCGATCATCAGACGGCGATCGACGCCGGACAGTCGGCGCTGGCCGAGCGGCCCGACTTCAACTCGCTCCTGCGGGTGCTGGTCTCGTCGAACGCCCATCTCGACCGGCCCGAGGAGGCGCGGAGGTTCCTCGAGCGGCTGTTGCAGGTCGAGCCGAACTTCTCGGTCGCCTCGCTCCGGGACGCGGGCTACCCGGGCCTCGATACCGAGGGCGGGCGGCATTTTCTGGACGGTCTCGTGAAGGCGGGCGTGCGCAAGCACTGAGCCGGCCGATGTTCCTGGAGGATGAGGATGTGTGAACCCCAACCGGTGGGCGTGGCGGCCTTCCTGAACCGCTACCCCTTCGAAGTGAATGCCGAGCGCGTGCTGCCCGCAGGCGGCGGCGCGGGCCAGTCGGTGGCCAGCGACGGATCGGCCGAGGGCAATGTCGGCACCGGGGTCGCAGCCCTGTCGGCGCTCAACAAATCGGTGCAGAACAAGTCGTCTCTCAATAAGAACAAGAACAAGAACAAGAACAAAAACAAGAATAAGAACAAGAACAAGGTTGCGGGTGCCGCCGGCGGCGCGGCAGCGCTGTCCAGCCTGATGCCGGCGCTGGAATTGCGGCGTCTGCATCAGCTGCCGCAGGCCGATCCGTTCATCGTCGCCCGCCGCTTCGTCTGGGAGTGCCTCGACATCTGCCTGCCACCGGGGCCCGACTTCACCCGTCTCGAGACCGCGGTGATGCTGGCCATGCAGGCCCGCGATGCCGAGCGGATGCGGCGGCTTCCCGACATTCAGGCCCAGGCCGCCTTCTCGGTGGACGAGTTCCTGCGACCGCTCGGGATCGAGGGGCTGGCCGGCTACGAGGCGACCGAGGGGCTGTTCCTGAACATCCTGCAGGCCACGGAATATGTGGGGCTGCTCTACAAGGCGCGGATCGACCGCGACCGGCCGAACGTCGTCGAGCTGCGGCTGCGTCCGCTGCTCGCCGTGCCCGCGCACCAGAGCTACCCCTCGAACCATTCGTTCCAGGGCCATTCCATCGTCTTCGCCTTCAACGCGATCCTGCCCGAGCATCCCGCGACCGAGGAGTTGCAGCGCATCGCGCAGAATGTGGCGGAGAACCGGGAATGGGCGGGGCTGCATTTCCCTTCGGACACGCTGGCCGGAAAGGAGCTCGCGCGGCGGTTTGCGCCCTACCTGCGCGATGCGTTCGGCGCGGCCTTCCTTGCGGCGCAGGCGGAGTGGCACTGACATGGATACGCAGAGGATGATGCAGGCGGCTCCCACGAGGGCGGTGGCCCCCCGCTACTACTGGCTCTGGCATCTGGCGGCGCTGAAGGTGCTCGATGCCGACTTCGGCGCGGCGCCGGACACGGTGCCGCCCGTGTCGCAGAGCGCCCTGCGCGAGGTGCCCGTGCCGAAGATCAGAAGCACGGTCTGGGACCGCATCCCCGGCGGCACCGCCACCGTGGCCCTGATCGATACGGGCGTGAGCCGCAGCCACCCCAACCTCGCGAGCCGGGTGGATGCCGACCGGTCGATCGATCTGACCACGCACCGCTACGGGGCGCAATCCGTGCCGGTGGCCGATGCGACCCCCTGGACCCGCGAGGGACGGCGGGCCTTCTTCGCCGACCTCGACCTCGAGGGGCTCCAGCCGCTCCAGCTCTCCTCGCACGAGCAGGATTTTCTCGAGGCGATGGTCGAGGATTTGCGCCAGTCGCAGGGCGTGACGCGGCCGCTCAGCGATGGCGACGAGAGCTTTTCCGCCCACGGCACCGCCTGCGCGGGGTTGATCGTGGGCGAGCCTGCGGCCGTGGCCCCGGGCACCGGGGCGCTCCTGCCGCCCGCCGAGGCCTTCCCGGACGGCGAGCCCAATCCGAACGGCAATCTCCTGCCCTATCTGGGGGTCGATCCCTTCTCGCGTCTGATCTCGATCCGCACCTCGTTCGAGAGCGATCCCTACCAGTTCATCACGGCCTTCCTCTATGCCTGGCAGCACAAGGTGGATGCGATCGTGCTGCCGCGCGGCCTGCCCGATCCGGTGCGCGCGCCGCTCCAGCCGAAGGAGGATCTGAAGGCCGATCTCGAAACCTGGAAGAGCCGCCATGCGGCGGATCTCTTCCAGCGGCTGCAGATGCTCGGCAACGGGTCGGGAGATCCGGATGCGGCACAGGCGGGCTTCCAGCCCGACCGGCCCTGGAAGATCCTCTCGCACCTCATCCAGGCGATCTCGCGCCACATCCCCATCGTCTGCGCCGCGGGAAACGACGGCGAGAGCCAGCTCATCTCCCCGGCCAGCCTCGCCGATGACTCCAACGGCATCGTCTCGGTCGGGGCGGTCACGGCAGAAGGGCTGCGGGCCGGCTATTCGAACTATGGCGAGGGGCTGACGCTGGTTGCGCCCTCGGACGATTACCCGGTCTACAACCGCCACCAGATGCGGCTGAACAGGTTTGATCCGCTGCTCGGGCTGCATGATTATGCGGTGGGCGCGGGGCGCGAGCATGTCTACTGCCCGCTCGAACTGGTCACGACCGACCTGCCCGGCGTCTTCGGCTACGACAGCGGGGCGCAGCCCTGGGCTCAGGTCATGCCCGCGCAGGGCAATCCCGGTCTTGGCGGCGGCTACTACACCGGCTTCGGCGGCACATCGGGCGCCTCGGCGCTGGTGGGCGGGCTTCTGGCGCTGGCCCAGCGGGCGCGCCGGGCCGCGGGCAAGGCGCCGCTCGGCGGGCATGCGCTGAAGCGTCTGCTCAGGCGTGCCTCCTCCACCGGCGCGGTCGTCGAGCCGGGCTACCGGCCGCTGACGCCGGATACGATGAATGCGGACGACGAGACCCTCCTCGGGCCGGCTGCCTTCTTCGGAGCAGGTCTGCCCGACGCCCGGCTGCTGGTCGAGGAGGCCGTGGTCCATCCGTGAGAAGGATTGCCGCCGGAGCCCGGGTCGCATCTGCGCTGCATCTTGAGATTTGACGGATGTTTGACGGGTCCGTTACGGTGGAGTCACACCGATGGAGGCAAGCTGACCGGAGAAAACAGGGAGCAAGCCATGTCTGCCACAGTGGCATCGTCACACGAGGTGCGCGTGACCCTCGTCTCCAAGCCGCCGCGCCCGGGCCTCGCCGCCGGGGTGATATCGGATCACCTCGGGCTCGATCGGCCGCAGGACACCCGGCTTCTGGCGCGCGAGGGCGGGGTGCTGGCCGAAGCGGTGGCGCGGCCCTTGGCCGAGCGTCTGGTGCCGCTCCTTCTGGCGCTGGGGGTGACGGTCAGGCTCGATCCCTCGGGCAGCGCCGAGGCGGCCCTGCCGGTGGACGTGGCGGTTCAGCCGCTGCGGATGCCCTCCGAGGGAACGGTGGGGCGGCTGGCCGCACATCTCTCCTACGACGAGAGCGCTCTGCGCACGGCGCTCTCCCGGCCGCAGGGCCTCGTGCTCCGGATGGGTCGCCGAGAGGCCGAGACGCTGAGGCGGAGCTTCCGGCGCGACGGCAGTGTGCGGATCGCGCTGTCGAACGTGGCCGGCGCGCGGTTCGACCTGTTTCTCAAGCCCGGTTGCGAGATGAGCGCGGGGCTTGCCACGCTCCTGCGCAGGCTCGGGCTCAAGCCGTGCCTCTTCAGCGGTGCGGTGGGCGCGGGCCTGAGCCCCCGCCCCGCGGCTCTGGTGGTGCGCCAGCACGGCGGTCTGGTCGATGCCGTCAATCGGGATTTCCAGCGGTTCGACCTGTTTCTGGCCGGCGGACGCGAACTCGCGCGCCCGGACCTCGCCGATTTCCTCGCCACCCGTGCCCGGATCGAGCGGACGCGCCTGCTCTCGCCCGCCGAGGCCCGCAGCATCCGGCTCGAGGCGGGGCTGAGCCGCGCGGCGGCCCGCCGCTTCCACGAGGATTACGCCGCCATCGGTCTCGACACCCGGATCGAACTGGTCGCGCTCGCCCCGCTCGCGGAGGGCTGAAGCCCGGCAATTAAGGCTCCCTTCACCCGCCGCCCGTAGGGTGGCGTCCGGGTGTGTATGAACGGGGTGCCGGGATGGCAGGGCAGTCAAATGCCGCGCCAGTCGTCATCAAGCGGAAGAAGGTCGTGCAGGGGGGCGGGCACCATGGCGGTGCCTGGAAGGTCGCCTATGCCGATTTCGTGACGGCCATGATGGCCTTCTTCATGCTGATGTGGCTGCTGAACGCGACGACGGAAAAACAGCGCAAGGGGCTCGCGGGTTATTTCAATCCGACGATTCCGATGAACCGCGTGTCGGGCGGGGGCGAAGGGGCCTTCGGCGGCAACTCGGTCTTCCACGACCAGACCATGACCCAGACCGGCACCGGAGCGGCCAACGACCGCGCGACGGCGGAGCTGAAGGCGCGCGGCGAGATGGGTCAGGAGGGCGCGGACGCCGACGAGCAGAAGCGTCTCGAGGAGGTCGAGAAAATGCTCAAGGCCCGCTCGGGCGAGAGCATGACCATGCAGCGCCTCCTCCGCCATGTGGTGACCCGGATCACCGACGAGGGGCTGGTCATCGAGATCTTCGATCTGCCCGACGTGCCCCTCTTCTTCGGCGACACCGACCAGCCCGAGGCCGTGCTGCCGCAGATCGCCCGCCTCCTGGCCGAGATCCTGCCGATCACCACCAACAGGATCGCCGTGAACGGCCATGTCCGCAGCTACCCGATCACGCTGATCCGCAACCCGGTCTGGGACATCTCGGCCGCCCGGGCGCAGCGGATGCGCGGCCTGCTCGAATCGGAGGGCCTGCCGGGCGAGCGGATGCAGCGCGTCTCGGGTTTTGCCGACCGCAAGGTCGTCACGCCGGATCCGATGGCCGTGCGAAACAACAGACTCGAGGTAATTCTGCTGCGCCGCGACCGCTGAACGCCCCTGCGACGTGGCGATGTTAGGCGGGTGTTAAGCCGCCGCGCGCATTTTCGGCCCATCGAAGGCTCGAAGCAGCAGAAAGGCGCTTTTCATGACGATCTCTTCTTCGCTCAATGCGGGGGTGGCGGGACTCAATGCCAACGCCACCAAGCTCGCCACCATTGCCGACAATATCGCGAACTCCGGCACCTATGGGTACAAGCGCGCCGATGCCGATTTCGAGAGCATGGTCATCACGCAGTCGGCCAATGGCGGCTCCTATGCCGCGGGCGGGGTGCGGGCCAACACCATAAGGCGGGTGGAGGAATGGGGCGCCCCCGTGTCGACCTCGAGCGCCATGGATATCGCCATCTCCGGCCGAGGGATGCTGCCGGTGATCCGCGAAACCTCCCTCGGCGCCAGCTCGGGCAATGAGGCGCTGCTGATGACGCGCACCGGCTCCTTCGCCACCGATCCGAGCGGCGTGCTGAAGACGGACACCGGCCTCGTGCTGCTGGGCTGGCCTGCGACCGCCGACGGCACGATCCCCACCATGGCGCGCGACTCCATTGCCCAGCTCGAGCCGGTCGTGATCGCCGCGAACCAGACCGCGGCGGATCCCACCACGCGGATCAACCTTGGCGTCAACCTTCCGGCGGAAGAGACCAAATACGACGCCTCCGGCCGCGTTCTAACGGTCTCGGTGGAATATTTCGGCAACCTCGGCACGTCCGAAACCCTGACGGTCAGCTACCATCCGACGCTGCCCGCGGCCTCGGGTGATCCGCCGACGAACAACTGGACCATGATCATCCAGGATTCCGCCAATGCCGACAAGGTCATCGGCATCTACACGATGCAATTCAGCGATGCCCGCAGCGGCGGCGGCACGATCCTCGACGATACCGCCATCACCCCTCTCAACACGGTGACGCTCGACGGTACCACCTACACGGTCGAGAATGCGGGCTCGACGCCCCCGGACAGCAGCCCGGCCTACGATCCGCTGACGGGCGGCATCGTTCTGGAAGTGGCGGGGAATGCAGACAACAAGATCACGATGACCCTGGGCAAGCCCGGCAGCGCGAATGCCATGACCCAGGTTTCAGGCGATTTTGCCCAGACCGGCATCACCAAGGACGGCTCGCCGGTGGGCAACCTTACCGGGGTCGAGATCGACGACGGCGGCTTCCTGCGCGCCACCTACGACACGGGGTTCACCCGTGTGATCTACCAGGTGCCGCTGGTCGATGTGCCGAACTACAATGGGCTCACCGCCCTGAACAACCAGACCTTCACGATCTCGCCCGATTCGGGCAACTTCTACCTCTGGGACGCGGGCGATGGACCCACGGGCGACGTTCTGGGCTATGCGCGCGAGGGATCGACCACCGACGTGGCGACCGAGCTTACCAACCTCATCCAGACCCAGCGCGCCTATTCCTCGAACGCCAAGATCATCCAGACGGTGGATGAGATGCTGCAGGAAACCACCAATCTCAAGCGCTGAGGGGGCTGAGGCATGAGCATCACCGGCGCCCTGTCGAACGCTCTCTCGGGGCTGAACGTCACCTCCCGCAGTGTCGAGAACACTTCGAACAACATCGCGAATGCGCTGACCGAAGGGTTTGCCCGGCGCGAGCTGGAGGTCACGGCCCGCTCCTACGGAGGCGGCGGGCAGGGCGTTCGCACCGTAGGCATCGACCGCATGGTGAACATGACGCTGGTCGCCGACCGCCGCCTCGCGGATGCCGCCACCGGCGATCGGGACACCCGGGCCGCCTTCTACCAGGCGCTGGCCGATGCCACCGGCGACACGGGCGACGGCTCGCTGCTGGCCCGGATCTCGGCCTTCTCCGCATCGCTGGTCACGGCGGCAAGCAGGCCCGAGTCGCAAGCCCGCTTGCGGGATGTGCTGGACAAGGCTTACTCCCTGGCCGCTGGCCTGAGAGCTGCCTCCGACGCCGTGCTGGAGGCTCGGCGCACCGCCGATGCCTCCATTGCCGATCAGATCAAGACCCTGACGGACAGCCTGGCGCGGGTCCAGCAGATGAATGTCACCATCACCGAGATGCGCGTCAACGGGCGGGACAGTTCCGCCCTCGAGGATGAGCGGCAACGGCTGGTGGATGGGATCTCGAGGATCGTGCCGGTGCGCGAGGTCGCCCGCCAGAACGGCCAGATCGCGCTCTTCACCGCCGGCGGGGCAGCTCTTCTCGACGGGCGGGTCGCCGACATCGCCTTCGAACCGGAGCCGGGTCTGGTGGCGGCCTCTACGGTCGCGGCGGGTGACCTCGGCCTCCTCACGGTGAACGGCACGCCTCTCGATCTGGCCGGGGATGGCGGGTTGATGGGCGCGGGATCGCTATCGGCAGCCTTTTCTGTCCGTGACGATCTTGCGCCGGCCGAGCAGGCGCGCCTCGATGCGCTGGCGCAGGATCTGATGGGGCGGATGGCCGCCGCCGATTCCTCGCTCGGGGCGGGCGAGGCCGGGCTCTTCACCGATGACGGCGCGGCCTTCGATCCTGCCGCTCCGGCGGGGCTCGCCAGTCGCCTGTCGGTCAATGCGCTGGCCGATCCCGACCGGGGCGGAGCGCTCTGGCATCTGCGTGACGGCCTGCAGCGCCCCTCCGAAGGCGACAGCGGCGATCCGACGCTTCTCAACGCCCTCGCCGCGGCCCTCGACGCCCGCACCGTTCACGCCGCAAACGGCCTCAGCGGCACCTTCAGCTTCTCTGGGCTCGCCGCGGAAACCGTCTCTGGCGCCGCCGTCGCGCTCGTCTCGGCCGAGGCCGAGTCGATCTTCGCGTCCGCCCGGCGCGACGAGCTGCAGGCGCTCATCCTCGCCGACGGCGTGGATACCGACCGGGAGATGGAGCAACTGCTGCTTCTCGAACGTGCCTACGCCGCCAACGCGAAGGTGGTGGCCGCCTGCGATGACCTCCTTCAATATCTGCTGGAGATGTAGATGAGCTCCGTGTCCCTGGGCGATCTCGCCCGCACTTTCCTGCTCCGGCGGCAGAATGCGGCCCTGAAAGCGGATGTCCAGCGCCTCTCGACCGAGGTCGTGACGGGGTTGGCCGCGGATGTGCGCCAAAAGACAGGCGGCGATCTTTCGGGCCTGCAGGCGATCGACGGAAGCCTGACGGTTCTTGCCGCGCGCGCTTCGGCCACCGGAGAGGCCGCTTCGATCGCCTCCGCCCTTCAGACGGGTCTGGCGCGGCTCGACAGCCTCGCGTCGGACATGTCCATGAAGCTTCTGAGTGTCGGGAACAACGCCCCTGCGACGACGACGGACCAGTTGGGGGAGGAATCCGAGGAAGCCTTCCGCACGGCGATCGCGACGCTCAACACGCGGGTGGGCGACCGGTCGATCTTCGCAGGCACGAGGCCGCAACAGGCGGCGGTGCTCGATGCGGACACCATCCTCACCACTCTCGATACTGTCATTGCCGGAGCGACCACGGCCGCGGATGTTCAGACGGCCGTCGAGGCTTGGTTCGACGATCCGGGAGGCTATTCCGCTCTCGCCTACATGGGCGGAGGCCGCCCGGCGTCTGTCATGATCGCAAATGGGGAGAATGTCGCCCTTGAGGTCACGGCCGACAGTGGCGCCATTCGCGACTCCCTGAAAGGGCTTGCGCTGGCTGCCATGCTGAACCGCGGCGCCCTCTCGGGCGCGCCGTCGGAACGCGCGAGCTTGGGCGAGTTGGCAGGCAGCGCCCTTCTGCAAGGGCAGACGGCGCGCGTCGACCTTGGGGCCCGGCTTGGGCGGGCAGAGGCCAGGATCCACAGCGCGACGATCTCGAACGCGGCCGAGGTCACGTCCCTCCAGATGGCCCGAAAGGAGCTGCTGGGCACGGATGAATATGAGACGGCCACCCTGCTGAAGGCGACCCAGGCGCAGCTCGAGACCCTCTACAACTTGACCGCCCGGATCAGTCAGATGAGCCTCACGGACTACCTCTGATGCTCATTCGCCTTCTCCTCCTGATGATCTGCCTGGCGGGTCCGGGCCTTGCGGAGGAGATCCGCATCAAGGACCTCGTGCGTTTCGACGGTGTCCGGGGTAACGATCTTCTGGGTTACGGCCTTGTCGTAGGCCTCAACGGCACCGGCGACGGCTTGCGCAATGCGCCCTTTACCGAAGACATCATGTCCAACCTGCTCGAGCGGCTGGGCGTGAACGTCACAGGCGAGCAATATCGGCCGAAGAACGTGGCAGCTGTGTTCGTTACGGCCACGCTGCCCCCCTTCGCTCGGGCCGGAGCACAGATCGATGTGACCGTTTCGGCGATGGGCGATGCGAAGAGCCTGCTGGGCGGCACACTGGTGATGACACCGTTGAACGGCGCGGATGGCCAGATATATGCGGTGGCCCAAGGGACCATCATTGCAGGCGGAGTCTCGGCCGAGGGGCAGGCCGCGCGCGTGGTCCAGGGGGTGCCCACGGCGGGCACCATTCCCGAAGGCGCTCGCGTGGAGCGCGAGGTCGATTTCGAGTTTGCACGCCTCGACAGGGTTCGTTTGGCTCTGCGATCACCCGACTTCACCACCGCCGGACGTATCGAGGATCGGATCAATCGCGAACTCGGCCGGGGCGTGGCGACCATGCTCGATGCAGGGACGGTCGCCCTCGACCTCGGGCGGCTGGGCCCGCCGGCCCGGGTCATGGGCCGGATCGAGAATCTGGAGGTCGAACCGGAGACAGTGGCGCGGGTCGTGGTGGACCAGAGATCCGGCACGATCGTGATGGGCGAGGACGTCCGGATCAGCCGGGTCGCGGTGGCGCAAGGCGGCCTGACGCTCCGCGTGGAGGAGCAGCCGATGGTGGTCCAGCCCAACCCGTTCAGCCGGGGCGAGACGGTGGTCGTTCCGCGCACGACAGCCTCGATCCAGCAAAGGCCCGGCACCGGCCTCGCCGAGATACCGGCAGAAACCTCGCTTTCACGCGTCGTGGCCGGCCTCAACGCGTTGGGCGTGGCGCCCAACGACATGATCGATATCCTCAAGAGCATCCATGCGGCGGGGGCGCTTCATGCAGAATTCATCGTGAGATGAGGCCGACGGCCGACCAATCGCGCCACCCCATCCAGCAGGGCCTCGTCGCCGAACGGCTTGGCGAGGACGGCGACCCGGGGCCGGAACTCCTCATCCGGCACGCGGCTGTCGCCCGTGGCGAAGAGGATCGGCAGATCGGGATGCAGCGCGCGCGCCGCGCGGGCCAGATCCACGCCGCTCATGTCCGGCAGTCCCAGATCGACCAGCAGCAGATCGGCCGGACCTTGCTGCAGCACGCTCAGCGCGGCCTCGCCGGAGCCGGTCTGCGAGACCCGGCACCCCGCCTCCGTCAGGCCTTCGACAAGATTCATCCGGATGATGACATCGTCCTCGCAGACGAGGACATGGATACCCTTCAAGCCGTCTTCCTCGGGGGGGCCGCTCGCACCGCTGACAAGCACCTCCCGGATCTTCCGGGCCAGAGCTTCCTGCGTATAGGGCTTGCTGAGCAGATGCACGCCGCTGTCCAGCCGTCCGCCGTGAACGATGGAATTCTGCGTGTAGCCCGAGGTGAAGAGCACCGGAAGTCCCGGGCGCAGGCCGCGCGTCTTCTCTGCGAGCTGACGGCTCGTCAACTTGCCAGGCATGACCACGTCGGTGAAGAGAAGGTCGATCCGTGCCCCGCTCTCCACGATCGTGAGCGCGCGATCCGCGTCCTTGGCCTGCAGAACCGAATAGCCGAGATCCTGCAGCAGGCCCGCCGCGGTGGACCGCACCTGCTCGTCATCCTCCACCAGCAGGATGGTCTCGGTTCCTCCTGTCATGGGACCGGTGGCGAGGGGTCGCGTCGCGTCCTCGGCTTCCAGCGACCGGGGAAGATAGATCTTGATCGAGGTTCCGTTGCCGAGCTCGCTGTAGATCTTGACGTGGCCGCCCGACTGTTTGACGAACCCGTAGACCATGGACATGCCGAGGCCGGTGCCGCGCCCCTCCGCCTTGGTGGTGAAGAACGGCTCGAACACGCGCTCGATCACCTCCGGGGACATGCCGCAGCCCGTATCGGTCACGGCCAGCATCACATACTGGCCGGGCTCGAGGTCGGGATGGCCGCGCGTATAGGTGTCGTCCAGGAAGGAGTTCCCGATCTCGATGGTGAGACGCCCGCGCCCCTCCATCGCGTCCCGGGCATTGATGGCGAGGTTCAGGATCGCAGCCTCGACATTGGCGGGGGCGACGCAGGTGTTCCAGAGCCCGCCGGCGACCAGGGTCTCGACCTCGATCCCCTCGCCCACGGCGCTCCGAACGATGTGGTCCGCGTCGCGCAGCAGTCGGCCGAGGTTGATGACCCGAGGCGCAAGGGGCTGCCTGCGTCCGAAGGCCAGCAGCTGCGACGCGAGCGTCGCCCCGCGCTCGACCGCGCGCAGGGCTTGGTCGAGACGCGGGCGCGCGACGTGATCCTGGTCGAGAGTGCGGAGAGAGAGCTGGATACTGCCCGTGATCGTCTGTAGCAGGTTGTTGAAATCATGCGCGATTCCGCCCGCGAGATTGCCGATGGCCTCCATCTTCTGGCTCTGGCGCAACGTATCGCTCATTGCTTCGAGCTCTCGGTTTCGCTGCTGCACCCGCTCTTCCAGCGCAGCATTGAGACCCGCGATGGCCTCCTCGGCAAGCTTGCGATCCTCGATATCCGTGTTGGTCCCGATCCAGCGCAGGATCCGGCCCTGATCGTCGCGGATCGGCAGGGCGCGTGAAAGATGCCAGCGATCGGCACCGTCGTGGCGCCGGATCCGCAACTCGCGCTCGAAGGCGGTTCCCTCGGCCAGCGAATGCGCCCAGGCCGCTTCCGCCTGCGGCCTGTCTTCCGGCCGGACGATCGCCATGGGCGGCAGGTCGATCAGGTCGGCGTCGGTGCGCCCGCAATAATCGAGGAGCCGGTCGTTCAGCCAGTCGAGCCGCCCCTCGGGCGTGGCCGTCCAGACGTGGTTGGGCATTGTCTGGGCCATGGTCCGGAACCGCTCGCGCGTCTCGATCACCTCCGCTTCGGCAATCTTTTGGCGCGTGACGTCATGCCCCTCGACGAAGACGCCGCGCACCTGCCCGTCGGGCCCTCTCAGCGGGCACATGATGAAATCGACGAAACTGCGCTCGATCTCGGATCCGCGCCGGAGCAGCACGGGCGCCGCCCGGCGGGTGAATGCGAGCCCCGTCAGGAAGACCTCGTCGAGGAGTTCGAAGAAGCCCTGGCCGTCGAGCTCGGGCAGTGCCTCGCGGACGGTGCGGTTCAGCAGGTCGCGGCGGCCGACGAGCTGGTGGTAGGCCTGGTTCACGATGCGGAAGACATGGTCGCGCCCGTCGAGCACAACCATGAAGCTCGGCGCCTGGTCGATCGCGCTGCGGAAGAAGTCGACCGCGCTGCCGAGCTCGAGATTCTCCCGCGTGACCGCCTCGGCCCGCTGGAGCATCCTGGCCTGATCGGTCGGCTGGGGAGAGGTTCGATCCTCGCAATAGAGCGCCGTGATGTCGTTGGTGTTCTGCAGGATGAACTCGACGCGGCCTTCGGCATCCTTGATGGGCGTATTGGTCGCGCTCCAGAACCGCTCTTCCATCCGGCCGTCCTGACTTCGGATCGGATAGGGAATCAGCGGCAAATGGTCGGGTCGGCCCTGCTCGACCACGCGGCGGAACGAAGCGCGCAGCATCTGGTCCGGGATGGACTCTGCCTCTGCGGGAAAGACGTCGAACATGCGGCGCCCGACCACGTCTTCGCGCGCCCGGCCCGTGGCGCGCAGGTAGGCGGCATTGGCCCAGATCATCGTGAGATCCCGGTCGAGAAGGACGTAGGGCGATGGATCTTCGGCAAAAATCTTGTCGAGGGCGACGAGCATCGTTCGGCTCCTTCAGAATTGGCCGCAGGATGACGGGGTTGTGCGGCAGCGGCAAGGGCAGACATGCGGCAACAGGACGCACTCTCCCCTCGGCGCGGGAGGCCGTGCTATGGTCGGCGAATGAAGCGCCCTCTTCTCGATCCGGAAGAAACGCAGCCCTCGCTGTATGATCCGACGCCCGTCGATGAGGACCTCTGGTTTGCGGGGCCCGACCTCGAGGAGGATGTCTTCGCGCCGCCATTGCCGCGGGCCGAGCGCACGGATCTCCTGCGCGTGGCGGAGTGGCGGCGGGCCGAGGCGTCGCTCGCGGCCGATCTTGCACGGGCCGCGCAGCGGCTCGGCGCTTTCGACGAGAGGTTGCGGCGCACGCCGGCCGGAGTGCGGGAGCGTCTCGCGGTGCTCGAGGCGTCCGAACTCAGCTGGTGGGCCGGCGACCGCGTGACGCCCGACCGGCTCTCGCTCTGGATGTCGCTCCGGCTGAGCGGGGCCCAAGAGGACAGTCTTGCCCTGACCCGGGCGGGCTGGGCTGCGCGGCGGCTGGTCAGCGGGCCGGGCCCGGAGGCGGGACTCGCATCCTTCCTCGGCCGGGGCGAGACGACCGAGCGGATGATGGATTGGGCCGAGATCGAGGAGGCGTCGGCCGGGATGCATCCGATCAGCCGGGCGGCGATGGGCTTTCATGGCTGGTCGCAGATCGCGGGCGGTCCTGGCAGCGCCCGGATGGAGGCGGCCGTCGTTGCGGCCCGGGCGGCCGGGGCCAATGGGAAATCGGCGGCCTTCCTGCCGCTCGCCTCGGGCGGCAGCGCCGCGCTGCGGCCCGGCGGCTCGCCCGAAGAGCGCCTCCGGCGCTGGTATGCCGGGGCGGAGCGGGCCACGCTGTCGCTGCTGCGGGACCTCGACCGGCTGGAGGACTGGCGCGAGCGGGCGCTGGACGACATCGCCAGCCTGTCCGGCCGTACGGCCCCGCGCCTCATCCAGGCGCTCTGCCGCTGGCCGCTCCTCTCCGTGCCGGTCGCCGAGGCGGAAACCGGCGCGTCACGCGCGGCGGTCCAGCGCAATCTGGAACGGCTGGCCGACCTCGGCCTGATCCGGGAGGTTACTGGGCAGGCGCGGTTCCGGCTCTGGACCGCGGCCGTTCAGAAATAGCTGCGGACGAGCGCGCCCGAGATCAGGCTCCAGCCGTCGGCCACCACGAAGAAGGCCAGCTTGAAAGGCATCGAGACGACGGCCGGCGGGACCATCATCATGCCCATCGACATGAGGACGGCCGAGACGACGAGATCGATGATGAGGAACGGAAGGTAGATCAGAAACCCGATCTCGAAGGCCCGCTGGATCTCGGAGAGAAGAAAGGACGGCACCAGCACGGAGAAGGACACCTCGGACGGCGGGGCCGCCGCGCCCGGCCGGAGTGCCTGGAGCGCGGCAAGGGTGTCCGGGTCGATCCGGCCAGCCATGAAGCTTCGGAAGGGAATGGCGGCGGCGGCGAGGGCCTGCGGCAGGTCCAGCTCGTTCCGTGTGAGCGGCCCGATCCCTCGCGTCCAGGCTTCGGTGAAGACGGGATCCATCACATACCAGGTCAGGAACAGCGCGAGGCTCACGATCAGCATGTTGGGCGGCGCCTGCTGCAGGCCGATGGCTTGGCGCAGGATCGACAGCACCGTCACGATGAAGGGAAAGCAGGTGATCATCATGGCGAGCGCCGGCACGAGGCTCAGGAGCGTGATGACGGCGATGAGTTGCACGCTGCGCGTGGCGAGCGAGCCGCCGTCGCCGAGGTCGAGGGAGAGGCTCTGGGCCGCGGCCGGGCCGACGCCTTCGAGCACGAGAAGCAGGGCCAGCAGGACGCGCATCACAATCCGCCGCGCAGGTTCGCGACCTCGGTGAGCCGGACGGCCAGCTGGCCTGCCTGCTCGCCCTCGAGCTCCGTCAGTTCGCCACGCCCGATCAGCCGGTCGCCCACATAGAGTTCCACCGGATCGTCCACCCGTCGGTCGAGTGGCAGGACGGCATCGCGCTGGAGGCGGAGCAGCTCGCGAACGGGAGGGCGGGCGCGGCCGACCGAAATGGTGATCTCGATCGGGACCTGGGTAAGGGGATTCTGGTCGGCCTCATCCATGCCGGACCTCCTGTTGCGTGAGATCGAAATAGCTGCGCACGGCGGCGGCGATGTCTGCCACCGCTCGGTTGAGATCGACCTGCGTCTCGGCGGCGCCCAGCCGTATCGACACCTGCCCCTCGTCGAGGCTCGGCTCGTCTTGGATCACGAGGGGAAGTGCCACGGCACCGTCGAGCAGCCGCTCGAGGCAGCCGCGCGCGGTCGGGTGGACGAGGAGCGTGACAGGCGCCTCGCTCATTCCATCGGCCAGAGGCATCAGTGTCTCGAGCACCACGGGCGCTAGCATCTGCCGCGCAAGGTCCGGCAGGATGTGGCCCACGAGCGCCTCCATCAGCGGCTCGATGCCGCGCAGGACATGCATGCGTGCCTCGCGGAACGTGAAGCCCAGGGCCTGCAGGTTCCGGGCGAGATCGGCCTGCAGTCGGGCCTCCTCCTCGGAGCGGGCCTTCACCGCATCTTCCCATCCGGCGCGGTAGCCCTCCTCGTAGGAGGCCTGCCGCCCCTCCTCCAGGGCCACGGCGTCGGTCACGACGATGTCGGGCTCCGGTGCCGTGAGTTCGAAGACCTCGAGCCGGAGCGCCATCACGGCGCCTCCCGCTGCGGTTCCATCCAGCCGCGCAGGATCTCGACCGACTCGGCCTGGCGTTCCTCGATCAGACGGCGGAGCCGCGCGACCGGATCCGCCTCCTCGTCGAGGTCGAGGGGCGCGGAGGACACCATCGGGAAGTCCGGCAGGTCGCCGCCGTCATCGATCTCGCCCGTCAGCGCCGGTTCGCTGCCTTCGTAACCCGGGAGCGCCAGGGGCTGCGGCGCGGCCGGAAGGCGCGGCGGCGCCGTCAGGATCGGGCGGACGACGAAGAGGCCGAGGATCAGAGCCACCAGAGCGAGAACGCCGATCTGGATCAGGCTCATCAGGTCGAAGGCGCCGAGCCGGCTGAGGAAGCCGGTCTCGGCCAGGGTTCCCGCTTCGGGCGGCGTCTCGAAGGCCAGCGAGCGCAAGGTCAGCCTGTCCCCGCGCGATTCATCGAGCCCCACGGCCGAACCGACCAGTTCGCGCAGCACGGCGAGCTCCTCCTCGGGGCGCGGCTCCCAGCCGACGGTCCCGTCGTCCGCGACGGTCTTGATCCCATCCACCAGAACCGCCACCGTGAGCCGCCGGATGGCACCCGGCTGGCGCATGAGTTCGCGCTGGGTCTGCGACACTTCGAAATTGACCGTCTCGCGCGTTTCGCTGGTGGTCGACTTGCCGCCCGCGCCTTCCTTTGCGTCGCCTTCGGGCAGGTTCGACGCCACGGTGACATCGGGCGCGGGCTCGGTCGAGTTGCTGGATTTCTCCTGAGTTTCCGACGAGATCGGCACGCGGCCCTTGGGGTCGAAGCTCTTCTCCACGATCGACTCGCGCGCGGTCTCGACATCGACGCTGACTTCGACCACGGCCCGCCCCGGCCCGACCCGCGCCTCGAGCAGCCGCTCGACGTTGCTCCGGAGTTCGGCGGCGCGGCTCTCGCCCGCGGCGGTGGCGCTGTCCTTCTCATCCCCGGACCGGATCAGGCCCATCACGCTGTCGATCACCGACACGTCTTCGGGCTGCAGCCCGGCCACGGCCGAGGCCACCAGATGCTTGAAGGCCCGCGCCTGATCCGCGGTCACCGGGCCTCCGGATGTGGTCACGGTGACACTCGCCGTCGGGCGCTGCTCCCGCCGGAACGGCTGTGCCGCCGGCTGCGCGATATGCACCCGCGCCGCCTTGACCTGCGGGCTGGCGAGGATCGTCCGGGCAAGCTCGCCCTCCTTCGCGCGCAGATAGGCCGCGTCGAACATCTGCGAAGTGGTGCCGAAGCCCGAGAGCCCGTCGAGGAGCTCGTAACCCGCAGCGCCCGTGGCGGGCAGCCCCTCGCCCGCGAGTTTCATGCGGATCTCGTCCCGGCGGGCCGCCTCGACATAGACCGAATCGCCTCTCACCTCGTAAGCCGCGCCCTGCGCCTCGAGCGCGGTCACGACCTCGCCCGCCGCCGGTCCCTGCATACCGGCATAGAGCAGCGCCATCGGCGGCCGACCGGCGAGCTGCGACAGACCGAGCACGGCCAGGAACATGGCAACCGTCGCGCCCACGACGACGGCCCGGCGGCGTCTGTCGAGATCGTTCCAGATTGAGATGAGGTTCTGCACTTCGGTCTCCGACACGGGCTTCTGCCTTGCCCGACCATCCATGACGGATGTGGCTTAACAATCGGTTAGGGGGATCCGGCCTATAGATCGACGGACGGAAAGGAGTCGGTCATGGCGGATGCGGGCGCGGATCAGATTGAAACGACAAAGAAGCGGTCGCTGTTGCCGCTGATCATCGGCGTCGTGCTGGCCTTGTCTCTGGGGGGCGGCGGGTTCTACGCCACCTGGTCCGGCCTGATTCTGGGCTCGTCCGGCGAGCACGAGGCCGAGGCCGCACATGAGGCGCCGGCGGCCCTTCCCGACATCGCCTTCGTGCCGATCGACCCGATCGTGATCAGCCTTGGCCGCGGATCGGATCTCTCGCACCTCAGATTCGCGGCGCAGCTCGAGGTGGCGAAGGCGAATGCGGCCGAGGTCACGATGCTGATGCCGCGGATCGTGGATGTCATCAACGGCTACCTGCGGGCGGTGGCCGTCTCGCGGCTGGAGGATCCGACCGCGCTTGTGGAATTGCGGGCGCAGATGCTGCGCCGCATCCAGATCGTCACCGGTGAAGGCCGCGTCCGCGACCTGCTCGTGACGGAATTCGTCCTGAACTAGGAGGTGGCAGTGGATTTCATCGCGAATATCCTGATGGCGGGCGGCACGTTCGGAGCGGCGCTCTACTGCTACGTCCTCGGTCAAAGGCTGAAGCGGTTCTCCACTCTCGAGGGCGGGATGGGCGGCGCCATAGCGGTCCTCTCCGCCCAGGTCGACGAGATGACGCGCGCGCTGGAGAAGGCGCGGGCCGCAGCGACCCTCTCGGCAAGCTCGCTCGATGGGCTGACGGAACGGGCCGAGTCGGTCGCGGCACGGCTCGAGCTGATGCTCGCCTCGATGCACGACATCCCGGCCGGAACGCCGGATCCGCGGCCGGATCCCGAGGTCGAAGCCGAGCGCCGCCTGCGGTTCGTCCGCCGCCGCAGCCTGCGCGAAAGTTCGGAGGTCGACGCATGAACCGCCGATCGCGCACCCGCGGCGCGCTTGGGCTTCTTGCGCTCCTGCTCGCGGCCTCGGGGGCGATGAGGGTCGGATCCGGGGTCGGGGCGGCGATGGCACGGGCGTCCAACGAACCTGTGTCGGCGGCACCGCTCGACTGTCCCGAACCGCCGCTGGCCCTGGCCGAGGCCCTGCGCGACCGCGAGGCGGCGGTCCATGCGCAGGAAGAACGGATGCAGAAGCGTCAGGCCGCATTGGACGAGGCCGAGAAAGCCGTGCGCGCCCAGATGGCGGAGCTGGCCAAGGCCGAGGCGGAGCTGAACAAGACGATCGCGCTTGCGGACGGGGCCGCCGAAAACGATGTCTCGCGCCTGACCTCTGTCTACGAGTCGATGAAGCCCAAGGAGGCCGCGCGGCTCTTCGAGGCGATGGCTCCCGAGTTCGCTGCCGGTTTCATCGGCCGGATGCAACCTGAAGCGGCGGCGGCCGTCATGTCGGGCATGTCGGCCGAGGCCGCCTACAGCGTGAGCGTCCTTCTTGCCGGCCGGAATGCGCTGGCTCCCTCCGAGTGAAGATATCTTAACCCCGCCTTGCGAAGGTCGCGGGCAACTGAGGCAGGAGTCCGTGCATGTTCGGGATCGTCGGCATCGTCGTGATCTTCGTGATGGTGTTCGGCGGCTACATGCTGGCCGGCGGCAAGCTGGGCGTGATCCTGAAGGCGCTGCCGTTCGAGATGATCATGATCGGAGGAGCGGCCGTGGGCTCGTTCCTGCTTGGGAACGATCTCGCCACGGTCAAGCAAACGATCAAGGATGTGGGCAAGGTCTTCAAGGGTCCGAAGTGGAAGCCAGGCGACTACCGTGACCTGCTCTGCCTGCTCTTCGAGCTCGTGCGGATCGCGAAGGTCAATCCTGTCGGCCTCGAGGAGCATATCGAGAACCCTGAGGAGTCTTCGGTCTTCTCGCGCTATCCCAAGATCCAGCACGATCATGATGCGATCGAGCTCATCTGCGACACGCTGCGGGCCGCCTCGATGAACTACGACGATCCGAACCAGGTCGAGGAGGTTCTGGACAAGCGGGTCGAGAAGGCGCAGCACCACGCGCTGCACTCCAGCCATGCGCTCCAGTCGATGGCCGACGCGCTCCCGGCGCTCGGCATCGTGGCGGCGGTGCTGGGCGTCATCAAGACGATGGGCTCGATCGACCAGCCGCCGGAGATTCTCGGCAAGATGATCGGCGGGGCGCTCGTGGGCACCTTTCTGGGCGTGTTTCTCGCGTACGGCATCGTCGGCCCCTTCGCGAACCGGGTGAAGGCCGTGGTCGAGGAGGACGGCCATTTCTACAATCTGATCCGCGAGGTGCTGATCGCGAACCTCCACAATCACCCGGCCAACATGTGCATCGAGGTGGGACGGCAGAACACGCCCCATCACGTCCGCCCGAGCTTCACCGATCTCGAAGAGGCTATCAGGGCCCTGAAGCAGGAGGCCGCATGAAACGACTTCCGACCTGCGGGCTGCTCGTGGCACTGGTGGCATTTCCGGCCATGGCGCGCGCCGAGGCTGCCGTGCGAACGGGCGAGCATCCGGGCTACACCCGCCTCGTGGTCGAGGATCCTTCCATCCGCTCCTGGCAGCTCGGGCGCTCGGCTCAGGGCTACCGTCTGCGGCTCACGCCGACCGCTCGGGCCTTTGCGCTGTCGCGTGCCTTCCGCGCCATCACCCGAAAGCGCCTAACCTCGCTCGCGATGACCGAGAATGGCGATCTCGACGTGGGACTTGGCTGTGCCTGCCACATAGAGCCATTCGAGATCCGCCCCGGCGTGATCGTGCTCGACATCCGCGACGGGCCTCCATCATCCACCGAGCACGAGCAACCGCTTCCTGAGGAGAAGGTTTCCGAACCACTTCCTCCGGCTCCGGCTCCGGCTCCTGCTCCGGCGCCCGCCTACGATTGGCGCAAGGTCGCTCCCGCGCCTCTCCGCGCGCCAGCGCTCGCCCTCGAGGCGCCGGTCGTGACGGCGATGCGCCAGTCGCTCGTTCAGCAGCTGAGCCGGGGCGCCGCGGCGGGGGCCGTCGATTTCGCAGGCAAGCCGCCCCCGCCGAAGGACGCCGGGACTCCGCCCGCTGCCAATGTCCGCATCCTGCCCGAGCCCGGGTTCGAGGTGGCGTCCGAAGCTCCTCCGAAGGATCGGTTGACCGCCGAGGGATCGCCATGCCCCGCTGATGAGCGGTTCGACGTTGCCGCCTGGAGGGGCGACAGTCCAGTGGCCGAACAGATCGGCGCCATGCTCGCAGGCCTCACCGGCGAGTTCGACGATCCGCAGGCGGAACCATTGGCCAAGGCTGTCCGCTTCTACCTGAGCCTCGGGTTCGGCGCCGAAGCGCGACAACTCCTCGCAGCATTCCCCGTCGATCATCCGGATCGGGCCCTCTGGGAATCGATGGCCCATGCGTTGGATGGCGAACGCCAGCCGGATGGTCCGCTGGCGGCCATGGCGCGTTGCGATGGAGCCGCAGCCCTCTGGTCGGTGCTCGCCGCCCCGCCCCCAAGCCTTCGTGACGTCAATGTTCCAGCTGTCCTGCGCGCCTTCTCCGGCCTGCCGCCCGATCTCAGGCAGGAGCTGGGTCCGAGATTGGCGGAGGATTTCCTTGCTTGGGAGGATCCGGCCAACGCGCAGGCTATCCGGGAGGCGCTGGTGCGGGGCGCGCGCGAACCGACGCCGGCGGCGACGCTCACCGATGCCCGCCTTGCCGCGGCCCGAGGAGAAGCGCCACCAGCGGCGGACCTCGCGCGGGTCGGCCAGCAGCCCGGTCCCGAAGGGGCTGAGGCGCTGGCGCTGCTCGTGGAAGGTCAGGTGGCGGAAGGCAAGGCGCCGTCCGCGCAGGATGTGCTGAGCCTCGGCGCCTTGTATCACGAGTCCGAGGGAACGGATCTGGGTCAGAGGGTCGGTCGGGCCTACCGCCTCGCACTCGCCGCCACCGGCGACTATGACCGCGCCTTCTCCGGGCGCGCACTCGCGCCCGACGCGGAGGCCGAAGTCTGGCGTATCCTCGCCGTCTCCGGCCCCGACAGCCAGTTGCTCGAGCGGGCCGTTCTCCCGGAAACGGAACCTCTGCCGCCATTGCCCGACACGACCCGCCGGGCGCTGGCGGACCGTTTGCGGGCGCTTGGCCTCGAACGCTCTGCCGATCGATGGCATCCGGCCGAGACTGCCGCCGCCCGGCCGCCGGACGGGCCTCCGCTCCCGCCCATTCCAGCAGATGCGGCCGGCCTGTCGTCTCCCGAAACTGATGCCGCGTCCCTTCCGCCTGCGGCGGCCACATCCCCGTCTGTTCCGGCGTCCCTCGCCCGGAGCCGCGCTTTGGTCGAGGAAAGCGCCCGGGCGCGCCAGCGCATAGAGGATCTGCTGCGCGCAGCGGGCGCCGAACAGTCGCCCGATGGTTAGATGAAAGCCGGGAAGAGGTCGGGGATGGTGCCCCCAAGCCACTGGCGGAAGTCGAGATGCGCGACGGGCTCCATGCGCGCCTCTGTCCAGCACCTGCGCCATTGCTGGCCGAGCCTGGCTCGTCGTGGTGGAGAGAAAGGCGAACGCGCGGCTTCATGTGCCAACCGCCATCTATCTCGAAGCCGCTCATCCTCCGCTGCCGGACAGGGTTTGCCATGGCACCGCTAACTGTTTCCCAAGAAACGCGCCGCATAGTGCGCCGCAGGAAGCCACAGGAGTCTTCAGATGGTCCCTAGCAGCCGCCTGTGCGCGATAGTGTCTGCCGCGCTTATGGGGCTGGCCTTGATGCTCCATGCCTCACCCGCTTCGGCGAGACTTCGGGACGCGGATCTGTGCGAGGAAGCTGCCCGTCGTGCCGCGCGGGCCACGGGCGTGCCGCAGGAGGTGCTGATGGCAATCACCCTGACGGAGACGGGGCGCCGGACCGGCGGCGGGCCGATGCGCCCCTGGCCCTGGGCGGTCAATGTCGCAGGAGAGGGCCACTGGTTCCCGAACAGGGCAGAGGCGGAGCAGTTCGTGGCCGGAGTGCTGGAACAGGGCCGAGGGAATTTCGACGTCGGCTGCTTTCAGCTGAACAACCGCTGGCATGCCGAGAATTTTGCCTCGATGCACGACATGTTCGATCCCGACGCGAACGCGCTCTACGCCGCGCGCTACCTGCAGGACTTGCGGGGCCTGTCCGACGATTGGTCGAGTGCGGCGGGCGCTTATCATTCGGCCACGCCCGAGCTGGCCCGCCGCTACCGCTCCCGCTTCGAGATGCTGCTCGCAGACCTCCCGGCCGCCGCAGCCGGGGGCGCCGTGGCCCGCGTCAACGCCTTCCCGCTCTTCCGCGCGGGCGACGTGCGAAGCACGGGCTCGCTCGTGCCACTCGACGCGCCTGTCCGGCCGCTGTTCGGAGACTGAGAGATGCGTCTGTCCCGGGACCGCCTGTTCCAGCCGACCATCCTGCTGGCGCTTGCCCTCATGGCGGTCATCGTCATGATGGTCCTGCCGGTGCCTGCCTGGATGCTGGACCTGGGCCTGGCCCTCTCCTTCTCGCTCGCCATCCTCATGTTCACCGTCACGCTCTTCATCGAGCGGCCGCTCGACTTTTCGGCCTTCCCTACCGTCCTGCTTTCCTCGCTGATGCTTCGCCTCTCGCTGAACATCTCCTCGACCAAGCTCATCATCGGCAATGGACACACCGGCACCGATGCGGCCGGACATGTCATCGAGGGCTTCGCCAGCTTCATCATGAACGGCAGCGTCATGATGGGCGTCGTCATCTTCTGTGTCCTGCTGATCGTGAATTTTGTGGTCATCACCAAGGGCGCCGGCCGCATGGCCGAGGTGGGCGCGCGCTTTGCTCTTGACGGCATGCCCGGCAAGCAGCTTGCCATCGACAGCGACATGTCCGCCGGTGCCATAGATCACGCCGAGGCCAGACGCCGGCGCGAACAGGAGCTGGCCGAAACCAACTTCTTTGGCTCGCTCGATGGCGCCTCGAAATTCGTCAAGGGCGACGCAGTGGCCGGGTTGCTCATCACGGGCCTCAACATCGTCGTGGGCTTGCTCGTCGGCGTCCTGATGCATGACATGCCGATCGGCCGCGCCTTCGAGACCTACGCCATCCTCACCATCGGCGATGGACTCGTGAGCCAGATCCCGGCGGTCATCATCTCGATCGCGGCGGCCCTTCTCCTGGCGCGCGGGGGTGCTGCAGGCGCTGCGGATGTCTCCTTCTTCGAGCAGCTTGGCCGATTTCCTGCCGCTCTCGCCACTGTGTCCCTCCTGATGGCGCTGTTCGCGCTGATTCCGGGGCTGCCGTTCTGGCCGTTCATGGCGGCTGCGATCGGACTCGGTGCCCTCTCCTACATGGGTCTTCGCAGGACAGAAGAACCACCCGCTACCACCTCGACCGAGGCCCACGTTCCGACCGCAAGGCCTCTGGGAGACGTGCTCGATTTTGACGATATTCACATCGAATTCGCTCCGAACCTCGTTGGGATGGTGCTCGATCCCGCGACGGGGCTCGATGCGCGCATCGTGAACATGCGCAACCATATTGCCGGCGCCTTCGGGCTGATCCTGCCGGAAATCCGGGTGACCGACGAGAGTATGCTTCCTCCCGGCAGTTACAGGATCCGCCTTCAGGGGGTCGAGCGCGTGCGCGATCGCCTCCTGCCGGACCGTCTGCTCGTGCTCCTGATGGAGGGGACCGAGGCGCCGGAAGGGATTGACGTGCGCGAGCCGGTCTATGGCGCGCCCGCACGCTGGATCCTGCCGGACGATCAGGAAAGGGCAGCCTTGGCCGGACTGACTGTGGTCACACCGGCGGAGGTGCTTGCCACCCATCTTCTCGAGGTCATGAAGGGCAATCTCGCGCGTCTCTTGACGCTCAAGGGTCTACGGCGGCTGCTGGACGAATTCACCAATCTCTCGGACCGCAGCCGGGCCGAGGCGAACCGGCGCCTGCTCGACGAGCTTGTACCAGACCGTGTGCCGGTGGATCTGCTGCTCGCGGTGCTCCGTCTTCTCCTGGAGGAGCGGGTGTCGATCCGCAATCTTCCCCTGATCCTCGAAGCCATTGCCGAGGACCGCGCTCTCGGTTCGCCCGAAGAGATCTGCGAACATGTGCGACAACGGCTGGGCTTCCAGATCGTCGCCGAGCTGAAGCGCGAGGATGGCACGGTTCCCCTGATCCAGCTTGCGCCGGAATGGGAGAAGACCTTTGCGGCGCATCAGCTCGAGGGGCGGGGTCTGCGTGACGTGGCGCTGCCACCGGAGGCCTTCAGCCGGTTGGCGAATGGTCTGGCCGAGAAGCTCGCACGGGCGGCCGACATGGGGCTCCAGCCGGCACTCGTGACCTCGACGCTCCGCCGCCGCTTCCTGCGCGCCGTTGTGGCCGCCAAGGGCCTGATCGTTCCGGTGATCTCTTATGACGAGATCGGCACGGAGGCGCGCGCCGCCATGGTCGGCACCGTCCCGGCATGAGCACGCTTTTCGAACGGCTCGCAGAGCTCGTCCTGCTGGCGCAGGATCTGTTCCGCGGAGGATTCCTTGTCTTCCTGCGCGTGGGAGCCGCCATGGCGCTCCTGCCGCCGTTTGGCGAGACAAGCCTGCCCGTCCGCGTGCGGCTTGCCGCCAGCTTCGCCTTCACCGCGATCGTCTTCCCGGCGCTCAGCGACCGCGTCCCGGCCTATGACGGCTCCGTCGCCCCTCTTCTGACGGAGACAGCGGTGGGGCTCCTCCTCGGCGCGTCGCTCCGGCTCTTCGTCCTCGCACTCCAGACGGCAGGAACCATCGCGGCGCAGGCGACGTCGCTGGCGCAGCTGTTCGGATCGACTGCGGGAGAGCCTCAGCCCGTCATGACGAATATCCTGACCCTTGCGGGACTGGCCCTTGCAGTGGCGGGCGGACTGCATGTGCAGATCGCTCTGTTTCTCATCCAGTCCTATGACATCCTGCCCGCGGGCCGGCTGCCTGATCCTGCTGACGTCGCGACCTGGGGACTTGCGCTGGTGGTGAAGAGTTTTGCGCTGGGCTTCATGCTCGCTATGCCCTTCATTGCGGCCTCCTTCATCTTCAACGTGGCACTCGGGATCGTCAATCGTGCCATGCCGCAACTCATGGTCTTCTTCGTCGGAGCGCCCGCGCTGACCTTCGGTGGCCTCGTCCTGCTGGCGCTCGCGGCACCGGCAGTTCTGGGCCTCTGGCTGGGGGAGCTGCGCGCGTTTCTCGAGGCTCCGCCGATGGGGGCGGGACCTCCATGACCGACGGAGAGGAGGACAAGCCGCACGAACCGTCTCCGCGCAAGCTCGAGGAGGCACGGCGGAAGGGCGAGGTGCCGCGGTCGCAGGATCTGGTGACGGCTGCGGCCTATGCAGGCCTTCTTGCGGCGGCAACGACCTTGGGCGACCGGGTCTTGCAGCGCACGGGTGACATCGGCAGCACGCTCCTCGGACAAGCGGACCGGCTGTCGACCCTCTTCTTCGGTCAAGCTCAGGCGCCGGTGGGTGGGCTTCTCGTTGAGGCGGTCTCCGCGGTCCTGCCGCTGTTCCTCCTGCCCCTGCTTGCAGCAGGGGGCGCGCTTCTGGCGCAGAGGTCCCTCGTAATCGCACCCTCCAAGCTCGCGCCGCGGCTCGAGCGGATCTCGCCGCTCGCGGGTCTGCGCAACCGCTTCGGGCGCGCCGCGTTGGTGGACTTCCTCAAGAGCTTCATCAAGCTGCTGCTCGTCGGCCTTCTCCTTGCCTTCTTCATTTCGCGTCGAAGCGACGAGATCTTCGGCCTTCTCTGGATGGAGCCGAAGATCGCACTCGGCACCATGTTCGGCCTGTTTCTCCAGTTCCTGCTGCTCGTGGTGATCCTGTCCGCCGGGGTCGGCCTTGCGGATTACCTCTGGCAGCGGTTCGAGCATCTGCGCCGCAACCGGATGTCGCGTCAGGAGCTGGTCGAAGAGGCCAAGGACGCCGAAGGCGATCCCCATGTGAAGGCGCAGCGGCGGCGGCGGGCGATGGAGATTGCAACCAACCGGATGCTGCAGGATGTGGCGAAGGCCGATGTCGTGGTGGTCAACCCGACCCACTATGCGGTGGCGCTGCGCTGGAAACGGGGTGACAGGCGTGCGCCCGTCTGTGTGGCCAAGGGGGTGGATGAGATCGCCGCCCGCATCCGCGAGCGCGCGATCGAGGCGGGCGTGCCCATCCACCGCGATCCTCCTGCGGCCCGGGCGTTGCATGCGATGGTTCAGGTCGGCGAGGAGATCCGCCCCGAGCATTATCAGGCGGTTGCCGCCGCGATCCGGTTTGCGGAAAAGATCCGACGCAAGATGAAGGGACGGCGGAGATGAAGCGGGCGGCCGAGATCGACCGACTGGAAGGGCTCGCGCGACTGGTGCTGGATCTGCGCCTCGCGGACCTCAGCCGGGTGGCCCGCCAGCGGCAGGATTGTCTCGACCGCCTTGCCGCTCTCGAGCCTGCTGCGGCCGAGGAGCTCGATCCGGTGGCGGCCGCCCGGGCACTGCTGCTCTATCAGGCCTGGGCAGACGGCCGGCGGGCCGAGATCAACGGGACGCTGGCGCGATTGACGGTCGACTGGACGCAGAAGAGCGCTGCGGCCCGGACGGCCTTTGCCCGGACCGAGGCGCTGCGGCTGGTGAAGGCCCGCCTCGGATGATGCGGGCCTGCCTGAACAGGCCCCTCCGGCCTCAGCTGTCCTGACGCATGATGTCGGTGATGAGCACGTCGATGGCGGTGGGGCCGAGCACCGATCGGGCCACTTCCAGCAGCGCGCGGCGCAGGGCGACCAGATTGGCGGCTTCCGTGAAGGCGCCGCGAAATCCGCCGGCGTTGGCATGATCGAAGAGGACGCTCAGCATCCCGTCGCGCAACTTGGGCTCGACCGCATAGACCTGCTCGGTCCCGCCCGGCGGAACCTCGAGGCTGAGCGAGAGGATGACCATCGAGGCCACGCGCCCGTCCTCGATGATCGGCACGATGAACTGGTTGTTGAGCTTGGCATATTCCGGCTGCTCCTCCGGAGTCCCGGAATGGCCCTCGCCGGCCGGGTCGGCGGCGGGGGCATGTGCGTCGGCAGCCGCGGCGGCAGCACCTTCGCCGCCGGTCGCATCGTCCGCGCTCGGAGCCTCGGCGGCGGGACGCAGGAAGAGCCCCGCGCCCACGCCCGCTCCGAGACCTGCGAGCGCCAGGAGAAGGGGGAGAAGAAAGCGCATCATGTCAGAACGGGAGGATGATATCGGCCACCTGCTGGCCGTAGCGGGGTTGCTGGACGTCGGTGATCTGGCCGCGCCCGCCGTAGGAGATGCGGGCCTCCGCGATCTTGTCGTAGGTGATCTCGTTCTGCCGCGAGATATCGCCCGGCCGGACATAGCCGGTCACGATCAGTTCGCGCAGCTCGTAATTGACCCGTACCTCCTGCTGGCCCTGGATGCGCAGGACGCCGTTCGGCAGTTCCTCGACCACGGTGGCCGCGATGCGGAGGGTCATCTTCTCCTTCCGGCGCACCGATCCGTCGCCCGCGTAGTTCGAGGAGGTTTTGGTCGAGACCGCTTCCGCCATCGAGGCCCCCTCGGGGAGATGCCGGTCGATCCGCTGCGGCAGGCCGAAGAAGGACGGCAGGCCCAGCGTCTCGCCACCCGACCGGCTGCGCCCCGTGGAGTTCGAGATCTCGGCACGGTCGTCGATCTCGATCGCCACCGTCAGGATGTCGCCGCGGCGGCTGGCCCGCCGGTCGCCGAGCAGCGAGGCCCGGTCACCCGCCCAGAGCGAGGAGCCTGCGGTGGGCCCGGAATTGGCCACATCCTCGGGCAGCGGCAGCGCATACATCGCATGATACTGGAACGTGTCGTTGGCTGAAGTGAAGGAGGGGGCCTTGCCGACCTCGGACAGGCGGGCGCAGGCGGGCAGGGCGAGCATCAGAAGGATCAGGCGTCGCATGGGATGTCCTTCAGGAGCCGGGGCCGACATGCACCGCGCCGTCTTCCGCAATGCGGCCCGACACGGTGGTGCGCGAGGAGAGGTTCATCACGCGGATCTCGTCGCCCACGCCGCCGCGGGAAAGGGCGCGGCCCTCCGCCCGTATCTCGAGCGCCCCCATCCGGTAGGAGAGCGGCACGAGCTGATTGCGGTCGACGATCGCGGGCGGGCCCAGATCCGCGGCCCGCACCGGTCGTCCGGCATAGAGGGTGACGCGCGCCTCCTGACCCAGGGCCTGCGACAGCTCGGTCAGGGCGCCGGGCATGTCCTGCGGGGCGAGAGCCAGATCCTCGGGGCCGAGGATCGAGAGGGCGCGCAAGGTGCGCGCGGCAACGACCGTCTCGGCAGAGGCCGGCCACGCGAGAAGGAGCAGGAGGGCGACCCTACGCATCACCGCACCTGCGACGTGGCCGCGAGCATCTGGTCGGCCGCGGTGATCACCTTGGCGTTCAGCTCGTAGCCGCGCTGGGCCTTGATGAGCTCGGTGATCTCCTGCACGGAATCGACGGAGCTCTCCTCCAGATATCCCTGCCGGAGCGTGCCGAACCCGTCCTCGCCCGCCGCGCCCGCAATGGGCGGCCCGGAGGCTGCCGTCTCGAGAAAGAGGTTCGAGCCGATCGCCTCCAGCCCCTTCTCGTTCGTGAAGCCGGTGAGCGAGATCTGCCCCAGAAGCTGAGGCTGCACCTGGCCCGTGAAATAGCCCCAGACTTCGCCCGTCGCATCGATCGAGATGCTGGCGGCATCCTGAGGAATGGTGATCCCCGGTGTGACCTCGTGACCGTCCGAGCTGACGATCAGCCCCTCGGCCGAGCGTTTCAGGGCGCCGTCCCGCGTGTAGGCCGACTGGCCCGACGGCAGCGTGACCTCCAGATAGCCGCGCCCGTCGATCGCCAGATCGAGATCTCCCCGCGTCTGGGCCAGCGCGCCCTGCGAGAGCACGACCGAGACGGCCGAAGGGCGCACACCCATCCCCAGCTGGACGCCCGTGGGCAGCATCCGGCCGTCCTCGGCGCTGACGGTGCCGGGGCGCACCACCTGCTGGTAATGGAGATCGGCGAAATCCGCCCGGCGGGCGTTGTAGCCCGTCGTCGACATGTTTGCGAGGTTGTTCGAGATGACATCGACGCGGGTCTGCTGCGCGCTCATCCCTGTGGCTGCGATCTGAAGCGCCTTCATCGGCTGTCTCCGAGTGTTCTGACGGTGGTGCGGATCCGGTCGTCCTCGCGGTCGAGGAAGCTCTGACCCATCTCGTAAGCGCGCTGCACGTCGATCATCCGCGCGATCTCGGAGACCGGCTCGACGTTCGAGTCCTCGAGCGCGCCTTGAACGAGGGTGGCGCCCTCGGCGGGCTCGGTTCCGCCCTCGGCCGAGAAGCGCGTGCCGCCCTCGTGCCGGAGCCCGAGGGGATCGGTGGGCTGCCAGAGCCCGACGCGGCCGATGGGCTGATCCCCGGCCGACAGCGTGCCGTCGGCCGAGAGAATTACCCCGCGCGCATCGGGCGGGATGAAGAGCGGAGCGGCCCCCGCGTCGAGCAGACGGTTGCCGTCCGCATCCACCAGCTCGCCCTCGGCATTGGGCGTGAAACTGCCCGCTCGCGTCAGTTCCTGCCCCTGCGGCGTCTCAATCAGGAAGAAGCCCTCGCCCATGATCGCGAAATCGAACGTCGCGCCCGTGCGGGCGAGGCCCCCCTGCGTGAGGTCGATCCGACGCGCGCTGGCGCTCGCCATCGAGAGCGAGGCCTCGCCCTCGAGCCGTTTCACATGTTCGGTGAAGACGATCCCTTCGCGGCGAAAGCCCGTGGTCGAGAGGTTCGCGATGTTGTTGGCCACGCTCTGCATCTCGCGCAGGAGGCCCGACTGGCGGGTAAGCGTGGTGTAGCCGGCCGCGTCCATCTCAGCGCCCCTCGATCCGCGGAACGATGGAGTCGGTGAAGAAGGCCACGAGGGTCGTCGTCATGAAGCTCATCGAGACCCAGAAGACCAGGAGCATGGCGCCCACCTTGGGCACGAAGGTGAGCGTCATCTCCTGCACGGAGGTGAGCGCCTGCAGGAGGCCTATGGTGACGCCCGCCACCAGCGCCACCCCGAGGAGCGGCGAGGAGATCAGCACGGCGACCCAGAGCCCCTGCCGGAGTGCATCGTAGAGCGCGAGCTCGGACATCAGACCGGCATCCTCAGGATCTCCTGATAGGCCTCGACCACCTTGTCCCGCAGCGTGACCGCCGTCTCGACGGCCATCTGCGAGGCGGCCAGTGCTTCGACGAGCGCGTGGGGATCGGCCCTTCCGGTCATGGCGGCACGGGCGGTTTCTTCCCCCTGGGCCAGAGTCTGCGTGAAGCTTTCAGCCGCACGCTCGAATGCTGCCGTGAGACCCACCGACGGTTGGTCGGGCGCGGCTGCGGTCCGTGCCTTCGCATAGCTTTGTGCTGCGATGGAGGTTCTGATGTCCATTCTGGAACTCCTTTCAACGACGCAGGAGGTCGAGCAGGCTCTGCGTCATCTGGCGCGCCTGATCGAACATCCTGAGATTGGCCTCGTAGCTGCGCTGCGCCTCGCGGGCGTCGGCGATCTCGACCACCAGATCCACGTTGGACCCGTCATAATAGCCGTCCTCGTCGGCCAGCGGATGACCGGGTGCGTAGATCTTCTGCAGTTCGCTCCGGTCGAGCCGCACGGGCCCGGTCGAGACCTGGCCGCTGTCGGGATCCTCCCGGAAGCTCACGGTCTTGCGGTGATAGCCCGGCGTGTCCGCGTTCGCGATGTTCTCGGAGACATGTCGCAGCCGGAGCGCCTGCGAGCGCATGCCGGACGCCGAGAGGCCCAGGGATTGCAGGAGATCCGCCATGGTCACGCACTCCGGCCGAGGCTGGTGCGGACGAGGCGCGAGCTGCTCTGATAGATCGCGAGCGCCATCTCGTGCTGCTGCCGCGCCGCCACGGCCCGCACCATCTCGTCCTCGAGCGAGACCGTGTTGCCGTTGGGCGAAGCCGCGCCCGGCACCTCGACCGGAACGGGATCTGCCGCCGTGGCCTCGGCCGAGCGCAGGTGACCCGGTCGGGTCGTGCGAATGCCCCCGGTACCGGAGGCATAGCTTTCGAAATCCGGCAGGTCCTGCGCCCGGTATCCGGGCGTGTCGGCATTGGCCAGATTGTGCGCCACCACCTCGGTGCGCAAGCCGGCGTGGCGGGCCATGGATTGCGCCATTCTGACGATCTCGAGCTTCTCGAACATCGGGGCTTCTCCCTCGATCGGTTTCACCAAGGCTTAAGGGCGATTCCTTTAGAAAGGGTAAGGCGCGAACAAAGAGGGATCCGATGTCGGGTGAATTTGACGGACTTCTGGCAGAGATCGCGGCGATCCCGCTCCGCCGCCGCTACGGGCGCGTGACCGCGATCGGACGGGGAACCCTTTCCGTCGGAGGCCTGGAGCGGGGCATCGGCATGGGCGACCGGGTGGAAATCTGCGGCGCGGGCGGTACCCTTGGCGGCGAGGTTCTGGGCCTCGCGTCGCACGAGGCGACGATCCTGCCCGACGGCAGCCCGGAAGGCCTGGCGATCGGCGATGCGGTGGCTCTCGTCGGCCCCGCAGAGATCGCGCCGGACGACAGCTGGATCGGCCGGATCGTCGATCCGCTCGGCCGCCCGCTCGACGGCCTCCCGCTGTTTCGCGGCCCGCGCGCGCGGCCC
>NZ_MABH01000074.1 GCF_001720585.1 Cereibacter johrii | reverse complement strand
GGGGCGGCTCCCCCCGAGGATATTTGGACCAGAATGAATGGGAGACCGGACACGCTCAGGATGCGCCTGGCCGCGCTCCACGCCGGAGAGACCGGCCTGCCCTTCGTCGATGCGGCGTTGCGCGCGATGGCGGCCTCGGGCTGGCTGCCCGCGCGGCTCCGCGGGATGCTCGCCTCGGTGGCGCTGCATCACCTGGGCCTGTCGGAGCAGGCCGCGGGCGCGGCCTTGGCGGCCGGGCTCACCGATCACTCGGCGCCCATTCACTGGGCGCAGATGCGCCGCGTTGCGCTCGGGCGTCCGGTCGATCCCGAGAGGCTGGCAGGCGCGCTCGATCCCGAGGGCGCCTTCACGCGCCGCTGGCTGCCCGAGCTGGCGGAGGTGCCGGACCGGGTTCTTCAGGCGCCGTGGCGCTGGGAGGGCGCGAGGGGCCTGCTCGGGCGGCGCTATCCCGAACCGCTGGTCGATCCTTCGGCAGCCCGCGCGGCGGGGCGGCCACCTGCCCGGCGCCCTTCCGCATTCACGGAGGTCATGGAAGGTGCGGCGCCCCGGCGGCGGGCCTCGGCTCCCGCGCAGCAACTCTGTCTCGACCTCTGACCGCTCCGGCAGATTGGTCATGTTTCATGACCAGATGGTTGAATGCGGCCCGGTTTGCCCCTATTGCTGCGACAGAATGTCATCAGCGGGAGTGGGGTCTTGACCGATCGGATCGAGAAGCAGGGGTTGCAGGTGGATGTGCGTCTGGCCGAGTTCGTGGCCCGCGAGGCGCTGCCGGGCACCGGTATCAGCGAGGAAACCTTCTGGGGGGGCCTCGCCGACACCGTGCGCACTCTCGGGCCGCGGAACCGCGCCCTTCTCGACCGTCGCGCCGAGCTGCAGGCCGCCATCGACGACTGGCACCGCGCCCGCCGCAGCGAGCGCCCGACCCTCGACGACTACACAGCCTTCCTGCGCGAGATCGGCTACCTGCTGCCGGAAGGGCCCGACTTCACCATCGAAACCGCTCATGTCGATCCCGAGATCGCCGAGGTGGCGGGGCCGCAACTGGTGGTGCCGGTGATGAATGCGCGCTATGCGCTGAACGCGGCCAACGCGCGCTGGGGCTCGCTCTATGACGCGCTCTACGGCACCGATGCTCTGGGCGATCTGCCGGAGGGTGCGGAGTTCGATCCTGCGCGGGGCGCGCGGGTCATCGCCTGGGGGCGCCGGTTCCTGGACAAGACCGCCCCGCTGGCCCTGGGCAGCCATGCCGATGTCGAGGGCTACCGGGTCGAGGGCGGCGCGCTGGTGCCTGCACTGGCGGATCCCGCGCAATTTGCCGGCCATGCGGGGCCTGCGGAGGCGCCGACGGCGATCCTCCTGAAGAACCACGGGCTGCATCTCATCCTCGACATCGATCGCAAGCACCGGATCGGCGCCACCGACCGGGCGGGCGTCGCCGACATCCGCATGGAGGCCGCGCTGTCGGCCATCATGGATTGCGAGGATTCCGTCGCCGCGGTGGATGGCGAGGACAAGGCGCTGGCCTACGCCAACTGGCTGGGGCTGATGCGCGGCGACCTGCGCGAGGCCATCTCGAAGGGCGGGCGGATGTTCGTGCGCGAACTCGCCCCCGACCTCGCCTTCACCGCGCCGGAGGGCGGGACCGTTACCCTGAAGGGCCGCGCGCTGATGCTCGTGCGCAACGTGGGCCATCTGATGACCACGCCTGCCGTGCTCGACGAGACCGGCGCCGAGATCTTCGAGGGGATGCTCGATGCCTTCGCCACCACCCTCTGCGCCCTGCACGATCTGGCCAAGTCCGATGGCATCCGGAACTCGGTCGCAGGCTCGGTCTATGTGGTGAAGCCCAAGATGCACGGGCCGGACGAGGTGGCCTTCGCGGACGAGCTCTTCACCCGTGTGGAGGAGGTCCTTAGCCTGCCGCGCTACACGGTGAAGCTCGGCATCATGGACGAGGAGCGGCGCACCTCGGTCAATCTGAAGGAATGCATCCGGGCCGCGAAGCACCGGGTGGCCTTCATCAACACGGGCTTCCTCGACCGGACGGGCGATGAGATCTTCACCGGCATGGAGGCCGGCCCGATGGTGAAGAAGGGCGACATGAAGGCCTCGCGCTGGATCGCCTCCTACGAGGATCGCAACGTGGACATCGGTCTGGCCTGCGGGCTGCGGGGGCGCGCGCAGATCGGCAAGGGCATGTGGGCGATGCCGGACCGGATGGCCGAGATGCTGGCCGCCAAGATCGGCCACCCCAAGGCCGGAGCGAGCTGCGCCTGGGTCCCCTCGCCCACCGCCGCGACCCTGCATGCCACCCATTATCATCAGGTGGACGTGGCGGCGCGCCAGGAGGAGATCGCGGCGGGCGGACCGCGCGGCAGCCTCGAGGACCTGCTGACGCTGCCGTTGGCCGAGGGGGCGAACTGGTCCGAGGCCGAGCTGCGCCAGGAGATCGAGAACAATGCCCAGGGCATCCTCGGCTATGTGGTGCGCTGGGTGGATCAGGGCGTCGGCTGCTCGAAGGTGCCCGACATCAACGACGTGGGCCTGATGGAGGACCGCGCCACCTGCCGGATCTCCAGCCAGGCGCTGGTGAACTGGCTGCACCACGGCGTCGTGTCGGAAGAACAGGTCATGGCCGCGCTGAAGAAGATGGCCGCGGTGGTGGATGCGCAGAACGCCGGGGATCCGGCCTACCGGCCCATGGCGCCCGGCTTCGACGGCGCGGCCTTCCAGGCGGCCTGCGATCTCGTCTTCAAGGGCCGCGAGCAGCCCTCGGGATATCCCGAGCCGGTGCTCCATGCCCGGCGCCTGCAGGTGAAGGCCGACCGCACGCCCCAGGTCAGTCGCGCCTGACCGCGCGGGCGCGCCCCGCTCCTTCACTCTGGCTCAAATATCCATCTGACGGCGGCCCCTCGCGGGCCGCCGGACAGTCCGGCGGGGCCTCAGCCGTCCACATCCAGCGCCAGCGCGTGAATGCGCCCGATCAGATCCTTCCCGAGCGCCGCATTCACCGCCCGATGCCGCTCGAGCCGGGTTTTCGCGGCCATCGCACCCGCGCGCATCCTCACACGAAAGTGCGTCTCGCCGCCCTCGCGCCAGCCGCCGTGGCCGCGGTGCTGCTCGCTTTCGTCCATCCCCTCAAGCTCTTCCGGGGCGAAGGCCGCCTCCAGCCGATCACGAATTTCCTCGACCACGCCCATCCCGTGCCTTCCCCTCTTCAATCCCGCGCACAAACCCCTAAACTCACGCCTCCGAGTCGGAAAGGCATGATGAGATGACGAACCGCCCCCCCTTCGAATTCGACATCCGGGTCTCCTCGGACAAGAAGCGGCGCAAGACCGGCCGCCGGGGCATGTCGGGCGCCTTCGAGACGTCCAACCGTCAGTGCGAATATCCGGACTGTTCCGAGGCGGGCATCTACCGGGCTCCGAAATCGCCGGACCTGCTCGACGAGTTCTTCTGGTTCTGCAAGGATCACGTCCGCGAATACAACCTGAAATGGAACTTCTTCCAGGGATCGGGCGAAGACGAGATCAAGCGCATCATGGAGAAGGACCGGCTCTGGGGCCGCGAGACCCAGCCCTTCGCCAAACGTCCCGACGAGGGCCGCGTCTGGTCGCGGCTGGGCGTCGACGACCCGATGGAGATCCTCGGCGAAAAGGCCACGCAGAACCCCGGCAAGGTCGCCACCACTGCCACGCGCAAGCTGCCGCCGACCGAGCGCAAGGCGCTCGAGATCCTCGATGCGCGCGACACCTGGACGAAGCTCGAGATCCGCAAGCAGTACAAGAGCCTCGTCAAGGACCTGCACCCGGACATGAACGGCGGCAACCGCGCCGACGAGGAACGGCTGCAGGAAGTGGTCTGGGCCTGGGACCAGATCAAGGACAGCCGGTACTTCCGCGACTGACGAAGGTCGCGCCGCGCCGGCCGCGCCCCGGTCAGGGTCGGCACGCAGCGTTCGACTGCGCAGCATCCGCCCCCTGCCTTCGGGCGACGCGATGGCGCGACCGGGGGGGCGTCTGCAAGAAGGTCAACGCGGCTTTTCGCCCTTTCCCTTGCAGCCCTGCCCGATATGTTTCATCAAAGGCCGGGCGCCCGCGAGGGCGTCCGATGCGGCAACAAGGCGGACGGAATGCTGGACATGACTGTGAAACCAACCGAGGAAATTTCCGTTCGCGAAACCTTCGGCATCGACACCGACATGAAGGTGAAGGGCTTTGCCGAGCGCACCGATCGGGTGCCGGACATCGACCCCACCTACAAGTTCGATGCCGACACGACGCTCGCCATCCTCGCAGGCTTCGCCTACAACCGCCGCGTCATGATCCAGGGCTATCACGGCACCGGGAAATCCACCCATATCGAACAGGTGGCGAGCCGTCTGAACTGGCCCTGCGTGCGGGTGAACCTCGACAGCCACGTCAGCCGGATCGACCTGATCGGCAAGGACGCGATCAAGCTCGTGGACGGCAAGCAGGTCACGACCTTCCAGGAAGGCATCCTGCCCTGGGCGCTGCGCAACCCCTGCGCCATCGTCTTCGACGAATATGACGCGGGCCGCGCCGACGTGATGTTCGTGATCCAGCGCGTGCTCGAGACCGACGGCAAGCTCACGCTGCTCGACCAGAACGAGGTAATCACCCCCCACCCGTGCTTCCGGCTGTTCGCGACCGCGAACACGGTGGGCTTGGGCGACACGACGGGCCTCTACCACGGCACCCAGCAGATCAACCAGGGCCAGATGGACCGCTGGTCGCTGGTGGCCACGCTGAACTACCTCAGCCACGATGCCGAGGTGGCCATCGTCCTGTCGAAGAACCCGCATTACAACACCGAGAAGGGCCGCAAGCAGATCAGCCAGATGGTGACGGTCGCGGATCTCACCCGCACCGCCTTCATGAACGGCGACCTCTCGACGGTGATGAGCCCGCGGACCGTGATCTCCTGGGCGCAGAACGCCGAGATCTTCCGCAACGTGGGCTATGCCTTCCGGCTCACCTTCCTCAACAAGTGCGACGAACTCGAGCGGCAGACCGTGGCCGAGTTCTACCAGCGCTGCTTCAACGAGGAACTGCCGGAAAGCGCCGCCTCCACGGCGATGAAATGACGGTCGCGGCGCTGGCCGAGCGCATCGCCGCCTGCGAGGCGGCGCGGGCGCGGGCAAGGCGCCAGATCCTGACGCTTGTCCCCGTGCTGGCTCTGGCCGGCGCGGGCCTGGGTCTCCTCCTCTTCGGCGGCGCAGGCACCGCGCTTGCCTTGGCCCTCGCGGGGGCGGCGTTCGGAGCGGCCAGTGCGGGCCTCTCGCTCGTCTCGGCCCGGCGGCGGCAGGCGCGCCTCGCGGTCGAGCATCCCGATCTCTATCCGGCCGCGCTCGAACGCTACCGCATGGTGATGGCGACCGAACGCGCCGGACGCTACAAGCTCTATTGCTGAGATGGATCAGGCCGCCGTCGCCGCACGTCTCGCCGAGCTTCACGGGGCCCTCGAGACCCTGCGGCGCCAGGGGCGGATCCTCGGCGCTCTGGCGGCGGTCTTCGTGGGGGCGGTGGTCTGGCTTGCGGCCGGCTCGGCTCTCCTTGCCCTTGCGGCGGGGCTGCTCGCCGCCCTCGCCACTGGGCTTCTGACCCGGCTCCGGGCGGCGGCGCTGATGCGCAGCCTGACCGATCTCGAACGCGCCCACCCCGAGGCCGTGGCGCTGGCCATGGATCGCTACCGGCTCAATCGGGCCCTCGACCGCGCCGAGCGCTGGAAGCTCTTCCGGTGACGGCTCTCTCTCCCCTTGTCCGCGCCCGGTCCGGGTGCTTTATCTGAAGTCATGAGCAAGCCCAGCGACAACCCCGCCGATCCCTTCAAGAAGGCCCTCGCCGAGGCGACGAAGACGCTCGCCTGCGATCCGGAGATGACGGTCACCTTCACGGTCGATCCCGCGGGGATGAACCGCGAGGGGATGCGGCTGCCGCAGGTCAGCCGCCGGATGACGCGCGACGAGGTGATGCTCGCCCGCGGCACGGCCGATGCCTTCGCGCTGCGCCGCCGCTACCACGACGATGCCCTGTCGGCCCGCTACCTGCCGCAGGGCCAGATGGCACGCGAGATCTACGAGGCGATGGAGACGGCGCGCTGCGAGGCGGTGGGCGCGCGCACCATGCCCGGCACCGCCGGCAACATCGACGCGCGGATCGGCCACGAGGCCGAGCGGAAGGGCTATGCCCAGATCACCCAGGCTGCGGATGCGCCGCTCGCAACGGCGGCGGGCTATCTCGTGCGCCATCTGGCGACGGGCCGCACCCTGCCCGGCGGCGCCGACAATGTGATGGAACTCTGGCGCGGCTTCATCGAGCAGCAGGCGGGCGACACGCTCCAGAACCTCGACGAGGTGCTGTCCGATCAGGCGGCCTTCGCCCGGCTCGCGCGCAAGGTGATCTCGGATCTGGGCTACGGCGACCAGCTGGGCGACGATCCCGATACCGACGAGCAGGACGAGGCGGGCGAGGACGCGGAGACCGACGAGGACGAGTCCCAGAGCCAGGGCGAGGACGAGTCCGAAGAGTCGCCCGAGGCGCAGCCCGAGCGCAGCCAGGAGGAGCAGCAAGATCCGAGCGAGGCGCAGGTCTCGATGGACGACCAGCCCGATTCGGATCAGGGCGAGGAGATGGAGCTGCCCGAAGGCGAGGCACCGCTCGAGCCCCCGCCCCCCGCGGCCCACTCCGAGGCCGATCCGGCCTATGTCGTCTTCGCCACCGACTTCGACGAGGAGATCCGCGCCGAGGATCTGGCCGAGCCGGCCGAGCTCGAGCGCCTGCGGGCCTACCTCGACCAGCAGCTCGAGCCGCTGAAGGGCGCCGTCAGCCGGCTGGCCAACAAGCTGCAGCGCCGGCTTCAGGCGCAGCAGAACCGCAGCTGGGAATTCGACCGCGAGGAAGGCATCCTCGACGCCGGGCGCCTCGCGCGGGTGGTGGCCAACCCGACGACGCCGCTCTCGTTCAAGGTCGAGAAGGACACCGAATTCCGCGACACCTGCGTGACGCTGCTGCTGGACAATTCCGGCTCGATGCGCGGCCGGCCGATCTCGATCGCCGCGATCTGCGCCGACGTGCTCGCGCGCACACTGGAGCGCTGCCAGGTCAAGGTCGAGATCCTGGGCTTCACCACGCGCGCCTGGAAGGGCGGGCAGAGCCGCGAGAAATGGCTGGCGGCAGGGCGTCCGCAGCAGCCCGGGCGGCTCAACGACCTGCGCCACATCGTCTACAAGGGCGCCGACGCGCCCTGGCGGCGGGCGCGGGAAAATCTCGGCCTGATGATGAAGGAAGGGCTCCTCAAGGAGAACATCGACGGCGAGGCGCTGGAATGGGCGCATCGCCGGCTGAGCAACCGGGCCGAGACGCGCAAGATCCTGATGGTGATCTCGGACGGGGCGCCGGTGGACGATTCCACCCTGTCGGTGAACCCGGCGAGCTATCTTGAAAAACATCTCCGCGACGTGATCGCGATGGTCGAGCGCAAGCGGCAGGTGGAGCTCATCGCCATCGGCATCGGCCACGACGTGACGCGATACTATGCACGCGCCGTCACGATCACCGATGTGGAGCAGCTGGCCGGCGCCATGACCGAGCAGCTGGCATCGCTTTTCGACGCCGATCCGAAGAAGCGCATCGGCAAACGGCGGGTGGCCTGATGTTCCAGACGTTCCATGCGACTTCCTCCCCGGCTCAGGGGCCGGCGCGGCTTGCCGCCCTGCGGCAGGCACTGGCCGCCGAGGGGTTGACGGGTTTCCTCGTGCCGCGCTCGGACGCGCATCAGGGCGAATATGTGGCCGCCCGCGACGACCGGCTGCAATGGCTGACCGGCTTCACCGGCTCGGCCGGATTCTGCCTCGTGCTGCCCGAGGTGGCGGGCGTCTTCATCGACGGGCGCTACCGGGTGCAGGTGAAGCATCAGGTGGATCTGGCCCATTTCACCCCGGTCGCCTGGCCCGAGATCCAGCCGGGCGACTGGCTGCGTGAAAAACTTTCCCAAGGGGTGATCGGCTTCGATCCCTGGCTCCATACCGCCGACGAGATCGCGCGGCTCGAAACGGCGCTGGCGGGCTCCGGCATCACGCTCAGGCCGGTGGAGAACCCGCTCGACCGGCTCTGGGCCGATCAGCCCGAGCCGCCGATGGGCCGCGCCTTCGCCCATCCCGACGCGCTCGCGGGGGAGACGGGCGAGGCCAAGCGCCAGCGTCTGGCCCGGACGCTCGCCGCGGCCGGCCGCAAGGCGGCCGTGCTGACCCTGCCCGACTCGATCTGCTGGCTTCTGAACATCCGCGGCTCGGATGTGCCGCGCAATCCGGTGCTCCATGCCTTCGCGGTGCTGCATGACGATGCCCGCGTGACCCTCTTTGCCGAGGCCGCGAAGTTCGACGAGGCCACCCGCGCGCATCTGGGCGCGGGCGTGACGCTGCGCCCGCCGCAGGCCTTCGTGCCGGCGCTGCGCACCCTTACCGGCCCGGTGCAGGTCGACCGCAAGACGGCGCCGCTGGCCGTGCTCCTCGAGCTGCAGGATGCCGGCGTGGAGGCGGTGGACGGCGACGATCCCTGCCGTCTGCCCAAGGCCTGCAAGACTGCGGCCGAGATCGGGGGCATGCGCGACGCCCATCTGCGCGACGGGGCGGCCATGGTCGAGTTCCTGACCTGGCTCGATGCCGAGGCGCCGAAGGGCGGCCTTACCGAGATCGACGTGGTGACGGCGCTCGAGGGCTTCCGCCGCGCGACCAACGCGCTCCACGACATCAGCTTCGACACGATCTGCGGCGCGGGTCCGAACGGCGCGATCATGCATTACCGCGTGACCGACGGCTCGAACCGCCCGGTTCAGCGGGACGAGCTGCTGCTCGTCGACTCGGGCGCGCAATATGCCGACGGCACCACCGACATCACCCGCACGGTCGCGGTGGGCGATCCGGGCCAGGAGGCGCGCGACTGCTATACCCGCGTCCTGCAGGGGCTGATCGCGATCAGCCGCGCGCGCTGGCCCAAGGGCCTCGCCGGGCGCGACCTCGATGCGCTCGCCCGCTATCCGCTCTGGCTCGCCGGACAGGATTACGACCACGGCACGGGCCACGGCGTCGGCGCCTTCCTCTCGGTCCATGAAGGGCCGCAGCGCATCGCCCGCATCTCGGAGGTGCCTCTGGAGCCGGGCATGATCCTGTCGAACGAGCCCGGCTACTACCGCGAAGGCGCCTTCGGGATCCGGCTGGAAAACCTTATCGTCGTCGAGGAGGCCCCTGCCCTGGGCGACAACCGTCGGCAGCTGGCGTTCGAGACGCTGACCTTCGTGCCCTTCGACCGCCGCCTGATCCTGCCGCAGCTCCTGTCCTCGGCAGAGCGGGACTGGATCGACGCCTACCACCGGGATGTGCTCGAAAAGATCGGTTCCCGCCTGTCGCCCGCTGCCCGGGTCTGGCTCGAAACGGCGGCTGCGCCTCTTTGACCTCTTGCTCCGGAGGAGAGGCAGCGGCATGATTTGCTGCATTGCAGCACCGTGAGGGACATGCAGATGAACAATCATATCCGCCTGCGCAAGGCCGAGGGCAAATGGGTCATCCGGACGGATTCGGCTGTGCTGGGAGAGACGCTGAACGCCATCGAACTGACCGAGGGCAGCCGCGATCCGGTCATCTACTTCCCGCGTGAGGATGTGGCGATGGTCATGTTCGACAAGAGCGAGAAGGTGACGGCATGCCCGCTCAAGGGCGAGGCGAGCTACTATTCCATCGTCGGCGCCAGCGGCACGCTGAAAGACGCGGCCTGGTCCTACGAATCACCGAAGGAAGGGCTCGAGGCCATCGCGGGCTATCTGGCCTTCGCGCCGGACTGCACCAAGGTCGGCCAGTATTGATGCCGAGGGCGGCGGCCCGCCTTCAGGCCGCCGCGACCTCTGCCGAGACACGGCGGATCCGCTCCACCATCGCGCGCAGCCCGTTCGAGCGCTGCGACGACAGATGCTGATCGAGGCCGAGCCGCGCCAGTTCGGCCGGCGCATCCACCCGGCCCACCTCGGCCACCGACAGCCCGGAATAGAGCGCATGAAGCACGGCGATCAGGCCGCGCACGATCATCGCGTCGCTGTCGCCCTGAAAGTCGAATCGCGCGGCCCCGCCTTCGCCCTCGATCACGGGCCGGATCCAGACCTGGCTCGCGCAGCCCTCGACCTTGGTCGCGGGCACCCGGAAGGCCTCGTCCAGGGGCGGCATCGCCTTGCCCAGTTCGATCACATGGCGATAGCGGTCTTCCCAGTCGTCCAGAAAGTCGAACGTCTCGGCGATCTCTTCAAAGGCTTGAGTGGCCATCCTGCCCTCCATTCCTGCTGTCACAGGTAGTCGCTGGGCACCGCGAGGTCCAGCCCTGCCAGCCCGCGCTTTCCAAAGCCCGCCGCATCGGCTAGCCAATGGGCAGAGAAGGATGCGAGGGATGAAGGAATGAGACGACCGCTGCTCGTGGGGCTTGCGCTGGTCCTGGCACTCGGGGCCTGCGGCTCGCGGCTCAACCCGCTGAACTGGTTCGGCGGCTCCGAGCCCGCGCCCGCCGCCACGCTGGCTCCGACCGATCTGCCGGCCACGGCGCCCGATGCGCGGCCGCTGATGGCGCAGGTGATCTCGCTCGAGGTCGAGCCGAACCGGGGCGGTGCCGTGGTGCGCGCCGTGGGCGTGCCTCCGACCCAGGGCTTCTGGAACGCCGAGCTGGTGGCGCGGCCGGTGCAGGATGGTGTGATGACCTACGAGTTCCGCGCCCTGCCCCCGCCGAACGGGGCCGCAGTCGGCACGCAGGCCTCGCGCGAGGTGACGGTGGGCGCCTATCTGACGGCCTACCAGCTGCGCTCGATCCGCCAGATCACGGTGGTCTCGGCAGGCAACGCCCTGACCAGCCGCCGCTGAGGCGTTTCCGGGCGGCCGAGGCCGCCCGGCCACCCGTCAGAGCTTGACCACGCGCACGTCGTTGCCCTTGGCCGACAGGGCGATCTCGCCCCGGCAGAGGCGCAGCGCATCGGCGCCGAAGGCCTCGAGCCGCCAGCCCTTGAGCGAGGGCAGGTCGCGTTCGCCCGCGGCAATGGCATCGAGCTCGGAGGCCGAGGCGATGAGCCGCGCCGCAACGCCCAGACTTTCCGATTTGGCCTTGAGCAGCACCCGCAGGAGATCGGCCAGCGCCGGGTTCACCTGAAGCTGCTCGCGCGACAGATCGGGCTTCGGCAGATCCTCGTTCCTGACCTCCAGGCCCGCCTTCACCGCGGCGAGGATACCGTCGGCGATGTCGCCCCGCCGCCCCTCGCGCAGCAGAAGCCGCGAGCGGCCCAGCTCGTCGGCATTCGTGGGCCGCGTGGAGGCGATCTCGAGCAGCGCATCGTCCTTCATCACGCGCGAGCGCGGGACATTGTTCTTCTGCGCATAGTCCTCGCGGAAACGGGCGAGCTCCTTCACCACGGCGAGGAAGCGCCCCGAGGTGGTGCGGGTCTTGATCCTGAGCCAGGCCTCTTCGGGCCGGACCGTGTAGGTCTCGGGATCGGTGAGGATCGCGAGCTCTTCCTCGACCCATTTCTGCCGGCCGTTCTTCTCGATCTGAGCGGCGAGCCATTCGTAGATCACCCGGAGGTGGGTCACGTCGGCGATGGCATAGGTCTTCTGCGCGTCGCTGAGCGGACGGCGCGACCAGTCGGTGAAGCGCGAGGTCTTGTCGAGCTGCTCGCGCGCAATCTTCTTGACCAGAGTCTCGTAGCCCACCTGCTCGCCGAAGCCGCAGACCATGGCGGCGACCTGCGTGTCGAAGAGCGGCACGGGGAAGGTGCGCCCCTCGACGAAGAAGATCTCGAGATCCTGCCGGGCGGCATGGAAGACCTTCACCGTCGCCTCGTGGCGGAAGAGATCGTAGAGCGGCTCCAGCGACATGTCGGGCCCCTCGATCGGGTCCACCAGCACCGCCTCGCCGGTCTTGCCCGGCAGCGCCATCTGGATCAGGCAGAGCTTGGACCAGTAGGTGCGCTCGCGCAGGAATTCCGTGTCGATCGTGACATAGGGTTCGGCCTTGGCGGCCTCGCAGAAGGCGGCCAGCGCCTCGGTGGTGGTGATGGTCTGCATCCAGATCCCGCATCTCGGGGTTCATGCGGGTTCGTCCCGCGCCCTTCCGCTATAGGCGGCGTCGGGGAAAAAGGAAAGCCCGATGGGCTGTTGGGATCAGTCCAGCAGCAGCGGCGTGCGATCGCCCGCCGCAAAACGCCGAAGGACGGCCGGATAGAGCGCATGTTCCCGCGCCAGCACACGCGCAGCGAGCGTTTCCGCCGTGTCGCCCGGCAGGATCGGCACCCGCGCCTGCCCGAGGATCGGCCCGTCGTCGAGCGCGGCCGTCACCTCGTGGACGGTGCAGCCGGCCTCGGCATCGCCGGCCTCGAGCGCCCGCTGATGCGTGTGCAGCCCCTGATATTTCGGCAGGAGCGAGGGATGGATGTTCAGCATCCGCCCCTCGAAGCGCGCGACGAAGGCGGGCGTCAGTACCCGCATGAAGCCCGCAAGGCACAGGATGTCCGGCTCGGCCGCAAGGATCGGCTCGAGCAGCGCCGCCTCGAAGGCCGCGCGGTCGCCCCGGAAGGGCCGGTGATCCACCGATGCCACCGGCACGCCCAGCTCGGCCGCGCGCGCGAGCCCCGCCGCCGCGGGATCGTTCGAAGCCACGAGCACCGGCCGTGCGGGATGCTCGCCCTCCATGCTGCGCAGAAGCGCCAGCATGTTCGAGCCTCCGCCCGAAATCAGGACGGCGACACGTTTCACAGAAGGCGGCCGTCGTAGCTCACGCCCTCGCCCGCGATCACCGTGCCGATGCGCGTGACCGTCTCGCCCTCGGCCGCGAGCAGCGCCGCGATCTCGTCGGCGCGGTCGGCCGCGACCACGACGATCATGCCGATGCCGCAGTTGAAGGTCTTCAACAGCTCGGGTTCGGCCATCGAGGCGGTCTCGGCCAGCCAGCGGAACACCGGCGGCAGCTCCCAGGCGGAGAGGTCGATGCGCGCGCCCAGCCCCTCGGGCAGCACGCGCGGCAGGTTCTCGGTGAGGCCGCCGCCGGTGATATGGGCCAGCGCATGCACGCCGCCCGCCCGCACCGCCGCCAGGGCCTGCTTCACATAGAGGCGCGTCGGCGCGAGCAAGGCCCGCCCGAGGCTGTCGCCGCCGAAGGGCGAAGGCGCATCCCAGCCGAGCCCCGAAAGCTCGACCACCTTGCGCACGAAGGAATAGCCGTTCGAATGGACCCCGTTCGACCCGAGGCCCAGCAGCACGTCGCCCTGTGCGACCCCCTGCGGCAGGTCGGCACCGCGTTCCATCGCGCCCACGGCGAAGCCCGCGAGGTCGAAGTCGCCCTTGTGATACATGCCGGGCATTTCGGCGGTCTCGCCGCCGATGAGCGCGCAGCCCGAGGCGGCGCAGCCTTCCGCGATCCCCTCGATGATCCGCGCGGCCTGCGCGACCTCGAGCTTGCCCGTGGCGAAATAGTCGAGGAAGAACAGCGGCTCCGCGCCCTGGCAGACGAGATCGTTCACGCACATGGCCACGAGGTCGATGCCGATCGTGTCCACTTCGCCTGTGTCGATGGCGATGCGCAGCTTGGTGCCCACCCCGTCGGTGGCGGCGACCAGCACCGGGTCCCGATAGCCTGCGGCCTTTAGATCGAAGAGCGCGCCGAACCCGCCGAGGCCCGAGACCGTGCCCGGGCGCGCCGTGCGCTTGGCGGCGGGCTTGATCCGCTCGACGAGCGCGTTGCCGGCGTCGATGTCCACCCCTGCGTCCGCGTAGGTCAGACCCTTCTGCTGTTCGGCCATCTTTCACCCCTGCCGCTGCCTGCGGTCCCTCTAGACGATCCCTTCCCGCTTCGCAACGCGAAGCGCGCTTGACCCCTGCCCCGCTTCGCCGTAACCGGAACCGGCCGGGCCTGTAGCTCAATGGTCAGAGCAGGGCGCTCATAACGCCTTGGTTGGGGGTTCGAGTCCCTCCGGGCCTAGCATTCCAGCATTTTATCCTGCCGAAACAACGCCGGGTGTCCCATTTTTCGGGACCGTGGGACACTTCAAGCCGCAGACGCGAGGTTCCGGCCACTCGAGCGTCTCGCTGGAGGACACGATCCGCACCCTTAAAGTGGGCGAGACCGGACCATGCGCAGGCCGAGAGGGCGGCGCCTCTTGGCCGGCCCTCCGCAACGAACAGCGCTCGGGAGATCTATGAAGGCTCGATGCATGATGACCGCTACCAGCCCGAATCCGCCGGTCGTGCGCGGCGCAGCGGAGACGAAGCCATAGCGCAGGAGGGCGGGGAGCGGCCTGTGAGGTTGCTGCATCGCAGCCGCGGCAATCGGCGATTGCGTCCAGTCGCGGCCCACGTGGGGAGCGACGCAGTTCGCACGAAGCGGACGGTCCTGTTACTCGGCCATGACGGCCGAGGCGTCGGCGAGGCGCGCAAAATCAGCTTCGAGATGCGCCATCGTTACGTCGAAAATCACTTGCGCTGTCTGCCCGGCGGCTGGCAGGTTAAAGCCTATTACAGCGTCCCGGACGACCGTCGTTTCAAAGCCAAGATCAGCACCGTTTCGGACCGTGCTGTTCACACAGAACCCGGCAACCGCCCCCGTTACAACCAGATGTGTTATACCTTCATTATGTAAATGTCTGGCGAGGTCAGTCGAAGTGAACGCAGATGACGTTTGCTTCACGAAAACAGCTTCCCCTTCAACAGCATCGGCGCAGGGCATCGGAGGATACCCTACCGCATCCGCATGAAGAGGGGACGCTGGATTCTCGTCGCGGTGACGGATGTGGATGACTGGAAGCCCCCTCTGCCGGAAAGCACCTGCCAGCGTCGCGATCCGTAAAGGGGCATCCGCATTCACGCAGTCGCGGCCGGCTTCAATGCGGTGCTGCATTTCCATTTGCATGTCGATAACAATCAAGGCTTTCAAATCAGCGCTCCTGATGCACTCATCCGGCGTGTAACAAATGATACCGACGTCCGCTATGGGCTGCCCGGTCACTTCGCTGCAACGCGCCCAATTGGCCGCTTTGGCGGCCAGCGCCGGGAGGGTCGAGGGGCAGCTCAGGGCCGAGCCTACTCCGTCAGATCGTCGAGTGTGACGCCAAGCGCACCCGCCAGCGCACGAAGGGTTGCGATGGAGCCCTGTTTCCGGCCGGTCTCGATCTCGGCCACGGTGACCCGGTTCACGCCAGCCGTCTCGGCCAGTACTGCCTGCGTCAGCCCACGCAGGTCGCGATAGACGCGCAATGGGCTTTCGCCGTTCAGCAGGCGGTTTGCGAAGTCCGCCGGGATCAATTCGTCGTCGCCCGCCGCCAGTGCCGCCTTGGCGCGGTCATAGCTTTGCAGATCGGCCAAGTCCTCGGCCGCGGCCCGCAGGCGGTCGTACTCCTCGCGAGGGATCGTCACCATATCGTTCATGTCACGTCCTTTCAGCATAGATGCCGCCGCGCGGCCCGATCTCCAGGACAGCCAGGACACTGCCCTGATCGTCCATGATCACTCGCCAGTCGCCGACCCGCAGCCGGATGCCCTCTCGGCCCTTCAAGGATTTCACGTTGTTCGCCTGCGATGCAGGGTCCTGCGCATAATCCTCGATCTTGGAGCGGATCAGCGCGGCTGTGTTTGCGGGCATCCGGCGCAATGTCCTGAGAGCCGCCTTCGTGTAGCTGATCTGCTTCATGTTGTAGCTTTGAGCTACCTAGCCCTCGATGTCAAGGTTGCCCTCGCCCGGAACTACATTCTTGGTCGGCACGTCCCGCGACCGCGCTAGAGGTCGATCCCTTCCGCCAGCGCCAGCGCGTCGTCTAGATCGACGCCGAGGTAGCGCACCGTGCTGTCCATCTTCGTGTGACCCAGCAGAAGCTGGACCGCCCGCAGATTGCCCGTCTTCTTGTAGATCTGCGCCACCTTCGTCCGGCGCATCGAATGGGTGCCATAGGCACTGGGCTCAAGCCCGATCGAAAGCACCCATCCACGCATGATCCGGGCATACTGGCGCGTGGACAGGTGCGGGCTGGTATGAAGTCGGCTGGGCCAGAGATATTCGCAGCCGATCATCTCGGGGTCGTTGATCCACTGATCGAGCGACAAGCGGGTGGCCTCAGTGATCTCGAAGCGCACCGGCTTGCGCGTCTTGCTCTGCGTCACCGAGGCACGCTCCTTGACGCGGCCAGCGGCGTAGACGTCGTTGACCTTCAGGCAGACAAGATCGCAGCCTCTCAGCTTGCAGTCGATGGCCATGTTGAAGAGCGCGAGGTCCCGCTTGTTGTCGGCCATCTCGAGCCGGACGCGGATGGACCAGACATGTTTCGGCAGAAGCGGCCGCTTCTGTCCGACGATGCGCCCCTTGTTCCAAGGCGCGCGGACGGGGCGGAGGGCAGGCAAGATCTCGGTGGACATGGTTCTGCTCCTATCCCCCGCGCCCACCGCGTCCTCGGCTCGGCCGATGGCTGGAAGCATAGCATCATCAGCAGGCCCATCACGCTTCTACGTGTCACGCCGGGCGGAAGAGCGGCCCGTGAGATTGCGGCATTTCACCCGCGGCGGTCGGCGAAAGCGGCCAGCCGCGTGCCACTCGAGGAGCGACGCGAAGCGCGCGCAGGGAGCGGACATGGCTCCTCGTATCTCCGATCCCGGATCGTCAGGCGCTTCGCCCCTTACCGGACCTTTAGGCACGCAGCCTCCTGCCCGACAGTGACCCCGAAGCAGTCGCTGCCCGGTGTGATGCGATGGAGCAGCTGACACTTCAGCGCAGAGGAATGGGATCGTCATCGCCTCAGTTGCCGTATGCACTGCGGCGACCAGTGGCGCAACGACATCGGCGAGAGCATGCGCCGCCTGCGCCTGATCCGCGAGTACGTCAGCGGGCGACAGAGGAGGGGAGCAACCTCTCGGCCGCGTCTTGCCTCCGTCACCGAACCGAGCCGAGCGGACGATGGCCGGATGACTTCCCCCGTTTGAGGGCGTTAGGATGGGCCGACCCGCATCATAGGCCCGCCATGGATTTCATGAATCTCCTCCGCTCGGCGGAACTGTTGCTCTACGAGGTGGTGTCCTGGCTGGTCTTTTTCCCGCTGACGCTGTGGCGATGCCTGCGGCACCCGATGGCGATGATCGCCTACGCCGAACAGGAGCTGACCCGGCCGCCGGAGGAGCAGTTTTCCGAAGCGCTCAGTCCGCCGATCTTCCTTTTCCTGACGCTGATGATCGCGCACATGGTGCAGCGCGGCGTCTTCCACAATGACGCGGCATTCGAGGGCGTTTTGTCCGATCAGCGCAACCTCCTGATCCTGCGGGCGGTGGCCTTCAGTCTGTTCCCGCTGCTCCTGGGCATCCAGCATGTACGGCTCTCGGGTCAGGTCCTCAGCCGCAAGACGCTGCGCCCGATGTTCTATGCGCAATGCTATGTGACGGTGCCCTTCGTTCTGACGCTGGACCTGGCGCTGATGCTGGGAACTCTCGAGCCTGCCTGGACAGGGCCGGCGTCGCTTTCGATCTTCCTGCTCGGGCTCGGCTGGTATTCCGTGGCCCTGACGCGAGGTTACATGATCCACCGCAACACCCGGCTTCGTCAGGCCATAGGCCAGACCGCGCTGGCCCTCGTCATCGGCGGGATCTGCTGCTTCGGCGTCTTCGCTCTGTCTCTGCTGAGCGGCCCGGTGACGATCGGATCGTGACCCCGCTCAGGGCGGGGCGAGCCGCAGCCGGCCCACCGCATCGTCCGGCGGCAGGATGGCGGTAGTCCAGGCGGTGCCCACGATCCGCCACGCCGGATCCTGCGCCTGAAGCTCGCGGAACAGGCCGGGGAAATGTGCGCTGCCATAGGTGATGTAGATGTCCGCATCCGCCGAACCGGCGATACGTTCGGCCAGCCGGCGGTTGCGGAAGTCGAGGATGACCCGGTTCAGCGCGTCCGGACTCTCGGCCCGACCGAGGACGACGGAGAAGACGCCCTTGCAGGCGGCCGCCAGCAGGTCCTTCTGACTGTCCTTCAGCCCCGCAGCCACCTGCAGCAGCGACGACATGTCGAACATCCCGTCGCCATGGCCGTCACCGGCCGGCAGCGTCTCGGCCAAGGCCGGGTCGGCCGCGACCAGCCGTTGCCATTCCTCATACATCTCGGTCACCGAGACATCGGCCGTCACCAGATGCGCCGGATCCAGCGCCTCGTCGCGCTGAACGAAGGCGAGGAAATCGCCCTGGAAGCTGAGCCCGCAGACCTGGCCGATCCGGGCATATTGCGCGTTGAGATCGCCGCTCGACTGGGTGGCCGCGTCGAGCCAGGCGTCGGCTTCGGGCGTGCCGGGCTGGACGCCTTCGAAGAATAGCACATAACCTGCGTCTTTCGCCCGGAGCAGATCGTAGGCGACGGAGCGGTAGAACTGCTCCGAGGCGACATGAACCATCCCCTGGAACACCACCTGCCGCCGGCCGTCGCTCAGCGTCACGCGCGGCACGGCCAGAGGATGCAGCGCGGGTTGCAGCACCAGCCACCAGACCGGAGCCGCGACAAGGCAGGTCAGCAGCCCCGCGCCGATCAGGCAGGCATGCGTCCGGCCCGAGGACCGTCCGTCGCGTCGCGGCAGGCGCCGGGCTGCGTGGATCGACAGGCCGAGCAGCGCTCCGACGAGGATCACGCCGGCAAGCAGCAGCGGCGAGGCCGCCCAGAGCAGCGGCGCACTGAGCGCGAAGAGGCACAGGAGCAGCGCCCAGCCCAGGGTCGTGAGACGAACGACAGCATCATGCGAGAGAGCCATGATCAACCGTCCGGGTCAGGGGTCGGAGCCGATGGGCGCATGGCCCGCGGTGAAGGCGAAGATGAAACCGGTCCAATCGTTCAGCACATGCGCCCCCGCCGAGACCCAGAGATTGCGCGTGGCGACATAGGCCAGGGTCAGGAAGATCCGGGCCGATCCCACTCCGAGCAGCGCCTGCCCCCAGTTCCAGTCATAGGTCGGCAGATGCGCGGCGCCGAAGACCAGCGCCGATACCAGAAGCCCGACAATGATCCCTGCCCGGCGCGAGAGGCGCATCCGGGTGACACAGAACCACAGCACGGCCAGAAACGGCAGAATGCCGAACAGCTCCTCGCCGATGAGCTGCGGGATGGTCGGGATCAGCCGGGCTGCCAGCGCAAGGCCGGTCATCCCGTCGAAACTTTCGGCGACCGGATTGCCGCCGAGGGTGAAGAACTGCGAGAGGATCAGCGCCGCGAGGATCGATCCCCCCAATGTGAGCAGGCCGAAGAGCAGCATCAGGCCGATCTCGCGAAGGCCCACCGGGCGGAACACCGCCGTCCAGTGCGGCCCGGCGACATGGCGCAGCGCCAGAAGCGGGATAACGAGGAACAGCAGCGCCGGGACGATGTCTTGCGGGAAGTGGCGCAGCGGCAGCAGCGTGAGGACCGCCAGCGCCACTGCCAGAGCGCCCATCAGCAGCAGCCAGTCCCGGCCCTCGAACGGGATCGGCCGGTCATTGTAGAAGGGGAAATCCGGTTTCGCCGTCATGATGGAACTGCCTTTGCCCGGTCGCGGCGGTGCGCATGACGCACCGCCGACCTCATCGACCTTGCGGCCTTCAGCCGTAGGCGAAGAGCTCCTTCACCTCGTGGCCATTGTTCGTGCGGCAGATCGTCATGTTCTGGCCGTTGTGGGTCAGGAACATCTGGATACCGGACCCGTCCCGAAGCGGGGCGGCGCTGACGACCTCGATGAAGGTAGGCGTGGTCATCGAGCGATAGGCCATCGCCTGCTTGCAGGCCTTCACATCCTCCGGAAAGTCGGAGGGGCTCGTTCCTCCCCCTTCGGCGCAGGCAGACAGTGTCAGCGCGCCTGCAAGCAATGCGGCATATTTCATGGCTTGTCCTTTCCTGGGATCATTCGACGTAAAGCGTCAGGGAATAGTTGGCGGTTTCGCCCCGCCTCGCGGCATTGCGCATCAGATAGACGTCGATCACATAGGTGCCGCTGGACGGAATGGTGACCGAAGTGCCGTTGCCATCGATCGAGCTGTTGTAGAGCGCCTCAGTGGCACCCGGAGCCGTGATGTTGAAGTAAAGGCTCGCATTATTGGAATCGAGCTGCACGCTCATCTTCTGGCCCGCCCTGACCCCGAGGCTGTACTGCACCGAGTTGTAGCCCTTGATCCTGGCGTTGATCGTCGAGCCCGAGGTTCCCGGAGCGAAATGCACGGTCTCGCGCCGGATGTCGTCGGCCATCGCCGGCGCGCCGCCGATCATCAGCAGCACAGCGACCAGCCGGGTCAGCTTGCGATAGGTCATGGAATGGTCCTTTCAGCGATTGGGGCGGGAACATGCGGCAGCCCGAGGTGCGGGCTCCGAACGAAGGTGTCGAAGAAACAAAGAGGTTCACCGAAGATGAACTTGAGGTAGGCTTGTTCCCTCGGACCGTGGATTTGAACCTGCAGATTGGCGGGATGGATGCGCAATCGTACCGTCAGAACCAGCTGGATCAGCGGAGTCGATGCCTTCGCACCGCAGCTGTTTCACCGGACCGACAGGTTCCGGTTTCTGGAGCCGGAGGGACGCATCGGCATCACCCGGCTTGGCGGCACCCCCATGGTGCTGGCTCGGGTCCGATCCACCGGCCACGACATCACACTGGACGAGCCGGAACGGTTGACCCTGCTTTTCCCTTGGGCGGGCCGCATCACCTGCAGTGTCGGGGACAGCATGACCCATGCCGATGGCGGCGGCGTGCTGGCCTTCGGGCCGAACCGCCGTCGGACCGTGGTCACTCGTCCGGGCCCGGCCGCGCTCTATCGCGCCGATGTGCTGACCATGCCTCTGGCCGGCCTCGACGAGACGCTGCGGACCGAGGATCTTGCCGTCCGGCGGATCGCGCCTCGCCACGACCCGTCGGCGGGCGCCGTCGCGCGGATCCGCAGCAGGGTCGGGCTGATGCTGACCGGCGCCGAGGCTGCGCAGCCGCTGCCCGCTGCCGCGCTGGAAGCGACCCTCGCCGATCTCGCCGTCGATCTGGCCTGCGTTCTGGCGCAGCCCGACCGGCCGGCCGCTTCGGCCGGGGCCCGGCGGGTGCGCCAGGCCATCGCCCTGATGCGGGCCGCTCATGCCGAGCCGATCTCCATCGCTGCGCTGGCGCAGGAACTGGGATGCAGCAGCCGGTCGCTGCAGACCGCTTTCCGGGAGGCCGGCCATCCGACGCCGCAGGAGGTTCTGGCCGCCATCCGGCTGGATGCCGCGCGGACGCGGCTTCTTTCGGGCGACAGCGACGTGACCGGCTGCGCGCTGGACAGCGGCATCACGCATCTGGGGCGATTTGCACAGGCCTATCGGCAGCGGTTCGGGGAACGCCCGAAAGACACTCTCGGTGCAAGAAGCTGAGGGGGCGCAGGACTGACAGCATGATCGCTCCGAAGTCTTATGTGCCAAGGTTGATGATGTATCTGCGACTCCGCTATCCGGAATGCGAAGATTACACACGCGCGGGTGGAACGGAGGGGGCAGCCGGCGCGAGCCGGGGCCCGTGTCGCCAGGCGCTCCACAAGAGGCATGGCGGCGCAAAGGGCGCGGGCCGCGGCACGAGCGCCAGATGCTGATCGAAGCCCGGCACGCCCTCACGCTCACCCACGGCATCGATCAGGATGGGTGGGTTTCAATGGCTTCGCAAAGTGCACTGCGGCTCCCGCTCCGGAGGGAGAGGTTCCGGAAGCCAGAGGGGGGCCTCGGCACAGAATTCCTCTGGCGCCCGAGGCCGCCGCGGTGCCTGTCGCTGGTTTCGCTGCCGTTGGGGTCCAGGGACTGCGCAAACAGGCGGATGAGAGTCGGCAACGGCTTATGGGCGGGAGCCCCTCCCGCGCCCGTCACTCCTTCCAGTGATCGGCCACCCAGGCGGTCGGGCGCATGTAATGGCGCAGATACCGCCACCGGGAGCCGTCGGCATGACGCTCGGCCAGCCCTCTCAGATGCTGGCCGAGGGTCCAGCCCTCGCGATGCACCCATCCGCCCCGGATCGCATGTTCGGGATGCACGCCTCCGGGAAAGATCACGACCTTCGATCCCTGCGGCAGACGCGGCGGCAGGGCGAGGTTCAGCGGGAAGGGCAGCATGCACTGATAGCGGAAATGGCGGACCCACGCCTTGGGAAAGAGATCCACGCCGCCCGGCGCGTTCATGGTCACGAACCTCTGCTCGAAGCGATACTCGTCCGCCACCGCCTGTGGATCGGCGAGGAAGATCCGCTGCAGCTCCACGAGACTGCCCACCGGAAAGCGGAAGACCGAGGTCTGTCCGAGACGCTCGAAGGGTTTGGCGGGGTTGCGCGCGAGGATCACCCGGTCCGGGTCTCCGTAGGTGAAGAACTCGTCGAGCGAGCCGGTGATCACCACATCGAGATCGAGAAACAGCACCGGCCCCTTCAGATCGCCGAGCGTCGGGCTCCAGAGACGTGCCTTGGGCCACTTGCCCATCGTGTTCTTCGGCATCACGAAATCGAGCGGCGGCAGCGGCTGGCAATCCACCTCGGGGCGAATGCCCTCTTCGTTGTCGGTGAAGCAGGTGAAGGTGAAGGGCGGCGTGATGTTCCGCGCCACCATCGCGTAAAGCCGGTTGATGAACCGGGGCCCGTACTTCGTCCCCCAGTTGATGCAGATCACCTGTTTCAGCATGTCACCTCGCGCGGCCTTTCCGTCCTCTCCCCGAGAAGAAGTCTCCGGCGGGGGAAGTCAAGCGCGCAGGCGCACGACCCTCCCCAAGCTCCGGGGCCACGGCCGCTCCACCGGCGGCGTTTCCGAGCCGGTCGGGCCGGCCTTCGTGAAGCAACAGAGGATGAACCGTGCCGCGCAGCCTCCGGCATCTCGCGGCACCTGCGGCGGAAGCGACCGCTCACGCCACTGGACCTCGGGCCGCACATTCCCTATATAATCAGTCAACAAACCGCGCGAGAATCCCATGAACCAGCAGCAGGACATGATCGAGGGCGCGCCCCTCATCAAGCCGTCGACGACCGACCACCCGCTCTACGACAGCATTGTGGAGGCCTGCCGCACGGTCTACGACCCGGAAATCCCGGTGAATATCTTTGATCTCGGCCTGATCTACACGATCGACATCTCGGGCGAGAACGAGGTCGAGATCCTCATGACGCTCACGGCACCGGGCTGCCCGGTCGCCGGCGAGATGCCCGGATGGGTGCAGGACGCGGTCGAGCCCATCGCGGGCGTGAAGAGCGTCGTCGTGGGCATGACATTCGACCCGCCGTGGGGCATGGACATGATGTCCGACGAGGCGAGGCTCGAGCTCGGCTTCATGTGAGGCGGCCTCCTGTCGTCCTGCGGAGGGCTTGAGACGGGCGGCTCCGCAGCCCATATCCCTCGGACCAGCGAGAGGTTTCTTCGATGTTCTCCATTCCCGGCAAGCAGGCCGTCACCCTCACCCCCGCCGCGGCGAAGCAGATCGCCCGGCTGATGCAGAAGCAGGGCTCGAAAGGGCTGCGCATCGGCGTCAAGAAGGGTGGCTGCGCCGGCATGGAATATACGATGGACTATGTGTCGGACATCAATCCGATGGACGAGACGGTCGAGCAGGACGGGGCGCGCGTGATGATCGCGCCCATGGCGCAGATGTTCCTGTTCGGCACCGAGATCGACTATGAGACCGGGCTGATCGAATCCGGCTTCAAGTTCCGCAATCCCAATGTCGTGGATGCCTGCGGCTGCGGCGAATCGATCAAGTTCCGCGAAGCCGAGGCCTGAGCGCCAGACGCGTCCATCTGCGCGCGGATCTGCCGGCCTCCTCGCGGGCCCTGCCTGCCGCCGGCATCCGGCGCCGCCCGAGGCTTCCCCCGCCTGCCGCAATCGCTTAACACTTGCCCAACTCGAAAAGGATGGGGAAGAAAATGCGCAAACTTGCGGCCGGAAACTGGAAGATGAACGGAACCGAGGCGGATCTGGGCGAGATCGACGCCCTGCTTGCCGCGCATCCGTCGCCCCGCTGCGAGATGCTGATCTGTCCGCCCGCGACGCTTCTTGCGCGCATGGCGGGACGCGCTTCCTCGGGCCTGATGGTCGGGGGGCAGGACTGCCACCCCAAGACCTCCGGCGCCCATACCGGCGACGTCTCGGCCGCCATGCTCGCCGATGCGGGGGCGAGCCACGTCATCCTCGGCCATTCCGAACGCCGCGCCGATCACGGCGAAACGGATTCGCTCGTGCGGCTGAAGGCCGAAGCGGCCTGGGGCGCGGGTCTTGTCGCCATCGTCTGCGTGGGCGAGACCGAGGCCCAGCGCGACGCGGGCCAGACGCTCGACGTGATCGGCGCGCAGCTTGCGGGCTCGGTGCCGGAGGCCGCCACCGCGGCCAACACCGTGATCGCCTACGAGCCGGTCTGGGCCATCGGCACCGGCCGCACGCCCACCACCGCCGAAATCGCCGAGGTTCACGCCTTCCTCCGCGCGCGGCTCGCCGACCGGTTTTCGGATGCGGAGGGCTTCCGGCTGCTCTACGGCGGCTCGGTGAAGCCGTCGAATGCGGCCGAGATCTTCGCCGTGCCGAATGTCGATGGCGCGCTGGTCGGCGGCGCGAGCCTCAAGGCGGCGGATTTCGGCGGGATCGTGGCGGCCCTTTCGGCAGCCTGAGCGCTCGGGCTCAAACCGGCGGCTGGCTCTCGGGGGACTGTTCGCAGACGGTCGACCCGAAGAGCGGCTGCCGGTGGCCTGCGGCGGCCTTGACAGATCCGGTCCCCGAGGCCCGGGCGCGCCCTCCTGCGCCCGGAACGCCCGCAGCGCGGCGCAGCGCGGTCCGGCCCGGGGCCCCTCCGGCGCGAGCCGGCCGCCTCAGGATCTTCTTCCGCATTCCGAAAGACTTGGCGAAGCGCCTTGAAGTGGGCGCGTCGGAACTGGACAGGACGCGGCCCCTCGGCCATCCTCGGAGGGACATACTCGGGCGACGGCGCTGATGCGCCGTGCGGCCCGCTCCTTCCGAACAAGCGCCTTTCGATGAAGACCCTGAGCCAATCCCCGCACGACCGCCGCTTCCTGCGCAATCCCTACCGCTTCTATCGCGAGGCACGCGCGGCCGGCCCCTTCTTCCACTGGGAGGAACTGGACCTCGTCTGCACCACCTCCTATGCCGCAGCCAACGCCATCCTGCGCGACCGGCGCTTCGGCCGCGAGGTGCCGCCCGAACGGGCCGCAGCCGTCCCCGATCATCTCGCCCCCTTCGCGGCCGTCGAGGCCCATTCCATGCTGGAGCTCGAGCCGCCCCGCCACACGCGGCTGCGCAACCTCGTGCTGCGCGCCTTCACCAGCCGCCGGATCGGCACCATGCAGCCCGAGGTCGCGGCGCTGTCGGAGAGCCTCGTGGCCGCCGTGCCCGAGGGACCGTTCGATCTGCTGCCCGCCTTCAGCCAGCGCCTGCCCATCACGCTGATCGCGCGGCTGATCGGCATCCCCGAGACGCTGGCGCCCGAACTGCTGCGCTGGTCGTCCGCGATGGTCGCCATGTATCAGGCGGGCCGCACCCGCGCGACGGAAGAGCGCGCGGCGCTGGCAGCCGCCGACTTCTCCGAGTTCCTGCGGCTTCATATCGAGGCGAGGCGCCACGCGCCGGCCGATGACCTGCTCACCCACCTCATCGCCGCCGAGGCCGATGGCCAGCAGCTCTCGACCGACGAGATCGTCTCGACCTGCATCCTGATCCTGAACGCGGGCCACGAGGCCGCGGTCCATGCGATCGGCAATGCGGTGGCCGTCCTGCTGCGCCACCGCACGCCGCCCGAGGCGCTTGCGCCGCCGCATCTGCTGGGCACGGTCGAGGAACTGCTGCGCTTCGATCCGCCGCTCCACCTGTTCCGTCGCATGGCCTACGAGAGGGTCGAGATCATGGGCCGGACGATCGAGGAGGGATGCGAAGTGGCGCTCCTTCTCGGGGCGGCGAACCGCGACCCGGGGCCTTGGGAACGGCCGGACCGTTTCCTCTGGAAACGGCCCGAGAAGACGCATCTGGCCTTCGGCGCGGGGCTGCATTTCTGTCTCGGCGCGCCGCTCGCGCGGCTCGAACTGGCGACCGCGCTGCCGATCCTCTTCCGGCGGCTGCCCAACCTGCAGCTGGTGAGGCCGCCGTCCTACGGGGACAGCTGGCACTTCCGGGGGCTCGAGCGGCTGATCGTGTCGGCCTGAGCCGTCCCGCCCGGGCTCTCGGTGCGTCAACCGGGATCGAGGGAGGGGCAGGCAGGCGAGCCGAAGCGGTGGGGCGTCTGCCTTCGCCGTCGGAAGGCTCCCGCAGGCAAGCCCCGCCATCCCCGCAGAAGCTCCCGCCTGCGCCCTGCCCCGCTCGCCGTCGGGACGCGGCGCGGCGGGTCAGACCGGCAGCACGGTCGTGGCCTTGATCTCCTCCATCGAGAGGAGCGCCGTCACATTGTAGATACGGACCTCGGATATGAGCGCCTGGTAGAAAGTGTCATAGGCCCGCGCATTCGCCACCCGGACCTTGAGGATATAGTCGATGTCGCCAGCGAGCCGGTGCGCCTCGAGCACCTCGGGCCGTTCCCGCAGGGCCTTGAGGAACTTCCGCTGCCACTCGGCCTCGTGCTCGGAGGTGCGGATCAGCACGAAGAAGCAGGCCTCGAGCCCCAGCGCCTCGGCATCGAGGAGCGCCGTCTGCCGCAGGATCACCCCGGCCTCGCGCATCCGGCGGATGCGATTCCACACCGGCGTCTTCGACGAGCCCACCTTGCGCGCGATCTCGTCGAGCGACTGGCTCGCGTCCGCCTGCAGCTCGGCAAGGATTTTCCTGTCCATCTCGTCCAGCCGGACCGCCATCCGCGCAACTCCCCTTCCTGCGGAACCAGGTTCCATCCGCAGCACCATACGGAACGATCTTCCTTATCTGCAAGCGGATATGGCGCCCATGGGGGAAAATGTCCTAGATTGGACAGCGAACCCCCAGCAATGGATGGCAAGGATGCTGCACCCGCTCACCGCCCCCGGACAGGTCATCTTCGTCGGCGCCGGCCCCGGCTCCATCGACCACCTGACCATGGGCGCCTGCCGGGCGCTGACGCAGGCCGAGGTCGTCATCCACGACCGGCTGGTGGGGCCCGAGATCCTCGATCTGATCCCGCCGCAGGCGCTCCGGATCGAAGCGGGCAAGGAGGGCTTCGGCCCGTCGACGCCGCAGGAGACGATCAACGCGCTGATCGTGGACCATGCCGCGGCGGGGCGCCGCGTGGTGCGGCTGAAGTCCGGCGACAGCGGCATCTTCGGCCGGCTCGACGAGGAGATCGAGGCGCTCGATGCCGCGGGTCTCGGCTGGCGCATCGTGCCGGGGCTGACCACGGCCGCCGCCGCCGCGGCTGCCATCGGCCAGGGCCTCACGAAGCGCGGGCGCAACGCCGCGCTGCGGATCGTGACGGGTCACGACATGGCGGGCTATGCCGAGCAGGACTGGCGCGGGCTGGCCCGGGGGGGCGAGGGCGCCGCCATCTACATGGGCAAGAAGTCGGCCCGCTTCATCCAGGGTCGCCTGATGATGCATGGCGCGGATCCCGAGACCCCCGCGACCGTGATCGAGAACGTGAGCCGCGCCGACGAACGGATCGTCGCCGCCACCCTTGCCACCCTGCCCGAGGCCGCAGCCGGCCTCTCCGGCCCCGCCATCGTCCTCTACGGCCTCGCGCCGCGCCGGGCCGCAGCCGCCCTGCCCCTCCTGAAGGAAGCCACCGCATGAGCCGCCCCTACATCCCGAAGGTCGTCACCGCCAATGCGCTCCTCGAGGGCGATGTCGTCTATCTGACGCCGGACGACCGCTGGACCCGCCATCACCACGAGGCCGAACTGATCGAGGACGAGGCTCACGCCCAGCTCCGCCTGCTCCATGCGGCGGCGCGGAAGGCCGAGGTGGTGGGCCCCTATCTCGCCGACGCGAAGGCCGGCCCCGACGGCCCCGAGCCCGTCCATTTCCGTGAGGTCTTCCGCACGCGCGGCCCCTCGAACTATCGCCACGGCAAGCAGGAGGCGGCGGCGCACTGACGCCACCGTTCCGGGAAGAGGCAGCCATGTACAGCTACACCGACTTCGACGAAGCCTTCGTCCGCACCCGCGTCGCCCAGTTCAGCGAGCAGGTCCGCCGCCGCATCGACGGCTCGCTCACCGAGGACGAATTCAAGCCGCTCCGGCTGATGAACGGACTCTACCTGCAGCTCCATGCCTACATGCTGCGGGTGGCGATCCCCTACGGCACGCTCGACAGCCGCAAGATGCGCCAGCTCGCGATGATCGCCGAGCGGTGGGACAAGGGCTACGGCCATTTCACCACGCGCCAGAACATCCAGTTCAACTGGCCGAAACTCGGTGACGTGCCCGAGATCCTCTCGGCCCTGGCCGATGTCGGGATGCATGCGATCCAGACCTCGGGCAACTGCGTGCGCAACGTGACGGCGGACCATTTCGCCGGCGCCGCCGCCGACGAGATCGAGGATCCGCGCCCGGTGGCCGAGCTTCTGCGCCAGTGGTCGACCGACCATCCCGAGTTCCAGTTCCTGCCGCGCAAGTTCAAGATCGCCATCACCGGCTCGCCCAACGACCGTGCCGTGACCAAGTCGCATGACATCGGCCTGCGCATGGTGCGCGACGCCGACGGAGAGCCGGGCTTCGAGGTGATCGTGGGCGGCGGCCTCGGCCGGACGCCGATGATCGGCCGCGTGGTCCGCGACTTCCTGCCCAAGGCGGACCTGCTGCCCTATGTCGAGGCCATCCTCGGCGTCTACAACGAACTCGGCCGGCGCGACAACAAATACAAGGCGCGGGTGAAGATCCTCGTCCACGAAACCGGGCTCGAGCCGCTGCGCGAGATCATCGAGGAGCGGTTCATCGAGACTCGCGCCGAGTTCGGCGGGCAGGACATGGCGCTTCTGGCCGAGATCGAACGGGCCTTCGCGCCGCCTGCCTTCCGGCAGGCACCGACCGTGGCCTATGACGATTTCTACCGGGAGGACCCCGTGTTCCGGGCCTGGGCGGACACCAACCTCGCCCGCCACCGCAATGCGGATTACGCCATCGTCACGATCAGCCTCAAGGCGCACGGGGCCACGCCCGGCGACGCCACGGCCGAGCAGATGCGGGTCATGGCCGATCTGGCCGAACGCTACGGCCATGACGAGCTGCGCATCAGCCACGAGCAGAACGTGATCCTGCCGCATGTCCACAAGGCCGATCTTCCGGCGATCCATGCGGCGCTGGCGCAGGCGGGGCTTGCCACGGCCAACGTGGGGCTCATCTCGGACATCATCGCCTGCCCCGGCATGGATTACTGCGCGCTGGCCACCGCCCGCTCGATCCCGGTCGCACAGGAGATCGCCACACGCTTCGATGCGCTCGATCTCGAGCATGAGGTGGGGCCGCTGAAGATCAAGATCTCGGGCTGCATCAATGCCTGCGGCCACCACCATGTCGGCCATATCGGCATCCTCGGCCTCGACCGGGCCGGCGTCGAGAACTACCAGATCACGCTCGGCGGCGACGGCACCGAGACGGCGGCCATCGGCGAGAAGACCGGCCCGGGCTTCGCCTACGACGAGATCGTGCCCGCCGTCGAACGGATCGTGCGCGCCTATCTCGAGATCCGCAGCGAGCCCTCCGAGACCTTCCTCGACACGCTGCGGCGCGTGGGCCATGCGCCCTTCAAGGCGGCGCTCTATGAGGCGGAAGGCAAGCAGGATGCTGCGTGAGATCCCCCAGGCTCCGGTGGCCGAGCGCGTGGCGGCGCTCAACGGCCGCTACAGGCATCACGCCGCGACGGCCGTGCTCGAACATGCGCTGAAGGATGCGGATCTGGGCCGGGTGGCCCTCGTCTCCTCCTTCGGGGCCGAGTCGGTCGTGCTGCTGCATCTCGTCTCGGTCATCGCGCCCGAGACGCCGGTGATCTTCATCGACACGCGGATGCTGTTCCGGGAGACGCTCGACTATCAGCGCGAGCTGGCCGACACGCTGCATCTCTGCGACGTCCGCACGATCCGGGCGACCCAGCCGCGGATCGCCTTCGAGGACCCGGACGGGACGCTGAACCGCTACAACACCGACGCCTGCTGCGCGGTGCGCAAGATCGAGCCGCTCGAGCGGGCGCTCAAGCATTTCGATGGCTGGATCACCGGCCGCAAGCGCTATCAGAGCGGCACGCGGGCGGCCGTCGAGTTCTTCGAGGTCGAGGACGACCGGCGCATCAAGGTCAATCCGCTCGCCCACTGGGGGCGCGAGGATCTGGAAGACTATATCGTCAACAACAACCTGCCGCGTCATCCGCTGGTGGCCAAGGGCTATCCCTCGATCGGCTGCGAGCCCTGCACCTCGCCGGTGGCCGAGGGCGAGGATCCGCGTGCGGGCCGCTGGCGCGGCAGCGCCAAGACCGAGTGCGGCATCCATTTCATCAACGGCCGCGCGGTGCGCGGACCCGTGAACAAGGAGGACGCGGCATGAGCGTCATCGTCACCGACAAGGGTTTCGCGGCCGACGACTGGCCGGGCGCCATCGCCTCGCTCGAGGCGCTGGAAGACGGGGCCGAGGCCGTCGATCTGTCCAACACCGACGATCCGGCGCGCCTCGGCAACCGGCTGGAGCAGCTGGGCCTCATCCGCATCGCCTTCCCCTCCTTCAGCGACGGGCGGGGCTTCACGCTCGCCAAGCGGCTGCGGCGGATGGGCTACCGCGGGCGGCTGCGCGCGCATGGGCCGCTGATTGCGGATCAATATGCCATGGCCCGTCGTTCCGGGTTCGACGAGGTGGAAATCCCCGACGATCTCGCCGCCCGTCAGCCCGAGGATCAGTGGCTCTTCCGCGCCGACTGGCAAAACCATGACTATCAGTCGCAGCTTAAGCGCTGATTCCGGCCTTTCTTCGCGGGGTGCGAAGTTTTACTGAAAGAGCGGACCAAGGGGACCGAGCCATGAACCAGAACGCCGCCATTGTGAAGACCCTGCCCGATGCGCAGACCGTGACCTCGGTGCAGCATTGGACGGACCGTCTCTTTTCCTTCCGCGTGACGCGTCCGCAGTCGCTGCGGTTCCGCTCGGGCGAGTTCGTGATGATCGGGCTGCTCGACGAGCGCGGCAAGCCGATCATGCGCGCCTATTCCATCGCCTCGCCCAACTGGGACGAAGAGCTCGAATTCTACTCGATCAAGGTGCCGGACGGGCCGCTGACCTCGCGGCTTCAGCACATCCAGCCGGGCGACCAGATCATCCTGCGTCCGAAGCCGGTGGGGACGCTGGTGCTCGATGCGCTGCTGCCCGGCAAGCGGATCTGGTTCCTCGCCACCGGCACCGGCATCGCGCCCTTCGCCTCGCTGATGCGCGACCCCGAGACCTACGAGCGCTACGAGCAGGTCATCATGATGCACACCTGCCGCGAGAAGGCCGAGCTCGAGTATGGCCGCCAGCTGGTCGAGAACCTGAAGGACGATCCGCTGATCGGCGAGATGGTGGGCGACAAGCTGCTCTACTATCCCACCACCACGCGCGAGACCTCGGACCGGATGGGCCGGATCACCGACAACCTCAGCTCGGGCAAGGTGTTCGAGGATCTGGGCGTGCCGAAGATGAACCTCGAGGAAGACCGCGCGATGGTCTGCGGCTCGCTCCAGTTCAACCTCGACGTCAAGACCGTGCTCGAGAGCTTCGGTCTGCGCGAGGGGGCGAATTCGGAACCGCTGGAATATGTGGTCGAGAAGGCTTTCGTCGGCGACGGGATCTAAGAACCTCCGAGACAGTTTCCGACCGCCGCGCGGACCCCGCGCGGCGGTCTTGCATTTCGCGCTTCGCGAACGGCAGACTTCTCGGCAGGCCTGACGTTTGCGCTTCGTGCCCCGCAGCGTCCCGGGCCTTGCGTTCATCCGACAGGCCGCACCCCGCGAAGCGTCATGCCCTCGTCGCGTCATGACAGAAGCGGCCTTGGGCTCCCTGCCTGCGACCGGGTCGCTCCTGCCACGGCTGGAAACATGCCGCCCTGCGCACCCGCGGCAGGACGCGAAGTCCCTGCGCGACGCGAAGCCTCGTTTAGGCCCGCATAGCCGTCCCGAAAGCGGTCGAGCGGAAGTCCCCTTCCGCCCTCCGGTCTCAGTCCGCCTCTGCCGCAGAGGGGGCGAACCCGAGCGACGTGCGCACGGTTTCCAGCGCCGGCCCGAGCAGTTCGGGCGTCGACTGGGCCGCGTCGATCGTGTTCTTCAGCCGCTCCTTCGTGGAGGGATCGAGATCCGAGCTGTCGATCATCGCATCGACCCGGGTCCGGTCGAAGGTCTCGACGCGCAGCAGATCCTCGGGGAGGAGCTCGCCCGCCGCATCGGCGGCATTGCGGGCGGCCAGGGTCGCCGCGGCGGCGGCTTCCCTCGCGGCTTCGACGGCCCCATCCGCCGCCGAGGACGCGGCCTCA
>NZ_MABH01000073.1 GCF_001720585.1 Cereibacter johrii | reverse complement strand
GGCGGCGGCCGGTCCGGCGCGGCGGCCGGCGCGGTCAGGGACTGGAGGCGCCGGTAGAGATCCGAGCGCAGGAGCGGCTTCTGCAGCACTCCGGCCAGCAGCGCCTCGGCCGGATGGTCGCGCACGGCGGAAGGGTTCGAGGTCAGAAGAAGGATCGGCATGGAAAAGCCGCAGGCCCGCACCCGCTGGGCCAGCGCAAGCCCGTCGAGGTCGGGCATCTCGTGATCGGTCAGAAGCAGGTCATAGCCTGCATCCGCCGACAGTTCGGCCAGAGCCTCGATCCCCGAGCGGCAGAGCGTGACCGCGATCCCGCACGGGGCGAGCTGGCGCTCGAGAATGGTGCGGTTGATGAACTGGCCATCCACCACCAGCGCGCGATGCACCTCGATCGGCACCGGCGGGGCAGCCTCGTCGTCGGCGGCGGGCAGCGTCAGGCGGAAGCCGAAACAGGAGCCGCGCCCCGGCTCGCTCTCGACCCAGACCGCCCCCTGCATCAGCTCGATCAGGCGGCGGGGGATGGCGAGGCCGAGGCCGGTGCCCTCGAAGCGGCGGGTGGCCTCGGCCTCGATCTGGTTGAACTCGCCGAACACATGGTCGAGATGCTCGGCCGCGATCCCGATCCCGGTATCTTCGACCGTCACGCGCAGGTCGTGAAGCCCGGGCGCGACCTCGAGACCCACGACGCGGATCAGCACATGGCCGGCGGCCGTGAACTTGACCGCATTGCCGATCAGGTTCGTCAGCACCTGCCGCAGCCGCCCCGGGTCGCCCACGAAGCGCGTGGGCAGGAACATGTCGAAATCGATGAGCAGGTCGATCCCCTTGGCGCGCGCCTTGGGCTGGAGCAGCATGGCGACCTCGTGGATGGTCCGTTCGAAATCGAAGGGCTCGGGGTGCAGCGTCAGCCGGTTCGCCTCGATCTTCGAATAGTCGAGGATGTCGTTGATGATGACGAGAAGCGCCTCGCCCGACGACCGGATGGTCTCGGCGAAGAGGCGCTGATCCTCGGTCAGCACGGTCTCGCAGAGGAGGTCCGCCATGCCCACGATGCCGTTCATGGGCGTGCGGATCTCGTGGCTCATGTTGGCGAGGAAGGCCGATTTCGCCCGGCTGGCGGCTTCGGCGGCGGCACGGGCGGATTCGAGCGCGGCCTGCTGGCGCTTCAGCTCGGTGATGTCGACGCCGAGGCCCACGCGCCCGCCGTCGGGGGTCTCATGCTCGATCACCCGCAGCCAGCGCCCGTCGTCGAGCTGCTGCTCGGCCGCGCCCCCGAGGTGGCGGAAGGCCGCGAGACGATCGGCCAGCCACTCCTCCTCGCGGCCCAGGGCTTCCGGGAACTGGCCATGCGCGAGCCCGTGCCGCAGGATCTCCTCGAACGGAACGCCGGGCCGCAGGGCCTCGGCGGAGCGGGGATAGATCGCGCGGTAACGGTCGTTGCAGAGCACCAGCCGCTCGGCCCGGTCGAAGAGGACGAACCCGTCGGGGATCGCGTCGATGGCCGCGCGGAGCCGCATCTGCTCGGTGATGTCGATGAGCAGGCTCACCATGTCGCCGTCGCGCGCGCGCCGGTTCACCAGCCGCAGCCACTGGCCGGTGCGGCGGCGCACGATCTCGGGCTCGACGGGATCCTCGTCCCAGCGGCGGATCATGCGCTCCTGCCACAGATCGGCGGGCTCGCCGCGCAGGTCGATCAGCCCATGGGCGGTGGCCAGTTGCAAGAGGTCGGCCAGCGCCATGCCCGGGCGCACCTCGAGCCCCTCGAACTGGCAGCGGTAGGCCTCGTTCGCGGCGACGAGGCGCTGGTGGGCGTCGAAGACAGCGAACCCGTCCTCGATCGTGTCGATCGAATCCCATAGCCGACGCTCGGCCATGACGGCGGCGGTATGGGCGCGTTCGAGTTCGGAGAGGAAGCGGCTGTTCTGCCCCTTCAGCTTCTCGGCCTCGGAGAGCGCCGTCCTGACCACGGCGCGCTGCTCGATGATCTGATCCGAGAGGGCACGGGCGTGGATCGCGAGCTTCTCGTTGGCGGCAAAGAGCTCACGCTGCTTGTATTCCAGCAGCCGTTCGGCAGCCAGTCGCGCCCGCCGCTCCTTGGCCAGCTTCTGCTCGATGTCCATCCGTCCGTCCCGCCTAGACCTGCCGCATCCTGCGTCCGCAGAATGAATCTCTTCTTAAGCACGAGCGGCCCCGCGCGCAGAAACGCCCCGAGAATCCTTGCCTCCCCGGAAGGCCGGTGACAGCATCCGCCCAAGGCTTCCGGAGGAGTTTCCCATGCGCATCCGTCACCTGCTGCCGGTCCTGATGCTCGGTCTGCTGCCGCTCGCGGCTGCGGCACAGGACTGGCTGCCCGAGCGCCGCGTCGTCCTGAGCGCGGACACCGACCTGCCGGGCAGCGACATGGCGACCCTCCTCGACACGACGCTCGATGGCTGCGAGCGCGCCTGCCTGTCGCGGACGGGCTGCACCGCCTTCACCTTCAACGGGCGCAACGGCTCGTGCTTCCCGAAATCGGCTTCGGGCGATGCGGCGCCCTATCAGGGCGCGTTCTCGGGCGTGGTGGTGCCGGAGGATCCCGCGCGGCAGGAGACGGCCCGCGCCCGCGCCTCGGATCTGGCCTTCCTGTCGGATTACGATCTCACGCGCGCGAAGGAGCAGGCGGCAGGGCTCGGTCACGAGCATACGGTGAACGGCTTCACGGACGAGGAGCATCTCCAGAGCGCCGCCCGCGCCGAAGCGCAGGGCGACCGGGTCGCGGCGGCGAACTTCACCGGCGCGGCCGTCAGCGCCTCGGACCGGGCCGAGAGCTGGATCGAATATGCGCGCCGGCTGCGGGCGGCGGGCGAGGCGGACACATCGGCCCGCGACACGCTGCGCGACCGCGCCTTCCGGGCGGCGATCAACGGCTATCTGCGCTCGGCCTCGCCCGCGCTGCGCCACACGGCGCTGGTCGAACTCGCGCTTTCGGCCGAGACGGTCGATCGCGGGCGCGACATGGTGCAGGCGCTGCGCCTCGCCCAGTCGATCCAGCCGCGCGACGACACGGCCGGGCTGCTCGAGACGGCGGCGGGGAAATACGGTTTCCGCATCACCGAGAATACGGTCGAGGCCGACCGGGTGCGGCCGCGGATCTGCGTGACCTTCTCGGAGAAGCTGGCCGACAGCGGCATCGATTACGCCAGCTATGTGCAGCTCGGCGAGCCGGGGCTGACGGTCGAGACCGAGGACCGGCGGATCTGCGTGGGCGGCGTCGCGCACGGGGCGCGCCATGTGCTGACCTTCCGCGAGGGGCTGCCCGCGGCTGACGGCCAGACGCTCGCCAAGTCGGTGCAGATCGCGGCCTATGTCCGCGACCGCGCACCTTCGGTGCGCTTCCCGAGCCGGGCTTATGTGCTGCCGCGCGCCGGCGCGCCGGCGATCCCGGTCGAGACGGTGAATGCGAAAACGCTGGATCTGGCGGTCTACCGCGTGTCCGACCGCAACTTGTTGAGGGCGATCCAGCAGGATTACCTTGGCCGCCCGCTGGATCAGTGGCAGGCCGACCAGTTCACCGCCGAGGTGGGCGAAGAGATCTGGACCGGCACCGGCGAGGTGGCGATGGAGGTCAATCGCGACATGACCACCCGCCTGCCGATGGAGGAGCCGCTGCGGGGCCTGCCCGCGGGCATCTATGCGCTGAAGGCCGCGATCCCGGGGCAGGATGTCTATGAGCATCCGGCCGCCTGGCAATGGTTCGTGATCTCGGACCTCGGCGTGACCACGCTGTCGGGGACGGACGGGCTGCATGTCTTCGTGCGCAGCCTCGGATCGGCCGAGCCGAAGACCGGGGTCACGGTCGAGCTTCTGTCGCGCGCCAATACGGTGCTGGGCACGGCCACGACGGACGATCAGGGCCTCGCCGACTTCGATGCGGGCCTCACGCGCGGCACCGGGGCGGCCGAGCCCGCTTTGGTGGTGGTGAAGGAGGGCGAGGCAGACATAGCGTTCCTGTCCCTCACCGATCCGGAATTCGACCTGTCCGACCGGGGCGTGGAGGGGCACGAGCCCGCCCCGCCGGTGGATGTGTTCCTCGCGACCGAGCGCGGCGCCTATCGCGCGGGCGAGACGATCCATGCGCTGGCGCTCGCCCGCGACGGCGAGGCCGAGGCCATCGAGGGGCTGCCGCTGACCGCGATCCTGAAGCGGCCCGACGGGGTGGAGTATTCCCGCGCGCTGGCCTCGGGCACCGGCGCGGGCGGCCATGTGTTCGACCTGCCGCTCGCGGGCTCGGCGCCGCGGGGGGTCTGGCGGCTCGAGGTGCTGGCCGATCTCGAGGCGGCTCCGCTCGCCGCGAAGACCGTGCTGGTCGAGGATTTCCTGCCCGAGCGGATCGACGTGACGGCGAGCCTGCCCGAAGCGCCCATCGCGCTCGGCGACGTGCCCGAGCTGACGGTCGAGGCGAATTTCCTCTATGGCGCGCCGGGGGCGGATCTCGCCATCGAGGGTGAGGTGCTGCTGCGCGCGGCCGAGGGGCTGCCCGGTTTCCCGGGCTATGTCTTCGGCCGCTCGACGGCGAGCTTCGATCCGCAGGTCGCCTCCTTCGGCGGCCAGCGCACCGACGAGGCCGGGCAGGCGCGCTTCGCCCTCGACCTGCCGCAGGTCGAGGATCCGGCGCGCCCGCTCGAGATCCTCGTTGCGACCCGCGTCTCGGAAGGATCGGGGCGGCCCGTGGAGCGGACGATCACCCGCCGCCTGCGCCCCGCCGAGCCGATGATCGGCATCCGCCCGCTCTTCGACGGGGTGGCGGCGCAGGGCACCGACGCGCGCTTCGCGCTGGTGGGCGTGGGCCCCGAGGAGACGCCCGTGCCGATGCAGGTGCGCTGGACGCTGAACCGGATCGAGACCGACTATCAATGGTATCAGCAATGGGGCAACTGGGCCTGGGAGCCGGTCGAGACCAGGACGCCCGTGGCCGAGGGCGAGGCGGAGCTCGGCACCGCTCCGGTCGAGATCGGCGCGCCGGTGGACTGGGGTCAGTATGAACTCGTCGTCGAGCGCAGCGACGGCCGCCAGGCCGCCAGCTCGACGAGCTTCTACGCCGGCTGGTATGCGCCCGCCGACGTGACCGCCACGCCCGACACGCTGGAGCTGTCGCTCGACAAGCCCGCCTATCGGCCCGGCGAGACGGCAGAGCTGCGGATCGTGCCGCGCGCTCCCGGCAAGGCGCTGGTGACCGTGCTCTCGAACCGGCTGATCGCGATGAAGGCCGTCGAGGTCGGCGAGGGCGAGACGCTGGTCGAGCTGCCGGTGACGGACGAGTGGGGGACGGGCGTCTATGTGACGGCCACGCTCCTGCGGCCCATGGATGTGGCGGCGGGGCGCAACCCGACCCGCGCGCTGGGCCTCGCCCATGCCGCCATCGATCCGGGCGAGAAGAAGCTCGCGGCCCGCATCGAGACCGCCCCCGAGGCCGCGCCCCGCGCGCCCCTGGAGGTCGCGGTGAAGGTCGAGGGCGCGGAGCCGGGCGAGACGGCCTATGCCACCCTTGCCGCGGTCGATGTGGGGATCCTGAACCTCACCGGCTTCGAGACGCCCGACCCGGAGGACCATTACTTCGGGCAGAGGAAACTCGGCGTCGGCATCCGCGACCTCTATGGACGGCTGATCGACGGGATGAACGGCGCGCAGGGCTCGGTGCGGTCGGGCGGCGACGGCGGGCGGGCGCAGACGCAGGCCCCGCCTCCCACGGAAGAGCTGGTGGCCTTCTTCTCCGGCCCCGTCGAGGTGGGGCCCGACGGTCTCGCCCGCGCCACCTTCGATCTGCCCGGCTTCAACGGCACGGTGCGGGTGATGGCGGTCGTCTGGTCGAAGACCGGCGTCGGCCATGCCGAGCAGGACGTGCTGGTGCGCGACCCGGTGGTGGTGACGGCGAGCCTGCCGCGCTTCCTCGCGCCCGGCGACCAGAGCCGCCTGCTGCTCGAGATCGCCCATGCGACCGGCCCCGCCGGCCGAGTGAGCCTCGATGTCTCCTCGCCGGGCCTCACGGTCGGATCGGTGCCCTCGGGCCTCGATCTGGCCGAAAAGGGCCGCGCGCGGATCGAGGTGCCCGTCTCGGCCGACCGGACGGGCCTGCAGCAGATCGAGGTCTCGCTCACCACGCCGGACGGCAAGCAGCTGACCAAGCGGCTCGTCGTGCCGGTAGAGGTGAACGACCCCGAGATCGCGCGGCGCGACCGGCTGACGCTGGAGGGCGGCCAGACCTTCACGCTGGACGACAATCTGTTCGCGGGCTTCGTGCCCGGCACGGGGCGCGCGACCATGGCCATCGGCCCGATTGCGCGGCTCGATACCGCGGGGCTGCTGGCCAGCCTCGACCGCTATCCCTACGGCTGCACCGAGCAGATCACCTCGCGGGCGCTGCCGCTCCTCTATCTGAGCGGCGTGGCCCAAGCGCTCGACCTGCCCGGCACCGAGGACATGTCGGTGCGGATCGGGCAGGCCATCGACGAGGTGCTGACCAACCAGACCGCCGAGGGGGCCTTCGGCCTCTGGCAGGCGCAGTCGGGCGACTTCTGGCTCGACGCCTATGTCACCGACTTCCTGTCGCGGGCGAAGGCGCAGGGGCACAAGGTGCCGGAGCTGGCGATGCGCCGGGCGCTCGACAACCTCCGCAACCAGGTGAACTACTCGGCCGATTTCGACGAGGGCGGCGAGGCGCTGGCCTATGCCCTGATGGTTCTCGCGCGCGAGGGGGCGGCCGCCATCGGCGACCTGCGCTACTATGCGGATGTGAAGGCGGATGCCTTCTCCACGCCCGCGGCGCAGGCCCAGCTCGGGGCGGCGCTGGCCAGCTACGGCGATCAGCTGCGGGCGGATGCGATGTTCCGCAAGGCGGCCGCGCGGCTGAACGGGTCGCTCGCGGCCCAGTCGCAGCAGGTGTTCCGCGCCGACTATGGCACCGCCTACCGCGATGCGGCGACCGTGCTCACGCTCGCGGCCGAGGCAGGCTCGCAGGCGGTGGACCGCGAGGCGGTGACCACCTCGCTCGCCGCACGCACCGGCACGCTCTCGACGCAGGAGGCCGTCTGGACGCTGCTTGCCACCAACGCGCTGATCGACAGGCCGGATCTGGAGGGGATCGCCATCGACGGCACCCCCGCGACCGGGCCGCTTGTCCGGCTGCTGCACGACGGCGATCCGGCGGTGGCGGTCACCAATGCGGGCGGGCCGCAGGTGCTGACGGTCACCGCCACCGGCGTGCCCTCCGAGCCCGAGCCCGCGGGCGGCAACGGCTATGCCATCGCGCGGAGCTACTACACGATGGAGGGCGAGGCCGCCGATCCGGCCTCGGTCGCGGCGGGCACGCGGCTGGTCGCGGGGCTGGAGGTGACGCCCTTCGGCAATGGCGAAGGGCGGCTCATGGTCAACGACCCGCTGCCCGCGGGCTTCGAGATCGACAACCCGAACCTGATGCGGGGCGGGCAGGTCGATGCGCTCGACTGGCTCGCCCCGGTCGAGAGCGTGGCCCATGCCGAGTTCCGGCAGGACCGCTTCCTGGCCGCGCTCGACCGCTATGACGGCGAGGCCTTCCGGCTGGCCTATATCGTGCGCGCCGTCTCGCCGGGCACGTTCCACCATCCGGCCGCCTCGGTCGAGGACATGTATCGGCCCGAGTTCCGCGCCTGGACCGGGGCGGGCCGCGTGACCGTCACCCCATGATCCGGGCACGGTGGCTGTTTGCGGCGGCGGCGGGATTGTTCCTCGCCGCCGCCGCCCGCGACGGGGTCGACCGCTTCATTTCTGCGACCGGAATGCCGCCCTTGGCGCTCTCGACCTCGGTCGAGGTCGAGGCGCGCGACGGCACGCTCCTGCGGGCCTATACCGTCGCCGACGGCCGCTGGCGGCTGGAGCCGGGGCCGGTCGATCCCCTGTTCCTGAAGATGCTCGTGGCCTACGAGGACGGCCGTTTCCACGACCACGGCGGCATCGATCCGCTCGCACTGACGCGGGCGGCGCTGCAGGCGCTGCGCTACGGTCAGGTGGTCTCGGGCGGCTCGACCCTCACCATGCAGGTGGCGCGGCTCCTCGAGGAAAGCGGCACGGGCCGGGTGGCGGGCAAGCTGCGGCAGATGCGCGTGGCGCTGGCGCTCGAGCGGCGCCTCTCGAAGGAGGAGATCCTGTCGCTCTACCTCCGACTGGCGCCCTATGGCGGCAACCTCGAGGGGATCCGGGCGGCATCGATCTCCTACCTCGGCAAGGAGCCTGCCCGGCTGACCGCAGCCGAGGCGGCGCTTCTGGTCGCCATCCCGCAATCGCCCGAGGGGCGGCGGCCCGACCGCCACCCGGAGCGGGCCGAGGCCGCGCGGGCCCGCGTCCTCGCCCGTGCCGTCCGGGCGGGGGTGATCGAGGCCGAGCGCGCCGAGGCCGCCCTGCAGGAGCCGGTGCCACGCGCGCGCAAGCCCTTTCCCGCCGTGGCCCCGCATCTGGCCGACCGGGTGACGAAGGCCGATCCGCTGCGCCAGACCCACCGGCTGACGCTCGACGCGGCCCTCCAGAAGCGGCTCGAGGCGCTGGCCACCGAGACGGTCGAGGCGCGGGGCGAGCGGCTTCAGGTGGCGATGCTGGTGGCCGATCACCGCTCTGGCGAGATCCTGGCCTCGGTCGGATCGGCGGCCTATCGCGCCGACCGGCGGCAGGGCTTTCTCGACATGACGGTGGCGCTGCGCAGCCCCGGTTCGCTACTCAAGCCCCTGATCTACGGGCTTGCCTTCGACGAGGGGCTCGCCCATCCCGAGACGCTGCTCGACGACCGGCCGATGGATTTCGCGGGCTACCGGCCGCAGAACTTCGACCGGATCTTCCGCGGCGAGATCCGCGCGCGCGAGGCGTTGCAGATGTCGCTGAACCTGCCCGCGGTCGCCCTGACCGATGCGCTGGGGCCGGCGCGGCTTCTCTCCGCGCTGGAGCAGGCGGGGGTGAAGCCGGTGCTGCCGGGCGGGCAGCCGGGCCTCGCCGTGGCGCTGGGAGGCGTGGGCGTCACCCTGTCCGACATGGTCCAGCTCTATGCGGCGCTGGCCCGCGGCGGGGTGGTGCTGCCGCTCCATGTCGAGGGCGAAGGTGCGCCGGGGCGGCGGCTCCTGTCCGAGGTCTCGGCTTGGCAGGTGGCGGACATCCTGTCGGGCATGGCGCCGCCGCCCGGCGCGCCGGCGAACCGGCTGGCCTACAAGACCGGCACGAGCTACGGCCACCGCGACGCCTGGGCGGTGGGCTTCGACGGGCAGCATGTGGTGGGGATCTGGCTCGGGCGGGCCGACGGCACGCCGGTGCCGGGCGTCTTCGGGGCCGATCTCGCGGCGCCGGTGCTGTTCCGCGCCTTCGCCCGGCTGAAGCCCGCGCTGGATCCGCTGCCGCCCCCGCCGCGGACGGCCCTGACCGTGAGCAATGCCGAGCTGCCGCAGCCGCTCCGCCGGTTCCGCTCGCGGCTGGCGGCCTTTCAGACCACGGGCGGGCCACAGGTGGCCTTCCCGCCCGACGGGGCCGAGGTCGAGCGGCTGCGGGGCGGGCTGAAGGTGAAGGTCGAGGGCGGGACCGCCCCCTTCACCTGGCTTGCGAACGGGGCGCCGGTCGCGGTCTCGCTGGGCGGGCGCGAGACGATGCTCGACCTGCCGGCGGGGTTCCTCACCCTTTCGGTGATCGACGCGGACGGCCGCTCGGCCCGGACCGCCGTGCGACTGCGCTAGGGCGAGGTCAGACCCGCTCGAGCGCCAGCGCGATCCCCTGCCCGCCGCCGATGCACATGGTGACGAGGGCGCGGCGCCCGCCTGTCCGGTGCAGCTCGTGGAGCGCCTTCACCGTGATGATCGCCCCGGTGGCGCCGACCGGATGGCCGAGCGCGATGGCGCCGCCGTTCGGATTGACCCTGGCCGGATCGAAGTCGAGCGCACGCGACACGGCCAGCGCCTGCGCCGCGAAGGCCTCGTTCGACTCGATCACGTCGAAATCCGCGACCGAGAGGCCGGTGCGCGCACAGAGCGCCTTCACCGCCGGGATCGGCCCCAGCCCCATCACCTCGGGATCGACGCCCGCATGGGCATAGCCGATCAGCCGGCCGAGCGGCCGCGCGCCGGGCACCGCCCCCTCGCGCGCGAGGATCAGCGCCCCCGCCCCGTCGTTGATGCCGCTCGCATTGCCCGCGGTCACGGTGCCGCCCTTCTGGAAGGCGGGACGCAGCCCCGCGAGCGCCTCGAGCGTGGTGGCCTTGGGATGCTCGTCGCGGGCGAAGGAGACCGGCCCCTTCCGCGAGGCCACTTCCACCGGAACGATCTGGCCGTCGAAGCGGCCCTCCTCCTGCGCGCGGGCGGTCCGGGTCTGGCTTTCCAGCGCGAAAGCGTCCTGATCCTCGCGGCTGATGCCGTGCCGCTCGGCCACGATCTCGGCGGTGATGCCCATGTGGCCGGTGCCGAAGGGGCAGTTCAGCGCCCCCGTCATCATGTCGAGCGCGCGCGTGTCGCCCATCTTCTGGCCCCAGCGCGCGGCCGTCAGCGCATAGGGCGCGCGGCTCATCGATTCCGCGCCGCCCGCCAGCGCCACCTCGGCATCGCCCAGCATCAGCGCCTGCATGGCCGAGACGATGGCCTGTACGCCAGAGCCGCAGAGCCGGTTCACGTTCATCGCCGGCACTTCTGACGGGATGCCCGCCTGCATCGCTGCCACGCGCGAGAGATACATGTCGCGCGGCTCGGTGTTGATGACATGGCCGAAGACCACATGACCCACGCGGCCGGGCTCCACGCCCGCGCGCTCCAGCGCGGCGCGGGTGACGGTGGTGGCGAGATCGCCCGGCGGCACCGCGGCGAGTGCGCCGCCGAAGCCGCCGATGGCGGTGCGGACGGCGGAGAGGACGAGGATGTCGGACATGGCGCGGCCTTTCTCTCTGGATGGCCGCACCATAGCCGCCGATCCGGCGGCCGCGCCGGTGACGTTACGTCGGAAAGAGGACTCAGGCGATGGGGCGGCGCCCCTCGGGGCCCAGTTGCCAGACCGAGCGACCCTCGATCACCACGGCCGAGAGCGGCCCGCCATAGGCCGCGCCGCTGTCGAGGTTCAACCGGTTGCCGTAATGGGTCACGGCATCGATGGCCGTGTGGCCATGAACGACGAGCACGCCATGATCGCGCGGATCGGACAGGAAGGGCTCGCGGATCCAGACGAGATCGTCCTCGGTCTGATCGGCAAGCGGCACCCCCGGGCGGATGCCCGCATGGGCGAAAATCGCCTCGCCGTGACGGTAGAGCGTGGGCAGCGCCTCGATGAAGGCCAGATGCTCGGCCGGAACCAGAGCGGTCGCCTCGCGGTGGACGACGGCCACGGGGCGGTCGGCGGCATGGGCCACGCCGTAGGATTCGAGCGTCGGCCCGCCGCCCAGCCGCGGATGGAGCCACGAAAGATCGCCGCGCAGGCCGGGATCCTGATGGGCCGGATCGCGCAGGAAGCCTGCGAACATCCGGTCGTGGTTGCCCTTCAGCACCACCCAGTTCTCGCCCTGCTCGATCCCCTGCCGCAGATATTCCACGACACCGCGGCTGTCCGGCCCGCGGTCGACCAGATCGCCGATATGCACGACAGGCGCCTCGTCGTCCCCGGTCCGCCGGCGGTCTGCGGCGATCCGGTCGTGGATCTCCTGCAGGAGCGACAGATGTCCGTGGATGTCGCCGATGGCGTAGCTTCGCATCTCGGTCCTTCCGAAAATGACAGGAGGCCCGGCCGCGCCGGACCTCCGCACCTTATGCGCCCTGACCGGAAACCGGAAGGGCAGCCGAAGGAGGTGTCAGGCCACGTCGAATTCGAGCGGCTTCACCTGCTGGAAGAGGCCGGTGGATTCCAGCGTCTCCACCACCTTCGGATCGATTGCCTGATCGAGGTAGAGGATCGCGATGGCCTCCTGCCCGACCGAGGTCCGGCCGAGGGGGAAGTTCGCGATGTTGACGCCGTTCTTGCCCATGGTCATGCCGAGCAGGCCGATGATGCCCGGCACGTCCTCGTTCGTGGTGTAGAGCATGTGGCGGCCGACCTCGGCGTCGATGTTGATGCCCTTGATCTGGATGAAGCGCGGCTTGCCGTCCGAGAAGCAGGTGCCCGCCACCGACCGCTCGCGCTTGTCGGTCACGACCGTCAGCTTGATGTAGGCATCGAAAGCGCCCGACTTGGCCTGCGTGGTGGTCGAGATCTGGATCCCGCGCTCCTTGGCGACGACCGGGGCCGAGACAAGGTTCACGTCCGGGTTGGTGGCCTTCATGATGCCCGCGATGGTGGCGCAGTTCAGCGCGGCGAGGTTCATCTCGCCCACGGCCCCGTCATAGAGCACGTTGATCGCCTTGATCGGCTCGTCCGTCATCTGGCCCACGAAGGCGCCGAGATGGCCGGCGAGCTTGACCCACGGGCCCATGACCGCGGCCTCTTCCGCCGTGACCGACGGCATGTTGAGCGCGTTCTGCACCGCGCCCGTCAGCAGATAGTCCGACATCTGCTCGGCCACCTGAAGCGCCACATTCTCCTGCGCTTCCGTCGTGGAGGCGCCGAGGTGCGGCGTCACGACCACGTTCGGCAGGTTGAAGAGCGGGCTCTCGGACGCGGGCTCGACCTCGAACACGTCGAAGGCGGCGCCGGCCACATGGCCCGACTTGATTGCCTCGGCCAGCGCCTTCTCGTCCACCAGACCGCCGCGGGCGCAGTTGATGATCCGCACGCCCTTCTTGGTCTTGGCCAGAGCCTCGGCCGACAGGATGTTGCGGGTCTTGTCGGTCAGCGGCACATGGAGCGTGATGAAATCGGCGCGCGCCAGCAGCTCGTCGAGCTCGACCTTGGTCACGCCGAGCGCCTTGGCGCGCTCTTCCGACAGGAAGGGATCGTAGGCCACGACCTTCATCGAGAGCCCCAGCGCGCGGTCGCAGACGATGCCGCCGATGTTGCCCGCGCCGATCACGCCGAGCGTCTTGTTGAAGAGCTCGACCCCCATGAAGCGCGACTTCTCCCACTTGCCGGCATGGGTCGAGGCATTGGCCTCGGGCAGCTGCCGGGCGCAGGCGAACATCATCGCGATGGCATGTTCGGCGGTGGTGATCGAATTGCCGAAGGGCGTGTTCATCACGATCACGCCCTTGCGCGAGGCGGCCGGGATGTCGACGTTGTCGACCCCGATGCCGGCGCGGCCGATGACCTTGAGGTTGGTGGCCTGCTCGAGCAGCTTCTCGGTCACCTTGGTGGCCGAACGGATCGCGAGGCCGTCATACTGGCCGATGATCTCGGCCAGCTTTTCCTTGTCCTTGCCGAGTTTCGGCATGTAGTCGACCTCGACGCCACGGTCGCGGAAGATCTGGACGGCGGTTTCGGAGAGTTCGTCGGAAACGAGAACGCGGGGGGCCATGTCGGGCATCCTGTCGGTAGGGGATCAGCGGACGGGGCAGAGGTGCCCCGCCCCGAAACGGTGGTCAGAGAGCGTCCGGCTCAGGCGGCCTTGGCGAGCGCCGCGATCTCGGCCTCGAAGGCCCATTCGATCCAGGGCATCAGCGCCGCAACATCGGCCGTCTCGACGGTCGAGCCGCACCAGATCCTGAGGCCCGCAGGCGCATCGCGATAGGCGCCCACGTCGAGGGCCACGCCCTCCTTCTCGAGCCGCTTGGCCACCGCCTTGGCGAAGGCCGCGCCGTCCGCGATGCGCGGATCGGTGAATTTCAGGCAGACCGAGGTGGTCGAGGCGGTCGCGGGATCGACGGCGAGGTTCGCGATCCAGTCATGCGCCGCGACGAATTCGGCCACGACCTTCGAGTTCGCTTCCGCGCGGGCGACCAGCGCCTTGAGTCCGCCGATCCGTTGCGCCCACTTGAGCGAGACGAGGTAATCCTCGACCGCGAGCATCGAGGGCGTGTTGATCGTCTCGCCCTGGAAGATGCCCTCGATCAGCTTGCCGCCCTTGGTCATGCGGAAGATCTTCGGCATCGGCCAGGCGGGCGTATAGCTTTCCAGCCGCTCGACCGCGCGGGGGCTGAGGATCAGCATGCCGTGGCCGCCCTCGCCGCCCAGCACCTTCTGCCAGGAGAAGGTCACGACATCGAGCTTGTCCCAGGGCAGGTCCATGGCGAAGGCCGCCGAGGTGGCGTCGCAGATGGTGAGACCTTCGCGGTCAGCCGGGATCGCATCGCCGTTGGGCAGGCGCACTCCGCTGGTGGTGCCGTTCCAGGTGAAGACCACGTCCCGGGTGAAATCGACCTGTGCCAGATCGACGATCTCGCCATAGGGCGCCTTGCGCACGGTCGCGTCGAGTTTCAGCTGCTTCACCGCGTCGGTGACCCAGCCCTCGCCGAAGCTTTCCCAGGCCAGCATCTCGACGGGGCGCGCGCCCAGCAGCGACCACATCGCCATCTCGACCGCGCCGGTATCCGAACCGGGGACGATGCCGATGCGGTAGCCTTCGGGCACGCCGAGGATCTCGCGGGTGAGGTCGATCGCCTCTTTCAGCTTGGCCTTGCCGACGGCGGCACGGTGCGAACGGCCCAGCGGCGCGTCCGACAGAAGGTCCAGCGAATAGGCGGGAATCTTGGCGCAGGGGCCAGAAGAGAAGCGCGGATTGGCCGGCCGCGCGGCCGGGGTCTGCAGATCAGACATGTTACCCTTCCAGATAGATGCCTCTCGTTGGGGAGAGGTGTCCCGCTGTCGCCATTACGCCCCGGCAGGCTCTGGCGCAAGGAAAAGAATTGTCCTAGAGCGGCGCTCGATCTTGAAAAAGCGACCTTGGGAGAGTGCGATGTTCGTTGCCGTCCTCATGACCAACCCCGCCGCGCCGGGGCTCGAGCGGACCACCGTCGAGTCGCTCCGCAACGCCTGGGGCGGCGGCGACGCGCGTTGGCTGCAACCGGGGGTGGCGGCGGAATTTCCCGTCTCTGCAATGCCTTCGAACCGCTGGCAGGTCTGGGAGGATCTGCAGGCGCTGAAGGTCGACCTCGCGGTCGTCCCCGCCGAAGGACGGCGCAAGAAGCTGCTTCTGGCGGACATGGATTCGACGATGATCCGGCAGGAATGTATCGACGAGCTGGCCGACGAGGCGGGCGTCGGCGAATATGTCGCAGGCATCACCCGGCGGGCGATGAATGGCGAGCTGAACTTCGAGTCGGCGCTGCGCGAGCGGGTGGGGCTCCTGAAGGGCCTCTCCGCCTCGGTGATCGACCGGGTGTTCGAGACGCGGATCCAGTACATGCCCGGCGGCCGCGCGCTGGTGCAGACGATGAAGGCCCATGGCGCACGCGCGGCGCTGGTCTCGGGCGGCTTCACCGCCTTCACCGAGAAGGTGGCGGCGGGCCTCGGCTTCGACGAGCACCGCGCGAACATCCTCCATGTGGCCCAGGGCGCGCTGACCGGCACGGTGGCCGAGCCGATCCTCGGACGCGAGGCCAAGCTCGCGGCGCTGGAGGAGATCTGCGCCCGGCTGGGGATCGAGGTCGCGGAAGCCATGGCGGTGGGCGACGGGGCGAACGACCTCGGGATGCTGAAGCGGGCGGGCGCGGGCGTGGCCCTGCATGCCAAGCCCGTGGTGGCCGCCGAATGCGATATCCGCATCAACCACGGCGACCTGACCGCGCTGCTCTTCGTGCAGGGCTACGGTGAGGACGAGATCCGCGCCTGAGCGCGGCGGGCCGGGCGTCCGCTCTGCACGGGACCAAGGATCCGAAGCCGCGCGTCCGCGACCCCCGACCTCTCCGGACCCGCTCCGGGCGGCGAGGCGAGCCATCCCTGCCCGCGCCGCCGTCGATGTTCGGACATGCCGGTTCCGCCCCGCCCGACAGCGCGGTCCGAGCGGGTGCTCCCGGCTCAGTTCGCCCAGTCGGCCGATTGCATCTCGCGCAGGCGGCTCGCCGTCCGTTCGAATTCGAACGACCCTTCGCCTTCGATATAGAGCCGCTCGGGCTCGTCGGCGGCCGAGGCGATCAGCCGGACCCGCGCCTCGTAGAGCGCATCGATCAGGGTCACGAACCGCTTGGCCTCGTTGTAGTTTTCCGCCGAAAGCCGGGGGATGTCCTCGAGGATCAGCACCCGGCAGGCCTCGGCGATGGCGAGGAAATCGGCCGGCCCCAGCGGGCGGGCGCAGAGATCCCAGAAGGTCGCGCGGCCCACGCCATTCGCGAAGCATGGAATCTCGACCGTCCGCCCGTTCACCGGCAGCCGCATCGGATGGCCGCGGTCGCCGCCCGTCAGATCGGTCCAGATCCGCGCGATCGCCTGCTCGGCCTTGCGCGCCGGATGGAAGAAGACCTGCGCCCCCTGCAGCCGGTGCTGGCGGTAGTCGGTCGGGCTTTCCAGCTCGATCACCGTCATCCGCTCGCGCAGGAGGTCGATGAAGGGCAGGAAGACCTCGCGGTTCAGCCCGTTCTCGTAGAGCCCCTCGGGCGGACGGTTCGAGGTGGTCACGATCACCACGCCCTGCTCGAACAGCTTCTGGAACAGCCGCCCCACCACCATCGCGTCGGTGATGTCGGTGATCTGCATCTCGTCGAAGGCCAGAAGCCGCACCTGCCCCGCCACCTTGTCCGCCACCGGCTGGAGGGCATCCTCGACGCCCTTCTTGCGGGCCTCGTGCATCCCCTGCTGCACCTCCTGCATGAAGGCATGGAAATGCACGCGCCGCTTCATCGGGATCGCCACCGCCTCGGTGAAGAGATCCATGATCATCGACTTGCCGCGGCCCACGCCGCCCCAGAGATAGAGACCCTTCGGCAGCTCCTCCTTGGCCGCAAAGAGGCCGAAGAGGCCGCGCTTGCGCTCGGGATGGGCCTCGAGCCACTGGCGGATGGACTCGAGATCCTCGAGCACCGCATGTTGCGCGGGATCGGCCCGCAGCTCTTCCGCATAGACGCGGGCTTCGTAGATGTCAGTCAAGGACTTGCGCATGGGCCCTCATAGACCTCCCCCGCAGGACGGAAAAGGGCGGAACCGCGCGGAGACAGGTCGCGTTCCCGATCACATTGGAGAGTTCGCTCATGGGTCCCATTCACTTGCGCATCCTGTGGTCCCGCATCCGGCGGACCCTGTGGTTCACTCCAGCTCTCTATGCGGTCGTAGCGCTGCTGGTGCTGTCGACGGCGCCGCTCGTCGGGCGGATGCTGCCCTCGGGCGTCAACAACCTGATCGGGCTCGACGGCGTCTACGACCTGCTGGACGTGCTGTCCAATTCGCTCCTTGCGGTCTCGATCTTCTCGCTCGGCATCATGGTGTCCTCGCTGCAGGCCGCGGCTGGCGCAGCCACCCCCCGCGCGCGCCCGCTTCTGACGGAGGACCGGACGGCGCAGAACGCGATCTCGACCTTTCTGGGCGGCTTCATCTACGGGATCGTGGGCCTCGTCGGGCTCTCGACCAACTACTATGGCGACGCCGCCAAGGTGGTGCTGTTCGTCGTGACCTGCGCGGTGATCGTGGCCGTGATCGTAGCGCTCATCCGCTGGATCGCGCGGCTGTCGAATCTCGGCGACGTGTCGGAGGTGATCGACCTCGTGGAGCGCGCGGCCACCCGCTCGTTTCAGGCGGATGCCGCCGAGCCCTGGCTCGGCGGCGTGCCGATGACCAGCCTGCCCGAGGGGCGGTTCGCCGTGCACCCCGTCCGGATGGGCTTCGTTCAGGCGGTGAATTCCGACGAGCTCGCCGCTCTGGCCGAAGAGTGGGACATCGATCTGCATCTGGCGGCCCGGCCCGGCGCCTATTCGGATCCGAACCGTCCGCTGCTTCTTGCCTCGCGCGCGCTCGACGAGGAGCAGCGGGACGCGGCGCGCGCCTGTTTCGTGATCGGCGGGCAGCGCACCTTCGAGGCCGATCCGCGCTTCGCGATGATCGTTCTGTCGGAGACCGCCTCGCGCGCGCTCTCGCCCGGCATCAACGACCCCGGCACGGCCATCGACGTGATCGGCACCTCGTCCCGCGTCCTGGCCGACTGGGCGAAGGCGCTGGACGAGGCAAAGGGCGAGGTGCGCCACAGGCGGCTGCATGTGGGCCGGCTCGCGCCGGAGGATGTGCTGGAAGACGCCTTCCGCTGGATCGCCCGCGACGGGGCCGGCCAGCTCGAAGTGCAGATCCGCCTGCAGCGGGCGCTGGCCTCCCTCTCCGCCGGCGCGCCGCAGCTGTTCGGACATCCGGCGCGCGCGCTCTCGGAGGAGGCGCTGCTGCGCGCCGAACAGGCGATGACGCTCGATCAGGACCTCGACCGGCTCCGGGCCGAGGCGGCCCGGCTCGGCTTCAGGTGTCCAGATTCTCCACGTTCAGCGCGTTCTGCTGGATGAACTCGCGCCGCGGCTCGACCACGTCGCCCATGAGCTTGGTGAAGATGTCGTCGGCCTCGGCCAGATCGTCCACCTTCACCTGAAGCAGCGTCCGCGCCTCGGGATCGAGCGTCGTCTCCCACAGCTGTTCCGGGTTCATCTCGCCGAGACCCTTGTAGCGCTGGAGCGACAGGCCCTTCTCGCCCTCGGCCAGCACAGCCTTGAGAAGCGCGATAGGCCCGTGGATCGGCTGCTCGCGGTCCTTGCGGACGAGCCGCCCGCCCGGCGCATAGACATCGCGGGTCTGGCCGGAGACCTGCGACAGCCGCCGGGCCTCGCCCGAGCGCAGCACGGCCCCGTCCAGGGTGCGAAGCTCCTCCACGCCGCGCAAGACGCGCGAGAGGCGGATGCCGTGATCCTGCGTGATCCGTCCCTTCCAGCCGCGCTCATATTCGGCAGCCGTCAGATCCAGCCGCTCGGCCACGCGGTCGGCCACGAGTTGCAGGTCGTCATCGGCCCGGCCCGGATCGAATGCCCCCGACAGGGCCGCCTGTTCGAGGATGTTGCGCGGGTAATGCGTGGGGAAGCCCTCCAGCACCCGGCGGAACTGGCGCGCGCCCTCGATCACGCGCAGAAGGTCCTGCCCCGCGATCTCCTCGCCCGAGGCAAGCCGCAGGATGGCCCCCTCGATCCCCTGCTGGATCAGGTAATCGTCGAGCGCCGCCTGATCCTTGAGATAGACCTCGGACTTGCCGCGCGCGACCTTGTAGAGCGGCGGCTGCGCGATGTAGAGGAAGCCCCCCTCGATGATCGCGGGCATCTGCCGGAAGAAGAAGGTCAGCAGCAGTGTGCGGATGTGGGCGCCATCGACGTCCGCATCGGTCATGATGATGATCTTGTGGTAGCGCAGCTTGGCGATGTCGAACTCGTCCCGGCCGATACCCGCGCCAAGGGCGGTGATGAGCGTGCCCACCGTCTCGGAGGAGAGCATGCGATCGAACCGCGCCCGCTCCACGTTCAGGATCTTGCCCCGGAGCGGCAGCACCGCCTGGTTCTTCCGGGCGCGGCCCTGCTTGGCCGAACCGCCGGCCGAGTCACCCTCGACGATGAAGAGCTCGGACAGCGCCGGGTCCTTCTCCTGACAGTCGGCGAGCTTGCCGGGCAGCGAGGCCACGTCCATCGCGGTCTTGCGCCGGGTCATCTCGCGCGCCTTCCGCGCCGCCTCGCGCGCCAGCGCCGCCTCGACGATCTTGCCGACGATGGACTTGGCGGTGGCCGGGTTCTCCTCGAACCACTCGGCGAGCTTCTCGTTCACGAGATTCTCGACCGCGGGCCGCACCTCGGAGGACACCAGCTTGTCCTTCGTCTGGCTCGAGAATTTCGGATCCGGCACCTTGACCGACAGAACGCAGGTCAGCCCCTCGCGCGCATCGTCGCCGGTGAAATCCACCTTCTCGCGTCGGGCGATGCCGCTGTCCTGCGCATATTTGGTGATGGTCCGCGTCAGCGCGCCCCGGAAACCCGCGAGGTGGGTGCCGCCGTCCCGCTGGGGGATGTTGTTGGTGAAGGGGAGCACCGTCTCGTGGTAGCTGTCGTTCCACCACATCGCCACCTCGACGCCGATGCCGCCGCGCTCGCCCGTGATGAAGATCGGCTCGGGCATCACCGGGCTCTTCGACCGGTCGAGGTAACGCACGAACTCACGCACGCCGCCCTCGTAGAAAAGCTCGCTGTGCAGCGGCTCGGCCGGGCGCTCGTCCTCGAGCAGGATGCGGACGCCGGAGTTCAGGAAGGCCAGCTCGCGCAGCCGCGCCTCGAGCGTCTTGAAGCTGTAGTCGAGGTTCGAGAAGGTCCCGTCGGGCCGGTTGGTCTTGGCCGAGGCCAGAAAGCGCACCTCGGTGCCCTTCTCTCCCGGCGCATCGCGCACGACGCGCAGATGCTCGACGGTCTCGCCATTCTCGAACCGGGCGAAATGCTCGCGGCCGTTGCGCCAGATGCGCAGCTCGAGCCAGTCGGACAGCGCGTTCACCACCGAGACGCCCACGCCATGCAGGCCGCCCGAGACCTTGTAGCTGTTCTGGTCGAATTTGCCCCCGGCATGGAGCTGGGTCATGATGACCTCGGCCGCCGACACGCCTTCGGAGGCATGCATGTCGACCGGGATCCCGCGCCCGTTGTCGCGCACCGAGACCGAGCTGTCGGCGTGGATCTTCACCGTCACGGCCGTGGCATGGCCGGCCAGAGCCTCGTCGATCCCGTTGTCCACCACCTCATAGACCATGTGGTGGAGGCCGGAGCCATCGTCGGTGTCGCCGATATACATGCCCGGACGCTTCCGGACAGCTTCCAGCCCCTTGAGAACCTTGATGGAATCGGCGCCATACTCTTCCGGCACGCGGGCAGCTTCGGCCATTCGGACAAACCCTTTGCTTTGCCCGCGAGTTATAGCGGTCCCACCCGGGAATGTCACGCCCGAGGCCCAAGATTTAGCGGCCTGCCGCCCGTCAGGGCAGGGTCAGGCTCCCATCCTCGGCCAGCGGCCAGACCGGGTTCATGGCCACCTCCCAGACATGGCCGTCGGGATCGGACCAATAGCCGGAATAGCCGCCCCAGACCACCTTTTCCGGTCGCTTGATCGCGGTCGCGCCCGCGGCCAGCGCCGCCTCGAAGGCCGCATCCACCTCGGCCTCCGTCGGGAAATTCTGCGCGAGCGTCACGGCCCCCGTCCCCAGCGCCGCCTCGGGCCGGCCCTGGTCGGCCGCAAGATCCGCCCGGCCGAACAGCGCCAGCGCCGAGCCCTGCAGCTGGAAGAAGGCCACCCCCTCCTGGGCCCGGTGCTGCTTCCAGCCGAGCCTCTCGTAGAAGGCAACCGACGCCGCCAGATCGGCGACGCCCAGCGTGACGAGCGTGATGCGCTGCGGTGTCATGGCCCGATGTCCCTTGTCTCCGAAAGCCCCCGGGCTTCCGTCACTTCGATCCGCTGCGCCCGATCGCCGAGCGCCGCAAACAACTCCGGCCCCGTGCCGGTCATGAAGGCCTGCGCGCCGAGCGCGCAGATCTCGTCGAAAAGCGCCGCCCGCCGCCCCTCATCCAGATGGGCCGCCACTTCATCCAGAAGCAGCACGGGGGCCGCACCCAGATCTTCGGCCAGCGCGCGGGCATTGGCAAGAATGAGCGAGATGAGAAGCGCCTTCTGCTCGCCCGTCGAGCATTGCGCGGCAGGAACGTCCTTGGCTGCATAGATCGCCGTCAGATCCGCGCGGTGCGGCCCCACCAGCGTCCGCCCCGCGGCCATGTCGCGCCGCCGTCCCTCGGCCCAGGCGGCGGCCAGATCCTCGGGATCCTCCGAGGCCACGGACAGCACCGCCCTCGGAAAGGCCGTCTCGGCCGCCCCCTGCGCCGCCATCAGACGCGCCACCGCCTCGTCCCTGTGCGCCCGGATCGCCCGCGCGGCCTCGGCCATCCGCCCCTCCAGTGCCCCATGCCAATGGGCATCGGCCACCTGCTCCTTCAGAAGCCGGTTCCGCTCGCGCATGGCCTTCTCGTAATCGAGCACCGCCTCGGCATGATGGGGCGTGAAACTCATGGCCACCCGGTCCAGGAAGCGCCGCCGCCCCTCCGCGGCTTCGGTCCAGAGCCGGTCCATCGCGGGCACCAGCCAGACGATGCGCAACAGGCGGCCCAGCATCACCTGCGTCGCGGCCTTGCCGTCGATCCGCACCTGCCGGGCCCCGCCGCCCTCGGCCCAGGTCTCGATCTCATGCCCGGAATGGAGCCCCTGCACCGCGGCCGTCACCTTCCAGCCGAGCGCCTCGGGCCGCCGCGCGATCTCGTCGGCCGCCGCGCGCCGCAGCCCCCGTCCCGGCGAGAGCAGCGAGACCGCCTCGAGCAGGTTCGTCTTGCCTGCCCCGTTCGCCCCCACGAAGGCCACCGGCCGCCCGTCGAACGCCATCCGCGCCGCACGATGCGAACGGAAGTGCGAGAGAGCGAGGGATGTGACGGCAAGCCCGCGCATCCCTTCTCCTTTCATTCTGGGAAAAATATCCCGGGGGTGCGGGGGCAGCGCCCCCGCGCGCCCTTCCTCACACGCGCATCGGCATCACGACATAGACCGCCGACATGTCGTTGCCTTCGCGCATCAGCGTCGGATCGCCCGAGGAGTTGAACAGGAAGACGGCATTCTCGCGGTCCACTTGGCTCGCGATCTCGAGGAGATATTTGGCATTGAAGCCGATCTCCAGCCGCTCGTCGCCGTAGGCCACCGCCAGCTCCTCCTCGGCCGCGCCGGAATCGGGCGCATTGACCGACAGCACCAGACGGTCCTCGTCGAGCGAGAGCTTCACCGCCCGCGACCGTTCCGACGAGACGGTGGCCACCCGGTCCACGGCCTTGGCGAATTCCTGGGCATCCACCTCGAGCCGGCGTGAATTGGCCGTCGGGATCACGCGCGAGTAATCGGGGAAGGTCCCGTCGATGACTTTCGAGGTCATGGTGATCTGCGGCGTGGCGAAGCGCACCTTCGTCTCCGAGACCGAGACCGCGATCTCCACCTCGTCATCGTCCAGAAGCTTGCGCAGCTCGTTCACGGTCTTGCGCGGCACGATCACGCCGGGCATCCCCTGCGCCCCCTCGGGCAGGGCCGCATCGATCCGCGCCAGACGGTGGCCGTCGGTCGCCACGCAGCGCAGCACCGGCCCCTCCTCGCCCGTCGCCACATGCATGAAGACGCCGTTCAGGTAATAGCGCGTCTCCTCGGTCGAAATCGCGAACTTGGCCTTGTCGAACAGACGCCGCAGCACGGGGGCCGGCGCCTTGAAGGTCGAGCTGTATTCCGAGCTCGCCATCACCGGGAAATCTTCCTTCGGCAGCGTGGCGAGGCTGAAGACCGACCGGCCCGCCGTCACCGTGAGCCGCCCCGAGGCCGGGTCCTCGGACAGGCCCACCAGCGCGCCGTCGGGCAGCTTGCGGACGATCTCGTGCAGCATGACCGCCGAGACGGTGGTGGCGCCGGCGCGCTCGACCACCGCGGGCGTGCGATCCACCACTTCGATGTCGAGGTCGGTCGCGCGGAAGGACACCGTATCGCCTTCGGCCTCGATCAGGACGTTCGCGAGGATCGGAATCGTGTTCCGACGCTCGACGACCGACTGGGCCTGGCCCACGGCCTTGAGCAGAGCCCCGCGCTCGATGCTGATCTTCATTCCCTCACCCCTTCTTGACGCGGACGCCGAAACTGCCCGGTTTCGCACCGAACCTCAAGATTTTTCCCGACTATGGATGGATTGCGGGGAGCGTCAAGCGCCCCCCGGGCCACAGGATCAGGCCTGCAGCAGACGACGCAGCAGTTGCAGATCGTCGGCAAGCTGCGAGTCGGTCGCCATCAGCTCCTCGATCTTGCGCACCCCGTGCATGATCGTGGTGTGATCGCGGCCCCCGAAGCGGCGGCCGATCTCGGGCAGCGAGCGGGGCGTGAGCTGCTTGGCCAGATACATGGCCACCTGGCGCGGCCGGGCAATGGTGCGCAGGCGCTTCGGGCCGATCATGTCCGACAGGCGGATGTTGTAATGTTCCGCCACCTTGCGCTGGATCTCCTCGATCGTGACCTTGCGGTCCGAGGCGCGCAGGATGTCGGCCAGACAGTCCTGGGCCAGATCGAGCGTGATCTCGCGCCCCACGAGGCTTGCGAAGGCGAAGAGGCGGGGGAGGGCCCCTTCGAGCACGCGGACGTTCGTGGTGATGCGATGCGCCAGAAACTCGAGCACGCCGTCGGCGATCACGAGGCCGCGGTACTGCTCGCGGTAGAAGTCGGCCTTCTGCTGGAGGATGCCCAGACGCAGCTCGTAGTCGGTGGGATGCAGGTCCACCACGAGGCCGCATTGCAGGCGGCTCTTGATCCGCTCCTCGAGGTCCTTGATCTCGCCCGGCGCGCGGTCGGCCGAGATGACGATCTGCTTGTTCTGGTCCACCAGCGCGTTGAACGTGTGGAAGAACTCTTCCTGCGTCGAATCCTTGCCCGCGATGAACTGCACGTCATCGACCATCAGCACATCGACCGACCGGAACAGCTCCTTGAAGCCCAGGATCTCGCGTTCGCGCAGCGCCTGGACGAAGCGATACATGAACTGCTCGGCCGAGAGATAGAGCACGCGCGCGCCCGGCTGGCGCTTCTGCAGGTCGTGGGCGATGGCATGCATGAGGTGCGTCTTGCCGAGACCCACGCCGCCATAGAGGAACAGCGGGTTGAAGGTGACGGGGCCGCCTTCGGCCACGCGGCGGGCGGCCGCATGGGCGAGCTCGTTGGGCTTGCCCACCACGAAACTGTCAAAGGTGAAGCGGGCGTCGAGCGGGGCGCCGCGCAGATCCTCCTCGGCGGGCGCCGGGCGGGCGCGGGCCGCGGGCGCGGCAGGGGCAGCGGCCTTGACCTCCTTGAGCGGCGCGCGGGGCGTATTGGAGACGGCAAACTCCAGCCGCTCGACCGGCGAGCCGGCCTCGGTCAGACGCATGCGGATGTGATCCGCGAAGTTGCGCTGGACCCAGTCGCCGAAGAACAGGGTCGGCACCTCGAACCGTGCCACGCCCTCGTCGAGACCCATGAGCCGGAGCGGCTCGATCCAGGTCACGAAATTGTTGCGGCCCACCCTCTTGAGGAGCCCTTCGCGCACTTGAACCCAGGTCTCATTCGTCATTTCCTATGCCCGTTCGCCGTTCATCGCCTGCGGCCCCGCCCGCGCCGAATGCGCGGGGATGCCTTGTTGTGGTTCTGCGAAGCAACGCAAATGGGGGCGCCGGAAGACCGGCGCGCATGAGACCACCTCACCGCCTGCGGATGCAGGCAGTGCGGCTACCGGGTAACCGCCACAGACGAAGCGGACATGACGCCGCTTCTCCGCAAACGCGGATCGTGCCCTGCTGGCACAAGAATCGTAACCCCGAGACCACGGAACATCATTCATCCCACCGCTTGGCGCGGCAGTTGGCAGCAAACGTATGACAATCCGCGATCGGCCATGTCCCCCCAAGGACGTGTGAATCGCTGGGATGACGCTAGCAAGCGGCGCCGAGCATCTGCAACCGAACTTCGTTGTTGACTAATCCTTTGTCGCAGCGAATCCCGGCAACCGTGCGGAAGCGCCACAGGCCGGGCGAAAGACGACCGGAGGGGCGGCGGAAAACGAAAAACGCGCCCCGAGGGGCGCGTTTCAACCTGCTGACAATGCAGGAAAAATCAGGCTGCGGCGGGATGCGACAGCACCTTCACCCGGTGGGCGAGGCGCGACATCTTGCGGGCCACGGTGTTCTTGTGCAGCACACCCTTGGTGACGCCGCGCGCCAGCTCGGGCTGGGCGGTCTTCAGGGCGGCGGCAGCAACCGACGCGTCACCCGTGGCGATCGCTTCCTCGACCTTGCGCAGGAAGGTGCGGATCCGCGACCGGCGGGCCTTGTTAACGGCGGCGCGGGCCTCGGCCTGGCGGGCACGCTTCTTGGACTGGGGCGAGTTGGCCATGTATCAGGACTTCCGTCTCTACGTTCGATCTCTCGTTGAAGCCGCGTCTTTACGGGCGACTCGGCGACAAGTCAACCCGCAGGGATCGATTCCCGCCGCGGCCCGGCGAATTACTTGTCGCGGAACTGCGGAGTCCGCTTCTCGAGGAAGGCAGCCATGCCCTCCTTCTGGTCTTCCGTCGCGAAAAGCGCGTGGAAGAGGCGGCGCTCGAAGAGGACGCCCTCGCGCAGCGTGGTCTCGTAGCTGCGGTTCACCGCCTCCTTCACCGCCATGGCGGTCAGCAGCGATTTCTCGCTGATCTTGGAGGCGGCCTTCATCGCCTCCTCCATCAGGTTCTTGGCCGGAACGACCCGGCTCACGAGGCCGCAGCGCTCGGCTTCGGCCGCATCCATGAAGCGGCCGGTCAGATGCATGTCCATCGACTTCGACTTGCCCACGAAGCGCGTCAGGCGCTGCGTGCCGCCGAGCCCTGCCACGACGCCCAGGTTGATCTCGGGCTGGCCGAACTTGGCCGTATCGGCGGCAATGATGAAGTCGCACATCATCGCCAGCTCGCAGCCGCCGCCGAGCGCATAGCCCGCCACCGCCGCCACGATCGGCTTGCGCACCCGCAGCATCGCCTCGGAATCCGAGGTGAAGAAATCGCTGCCGAAGACATCGACGAAGCTCTGCTCGGCCATCTCCTTGATGTCGGCACCGGCGGCGAAGGCCTTCTCCGACCCGGTGAGGACGATGCAGCGCACCTTCTCGTTCCGGTCGGCCGCGCCGAGCGCATCGGCCAGTTCGGACATCATCTTGCTGTTGAGCGCATTGAGCGCGTCCGGGCGGTTCAGCCGGATCAGCGCCACATAATCCTCGATCTCGACGATCAGGGTTTCGTAGGCCATTCGGGTTCCCTCGTCATGGCAATTCCGCGAAGGTCTAGCAGTCCGGCAGCAGGGATCAAGTCATCTCTGGCAGAGCGGGCAGTGGAAGGACGAGCGCCCCGACTGCACGATCCGCCCCACGGTGCCGGAGCAGCCGGGGGTAACGCAGGGTAAACCCTCGCGTCCGTAAACCCTGAACGTGTGCTGGAAGTAGCCGAGCTCGCCATCGGCCTGCCGGTAGTCGCGCAGCGAGGACCCGCCCGCCTCGATCGCCTCGGAGAGCACCTCGCGGATCAGCGGCACGAGGCCCTCGGCCTCGGCGCGGCTCAGGCTGCCCGCAAGGCGGCCGGGCGCCAGCCCTGCGCGGAACAGCACCTCGCAGACATAGATGTTGCCCAGACCGGCCACGATCCGCTGGTCGAGAAGGGCCGCCTTGATCGGCGTCCGCCGCCCCTCGAGACGCGCCGCGAGATAGGCGCCGTCGAAGGCGTTGCCGAGCGGCTCGGGACCCAGCACGGCCAGCAGCGGATGGGCCTCGGCCGCCTCGGTCGCCACCAGATCCATCGCGCCGAAGCGGCGCGCATCGTTGAAGGTGATGCGTGCACCGCCCTCCATCTCGAGCACCACATGATCGTGACGCGAGGGCGCGGGATGGTCGTGGAAGAACTCTCCCACCTGCGCGCCCGAGACCAGCATCCGCCCCGACATGCCGAGATGGATGAGCAGCGACTGCCCTCCCGAGAGGTCCGCGAGAATGTATTTCGACCGCCGCCGCAGCCCCAGAACCCGCTGCCCCGTCAGGCGCTCGGCCATACGCGGGGGAAAGGGCCAGCGCAGATCCGCCCGGTTCACGCGCGCCTCGGCAATCAGCCTGCCCGCCATCGCGGGCTCGAGCCCCCGGCGCACGGTTTCGACTTCTGGAAGCTCGGGCATCGGCCACTCCGCGACAGATGGCAGCAAGGGGGTCCATTGCAGCCCCCGCGCCCGGCCCTATAAAGAGGGCGCAGCAGAGGACGGCAAGAGCCCATGAGCGACGAAACTTCCAACACGACACATTTCGGCTTCCGGACGGTTCCGGAAGGCGAGAAGGCGGGGATGGTTCATGGGGTCTTCACCCGCGTGGCCTCGAGATACGACATCATGAACGACCTGATGTCGGGCGGCGTCCACCGGCTCTGGAAGGACGCGATGATGGATTGGCTCGCACCGCGGCCGGGCCAGAAGCTCCTCGACGTGGCGGGCGGCACGGGCGACATCTCGTTCCGCTTCCTCAAGCGCGCTCCGGGCGCCGAGGCGACCGTCTGCGACATGACCGAGTCGATGCTGGTCGAGGGACGGCAACGCGCCGACGCGGCCCAGATGGCCGACCGGCTCGACTGGGTGGTGGGCGATGCGATGGCCCTGCCCTTCGCCTCGAACACGTTCGACGTCTATACGATCAGCTTCGGCATCCGGAACGTGACCCGCGTGCAGGATGCGCTGAACGAGGCCTACCGGGTGCTGAAGCCGGGCGGCCGGCTCATGGTGCTGGAGTTCAGCCAGCTGCCCAACCCGATGATGCAGTGGGCCTATGACCGCTATTCCTTCAACGTGATCCCGGTGATGGGCCAGATCGTGGCGAACGACCGCGACAGCTATCAATATCTGGTGGAATCCATCCGCAAGTTCCCCGACCAGGAGACATTCGCGGACATGATCCGCAAGGCCGGTTTCGGGCTGGTGAAATACCGCAATCTCTCGATGGGCATCGCCGCGCTGCATTCCGGCTGGAAGATCTGATTTGAGGGGTCCCCACAACATCTGGCGGCTGGTCCGCACCGCCGCCACCATGGAGCGCACAGGCGCCATCGGCGCCGTGCTCGAGGCGATGGATGCGCCGGCCAATCTGCGCGTCGTGGCGCGGGTGCTCGGCTGGCCGTTCAAGTGGCTGGGGCTGCCCGGCGATCCGGCGCTGCCGCCGGCGACGCGGGCGCTGACCGCGCTCGGGCCTGCCTACATCAAGTTCGGACAGATCCTCTCGACCCGGCCCGACGTGGTCGGCCCCGAGATGGCGCTGCAGCTCCAGTATCTGCAGGACAAGCTGCCGCCCTTCCCCACGCCCGTGGCCAAGGCCCTGATCGAGGAGGAGCTGCATCTGCCCGTCGACCGCGTCTTCTCGGAATTCTCCGAGCCGGTCGCCGCGGCCTCGATCGCGCAGGTCCACCGCGCGCGGCTGGCCGACACCGGGGTCGAGGTGGCGGTCAAGGTCCTGCGCCCGGGGATCGAGCGCGCCTTCCGCACCGACATCGACGCCTTCTATCTCGCCGCGCAGATCATCGAGCTTCTCTCGCCCTCCTCGCGCCGCCTGCGCCCGACCGAGGTCATCCGTCATTTCGAGGGCGTGGTGAACGGCGAACTCGATCTGCGGCTCGAGTCGGCCTCGGCCGGCGAATTCGCCGTCAATACCGAGGCGGACGCGGGCTTCCAGGTGCCCAAGCCGGTCTGGAACCTCTCGGCGCGGCAGGTCATGACCATCGGATGGGCAGAGGGCCTGTCGCTCGCGGACAATCCCGCGCTGGACGCCGCCGGCCACGACCGGACAGAACTCGGCACGCGCGTGCTCTCGCTCTTCCTCCGCCATGCGCTGCGCGACGGCTTCTTTCACGCCGACATGCATCAGGGCAACCTGAAGGTGGCCGCGAACGGCGACATCATCGCCTATGATTTCGGGATCATGGGGCGGCTCGACGAATATACCCGCCGCGTCTATGCCGAGATCATCTTCGGCTTCATCCAGCGCGATTACCGCCGCGTGGCCGAAGTCCATTTCGAGGCGGGCTACGTTCCGGCCGACCGCGACATCGACGAATTCGCGCGCGCCCTTCGTGCGGTGGGCGAACCCATCTTCGGCATGGATGCCTCGCGGATCTCGATGGCGAGGCTGCTCGCCTACCTCTTCGAGGTGACCGAGCGGTTCGGCATGGAGACGCGGACCGAACTGATCCTGCTCCAGCGGACGATGGTCGTGGTCGAGGGGGTTGCGCGCTCGCTCGACCCCCATATCAACATCTGGCAGGTCGCCCGCCCGATCGTCGAGGATTATATCCGCGACAATGTGGGGCCGAAGGCCGTCGCCCGCGATCTCCTGCGGACGGCGCGGATCCTCGGGCGGTTCGGGCCGCGCCTGCCGCGGCTCGTCGAGGCGCGGCTGATCCGGCAGGGCCATCCCGAGATTGAGGAGCCGCCCCGGCGCGAGACCCATCCGATGGTCTGGATGCTGGCGGGAGCAGGCCTGACGGCTGCGGGCGTCTGGATCGGCAGCCTTCTATGAGGCGTCCCGCAACGCAGTGACTGCGCTTGCGGGAACCTCGATCCCTCCCTTCATCACGAGGAGCGTGCCGCTGCTGCCGCCGCGCGCCTCGATGATCTCCGCATAGACGCCCACCTTCGACGTGTCGGTGACCTGATCGCCCGTGTAGCTCTCGACCGTGAAACTGTAGGCGCCCTTCGGCAGCGGCTGCCCGGAGGCATCCGCGCCCGCCCACTCCATCTGCCCTCCGCCGATCGGGATGTCCTCCTGCGCGACAATCGTGCCCGCGCCATTCCGCACGACCAGCACCGCCCGATCCGCATCCTCGGAAGGCTTCGGCGAAAGGGTGAGCGGCGCGCCGTCGAACCAGGCCGGGGCTTCGACCTCCGCCTCGCGCCCGATCCAGCCTGCCAGCTCGGACAGGCCCATCACGCCGATCGAGGCGCCCATCCCGGTCAGGATCTCGTTGGTCTTCACCTGCTGCTCCACCCCCGAAAAGGTCGCGAGCTGCATGGCGAAATCGTCCGACTCCATAGGGTTCATCGGATCCTGATTCTGGAGCTGCGTGGTCAGCATCCGCAGGAAGGTCTCGTAATCGGACGTGACCGCCTTGTCGGCAGAAGCATCGCTCCTGCTCCGCGTGGCCGAGCTGCCGGCGCTCGTTTCCGTTCCCGTGACATTCATGATGAACTCCTAGATCCTGAGGTCGAGGCCCGTCGCCGCCCGGCTGACCGCGGCCGTCGGGGTTTGAATATCCGTCCGCTCCGCCTCGAACGCGGCCCGCGCCCGGGGCGGCGGCTGCCCCTCGCGCCCTCCGAAGCTGAGCGAGGCGCCCAGGAAGCCCGCCTGTCGCATCTCGGCGCCGAGATCTCCCGAGTTCCGACGCATCATGTCGAGCGTATCGGTCCGGTCCGCCTGCACGAGCACGCGAACATGACCACCGTCATGGGCCACGGTCATTTTTACCCGGCCGAGTTCGTCCGGCTGCAGGACAACCTCCACCGCGTCCTCCTCGCCGTTCTGGGTCTCGGTCGCCGCTCGGGCGGGGGCTTGGGGCGCCGGATGAGCGGGTGCGCGCGCCGGATCCGGCGACATCCGCGGCTCGGAAAGCACCGGAGCGGACGGCGGAGGATCGTGAGGAGCATCCAGGTCAGGCGCCAAGACCTTCTCCGGCGACTGCCTCTGGGTTTCGCCAGACGGGGCAGACTGCGGCTCTGGCCTCGGCGAGACGCAATCCCCGGGACCTGCCAGCCGTTCCGATGCCGTCTGCTCCGGTGCTGACCTGGTTCCACCGCGCTCGGCTGATGCGGGCACCTTGGTTCCGGCGCGCTCGGCTGATGCAGGCGCCTTGGTTCCCGCGCGTTCGGCTGATGCAGGCACCTTGGTTCCGGCGCGCTCGGCTGATGCAGGCACCGTGATTGCGGGAGCCGCAATCGCAACATCTTGGGGCGCTACGGCCGCTGGTTGGGCTGCCGGAAGCGCCCCTTCGGATGCGACCGGCACCGAGGGCGGTGCGGGCGTTTTGTCCGCCTGCAGATAAGCCGGCTGAGCCTCTTGCGGCTGAAGCGGGGCATGCCTCGACAGTGACATCTCGAGCTTCACCGGCAGATCGCTACCTGCAGCAGGTGCCGGGCCGTGCGCCGGCTGCCTCGGCGGAGGTTCGGCATCAAATCCATCGGTCGCGCCCCTGGGGTCCGGCAGACTCGGGACCCTGTCCGACATGCTGGCAGAGGCGCCGTGGAGCGGCAGCAGGTTCAGCTTGGGCTCGGATCGGGCCTGCGGCATGCTGAGATAGGCGAGGCGCCCCCGGAAGGCTTCGTCCTGCTCGGATGGGCCATCTACGGGAGCCGGCGCCCGCGCCGATGCCATCTCTGTTGAAGCAAGACTCATAAGCGCCGCCGGATGGGGGGAGACGAGCGGCACTGCCGGCGCGGACGCCGGATCCGTCCTGATCGGGACGCGGCCCACAGGCGCCTCCGGATGAGAAGAGGCACGCGGCACTGCCGGCGGCCGCGCCGGAGCCATCCCGGTTGGGGCGAGGCTCAGAGGCGCCGCCGGATTGGGAGAGGGGAGCGGCACCCTGGGCGCGGCGGGGCTCGCCTCCGCGCGGCGGAGCTCCGCAACACCCTCGCTTACCGAGGGCAGCATCATCTTGCTGGCGCTGCTGCTGGGCAAGTCCTCCCGCTCGTCTGGCCCGTTGCCGGACGATGGGGCTGCCACGAGAGTCGCGGCTGCGGGATCTTTCGTCCCTGCTGCCTCGTCCCGGCGAGGCGACGTTTCGGCGGTTTGCGAGGCCTCGTCGGCAGTCTTCACCTCCGGAAGCCGACCTGGAGCGAGAGTGCTGCCCCTCGAGGGTGCCGCAGGAGTGGGTTGCGCCGACGAGAATCGCGAAAAGCGATCCGGGTCTGGCGGACCCTCCGCCTCGGGACGAGGGTCGCCCGGTCCGTTCAACCCAGCCGGAGGACATGCTCCAGCCTCTCGGCCCCGGTCAGGCGGCGCGTCCGCGGCAGGTTCCGCAGGCGGGTCTCGGTGCCTTGCATCGGGAGGCGGAGCAGGGGCGCAATCCTTGGGCGGAAGGCCGGGAGCTGCTTCGACCACAGGGTCTGGCGCGGCAAGGGTGCCTGCTCCCTCGTCCTCGCCGGGAGGGCTCACCATCGGCACCGGGGCCTGCTCCGGTTCTGTGCTGGGAGAAATCGGAACGCGGATGTGCCACATCGGGGCCGCCGGATCGCAGATGCAAGGCACAGGTTCCTCGTCGGGGGATGCATCTGCGTCCGGATCCGGACCTTCGGCCGGGACCGGGATGGCCGGAGCGTCGGCCGTCACGGGCTCGGGCGGCGCACTGGAGTCCAGCTCGGCGGCGAAGGCCGCGCCTGCAAGGGCAGCGGCAGGCGCCTTGAGCGCCGGTTCAGGAGAGGCAACTGCCTGCGGAATCGCACCAATGATCACTGCCCGGACCCTCTGTGGCTTTTGCCCTTTCTGGCGGAAAGGGATTACGGAACATTTACGCCTCTCCGGCAGGGTCAAAAAAACCGACCCAAGGAGACGTCCATGTCCATAACGATCACTCCGACGCCATCGTTGGCCCACGACCCCAGGCCGGACCTGCACCGGAAAGCCGAGGAGCTCGAGGCCGCCTTCCTCTCCGAAATGCTTGGCCACACCGGCCTTCGGACGGCGTCGGGGCCGTTCGGGGGCGGCATCGGCGAACAGCAGTTCGCCTCGTTCCTGCGTGACGAGCAGGCGGCCGGGATGGTCCGCTCCGGCGGCATCGGCCTCGCCGAGCAATTCTACCGGTCGCTGACGAAGGGGATGGACGATGGTCTCTGATCCGCTCGACTCGCTGCTCGACGAGGTCCGCCGGACCGTCACCGCCGGCAATCTTGCCGCTCTGCCCGACCTCGAGACGCGGCTGGCGGAGGCGCTGGAGCGGCTGCCCCCCGATCCCGCACGATTGGTCACGCTGCGCCGAAAGGCCGAAGGCAACCTCGCCTGTCTCGCCGCGGCCGCCCGCGGAGTGCGCGCCGCGCGCCGGCGGCTCGAGGAGATCCGGCAGGCGGCATCGGGGACCGTCGTGGTCTATGACGGCCACGGCCGGCGCGCCGAAACCCGGCCGGAAGCGGCCCCCCGGCACAGGCTCTGACCGTCAGCATCCCAGACAGTCGGCCAGGCGGCGGAAACTTGCGTCGATGCCGTCCGGCGCATCCTCGGCCAGAAAGGCGTCGAGGGCGGGCCAGACCCGGATCGCCGCGTCGACCTGCGGGTCGGATCCTTTGGCATAGAGCCCCGCCTGGATCATCATCTCGGCGCGGTCCCAGGCCCCGAGCAGGCGGCGCGCCTCGGCAATCAGCGCATTTTCGGCCGTGCTTGCGGCCTCAGGCAGCGCCCGCGACACGGATCGCAGCAGGTCGATCGCCGGAAAGCGTCCACGCTCGGCGATCTTGCGATCCATCACCACATGGCCGTCGAGCACGCCGCGCAGGATGTCGGCCACCGGCTCCTCCATGTCGGACCCGGCCACGAGGACCGAGAAGACCGCCGTGATGTCGCCGGTGCCCTCCGCGCCCGGCCCCGCGCGTTCGGCCAGAGCCATGATCGTATGGGCGGTCGACGGGGGAAAGCCCCTCATGCTCGCCGCCTCGCCGCCCGCGAGCGCGACCTCGCGATGAGCCTCGGCAAAGCGGGTGATCGAATCGACGAGGAGCAGCACATGAAGCCCCTGGTCGCGGAAATGCTCGGCCACCGCCATGGCCGCCCAGCCGCAGCGACGGCGAACCAGCGGCGACTGGTCGGAGGTGGCCGTCACCACCACCGCACGAGCCATGCCCGCAGGGCCGAGCACCCGCTCGGTGAAATCCCGCAGCTCGCGACCCCGCTCGCCCACGAGCCCGATCACCACCACATCGGCCACGACGCCTCGCGCGAACTTGGCCAGAAGCGAGGATTTCCCCACCCCTGACCCCGCGAAGAACCCGATCCGTTGCCCCTGGACGAGAGGCAGCAGCGTGTCGAAGACCGCCACCCCGGTGGGCAGCCGCGGCCCGAGGCTGCGGCGGAGCGCCG
>NZ_MABH01000072.1 GCF_001720585.1 Cereibacter johrii | reverse complement strand
GGCCGGCGACCGGCGGCCGGTGCCGGTGGATCTGGCACGGCTCGGCCGCCTGCTCGACCGCGACCTGTCGGAGGACTACCGCCGCACCCGGAGCGCCGCCGACGAGGCTCTGGCGGAGGCTCTGGCAGAGGCGGCGGGGCTTGCGAGCAAGAGTTTCCCGGGCGTGGCCGCGGGGGTGAGCCTGCACGGGCTGCCGCACGAGGAGTTTGCCACGACCCTCACCCTCGCGCGGCGCCCTCTGACGGTCGACATGATCGCGCGCCGCGGCTGGGCCTTCTGGCGCGGTGCCGAAGCGGATCCGGCCCGCACCTTCGAGGCGCTGCGCCGGATCACGCTGGCCGAGCTTCTGCCCTGGTCGCAGAAGATCCTCGCCGCCGCCACCGAGGCGCAGGCCCTGCGGATCGAGACGGGAAAGGAGCGGATCGGGATCCTCCTCGCGACGGTGGACAGGGCCATGGCCGAGCGGGCCGAGCGGCTGCGCAGCGATGCGGCGGTGCTCGCGCAGCTGGCGGCCGATCCGGTGCGGGCCGCGCAGATGTCGAACCGTCTCCAGAGCCGCATGGAGGTGCTCGAGCGGCGGCTGCAGGTCCTCGCGATCTGCGACAGCCGGCTGGCGCATCCCTCGCTGGCGGACGCCGCCTGAGGCGCCCTGCAGATGGGGCCCCCCCATGCCGCGCAGGCCCGTGGCCGGCCGATCCCCGCGCGGCGGCTGCGGGTCGTGGTGGCGGGCGAGGGCCGCGCGGGAAAGTCGAGCGTCATCAACGCCCTGCTGCGCCAGCCCGTGCTGCCGATGCTCTCGCGGCCGGGGGCCCGCCCGGCCTTTCTCCTGCGCCATGCGCCGGACGAGGCCGGAAAGGTGCTCCTCCACCACGGCACCGGCGCCACGGAGCGGGCGCCTGCCCTCGATGCCGCGACCGACTTCGGCGGGGCGGGCCTGTGCGAGGTGCTGGTGGATGCGCCGCATCTGGCGGGGATCGAGCTGGTGGAGCTGCCCTTCCCGAGCGACGGCGAGGTCGGCCCCGAGGCGCTGGCGCTGATGGCGGGGGCGGACCTGCTGATCTGGGTCTCGATCGCCTCGCAGGCCTGGCGGCTGTCGGAGCGGTCGGTGGTGGCGCGCCTGCCGCCGATGCGCGAGCGGTCGGTCATCGTGCTCTCGCGCGGGGACAAGTTGCGCAGCGCCGCCGACTGGGACCGGATCGAGGACCGGGTGCAGCGCGAGGCGGGCCCCTTCTTCGGCGCGGTGGCCTTCGTGCAGGCCGCGCGCGATGCGATCCGGGCCTCGGCCGAGGACCTGCAGGCCTGGGAGACGACAGGGGGGCACAGCCTCGCCCACCTGCTGATCGAGCGGCGCGGGCGGCTGGCCCCGGCTCCTGCGGGGCCCGAGCCGCCTCCGGCCCGCCGCGAGACGGAAGAGCTGTCGGCCGCTCTCGCGGGGCTTGTCTGCGGCGGCATCGCCGCCCGCCGTGGCGGATCCTGCCTCGCCTTCGGCCCCGAGCCCGGACGGGCCGGCCCGCTGACGGCCGCCCTTCGCGCGCTTCTCGACGGGCAGGAGGCGGTCGAGGCCGCGGCCGGTGCCCCGGTCGAGGAGATGGTGATGCGGCTCGGGCCCCATCTGCTGCTCCTGACCCGTCCCGCCCCGTCGGAACTCGCCTTCCTGCTCATCCGCGAGGACCGGACGCCCCTGCCGCTCGCCCGCGCCGCGCTGCAGCGGATCGCCGCGACCTGGGCCCGCGAGGGCTGAGCGGTTTGCCACCAACGTGACCGCTCCGAGGGGGAACGTCGGGTCGGCTCGGGTTGCATCGGCTGCCGCTTGCTGTAGCTTCGCCGCGTTCAGCGAAGGGACGAAGGTTGGAACTGCTCACTGCGAAACCGCCGGACCGGCTGAGCCGGTTCGTCCTGCGCTGGGCGACGGACCGCTCGGCCCTGTTCAAGGGCCTGTTCGCTCTCTGCGCCGTCCTGTCCTCGACCCTCCTGCGCTTCGCGGTCGACGAGGTGCTGCCGCCCGGCTTTCCCTTCCTCACCTTCTTCCCGGCCATCATCCTGACGGCCTTCTTCGCGGGGGCGGTGGCCGGATCGGCGGTGGCGGTCGCGACCGGCTTCATCGCCTGGTACTGGTTCATCCATCCGGTGGGCTCGCTCTCGGCCACCAACCCTGCGCTGTTCGCGATGTTCTTCTTCGCCTTCATCGCGGTGACGGACATCCTGCTCGTCCATCTGATGACCGCAGCCCTGCACCGGATGGTGGAGGCCGAGGCCCGCAGCTCGGCGCTGGCCCATGCCCGCTCGCTCATGTTTCACGAGCTTCAGCACCGGGTCTCGAACAATATCGCGACGCTGGGTTCGCTCCTGCGGCTACAGGAGAGACGGCTCGGCGATCCGAAGGCGCGGGCCGCGGTGGCGGACGCACGGGCCCGCCTCGAGGTCGTGGCGCGCCTGCAACGGCGGCTGCACGATCCCTCGCGGCAGTTCGTCGACATGGGCGACTATATCCGCGGCCTCGCCAGCGACACGGTCGCGGCCATGGATGCGACGCAACGCATCTCCTGCCGGTTCGAGATCGACTCCTTCCGCTCCGAGCCCGATCAGGCGATGCCGCTGGGGCTCGTGACGAGCGAGCTGCTGATGAATGCCTGCGAGCACGGCTTTGCGGGCGGCGCCTCCGGGACCATCCTGATCCGCCTGTCGGTGGCCGAGGCCCAGGGCCGCGCGCGGCTCGTGATCGAGGATGACGGGGCGGGCCTGCCGCCCGGTTTCTCGGTGGCCGAGACGACGAGCCTCGGCCTGTCGATCGCGCGGCAGTTCGCCGAGCAGATCGGAGGCGAGCTTACCATCCGCGCGCGCCCGGGCGGCGGCACCCTGTCGGACCTGAGCTTCCCCGCGGCCTTGCCGCGCGGCCCTCAGGCCGATGCCGTGCCGGAGATCTGAAGGTTCCCGCCCGGGGCGCGGCTGCGCCGAGGAGGCCGGCCAAATCCCGCCACCCGCTGAGCGAGATCGTGCACAACCCTGGCCTGCATGTGGTACCTCCGGCGGATAGGGCCTAGGTTCGCGGTCAAAGCCCCGTTCCCGGCGGGATTCCTTCTTACGTTCAGACGGAAATGACCCCTCATGTCCTTGGCGCCCCCACCTTCCCCGCGCATTGCGGCCTTCGACGGGCTGCGCGGCATCGCCGCCGCCATTGTCGTGCTCTATCACTATCTGTGCCTGCTCCACCCGCATCTGACGCCATCGATGGGCCAGACGCTCACCGGCTTCGCCGACACGCCGCTGCATCTTCTCTGGAACGGCCGCTTCGCCGTCGCGGTCTTCTTCGTCCTGTCGGGCTTCGTCATGGCGGCCGCGGCCGAGCGGCGCCGGTCGGTGCTGCTGACCAACCTCGTGACAAGGTACCTGCGCCTCGCGCTGCCGGTGACGGTAAGCTGCCTCGTCGCCTGGGTCTGGCTCTCGCTGTTCCCCGACGCGGCGACCCGGCTGCAGAGCACGCTCGTCCAGCCGTCGCGCTGGCTGGCCCTGACCTATCAGGAGCCGCTGAAGCCGCTCTGGCTCGCCGTGGCCGACGGGATGGCGGGCAATTTCATCCGCGGCTATTCGCGGTTCAACAATGTGCTCTGGACCATGAAGTTCGAGCTTCTGGGCTCGGCCGGGATCTTCCTTCTCTATTTCCTGGCCGAGGGCCGGGCGCGTCTTCTGGCGCTGGGGGCCGCCGGCCTCGCCGTGCTGGGCTGGCTGCCCGACCCCTACCTGGGCTTCGTCCTCGGCGCCGGCCTCTACGAGGCCCATCGACGGGGCCATCTGCGGCCGCTGCCGGGGCTCGCGCTGCCCGCCACGGCGCTGGTGGCGGCGGTGCTGCTGGGATCGCCCGGCGAGGGCGCGCACGACCGGCTGCATCTGCCGGACGTGCCGGAGGGCTGGGAGGTGGGCGAGCCGCGCGGCCTCGTGCCCGTCCTCGCGGCGGCGCTCCTGCTCTATGCGGTCCTTACCCTGCCTGCGCTGGCGCGGATCTTCGCCACGCGGCTGCCGCTCTTCCTCGGCCGGATCTCCTTCGGCCTCTACCTCGTCCATGTGCCGATCCTCTACACGGTCGTGTGCTGGGCCATGCTCCGCGGGGCACCCGAGGCGCTGGTGGCCTCGTTCTTCGCCGCGCTCACGCTGGCGCTCGCCATCGCCTTCACCTGGCTCGTGGACGAGCCTCTCCTCCGCCGGATCGCCGCCCTGCGCGGCAGGCTCTCGCCCGACCGACCCGGAACGCCCGGCAGCGCTTGACCGGGCTGCGGCGCCTTCCCATGGTCGGCGCATCCGCCCTCGACAGGCCGCAGCCGCGCCCCACCTCTGGCCTGAGGCCATGATCCGGAGACCCGCATGAACTACCGCTCGATTGCCGACATGAACCGCACGATCCTCGCGTCCCTGCATCGGCTGCCGCGGGATCTCGATCTCGTGGTGGGCGTCCCGCGGAGCGGGCTTCTGGCCGCGCAGATGCTGGGCGCGGCCACGGGGCTGCCGGTGGTGGCGCTCGACGATTTCCTCGAGAAGCGCACGCCCGCAGAGGGCGCCGAGCGGCGCGTCCTCGTGCTCGAGGACAGCCTGAGCTCCGGCATCGCCATGCAGGAGGCGCGCGACCGGGTGGCTGCGGCGCATCGGGGCGAGGGGGTGCTCTATGCCGCCGTCTACGGGCTTCTGCCCGAGCATCCCGAGGCCGACCTGATCTTCGAGGCGGTGCCGCAGCCGCGCATGTTCCAGTGGAACGCGATGCACCACAAGTTCCTCGCCCGCTGCTGCGTGGATATCGACGGCATCCTCTGCCACGATCCGACCGAGGCCGAGAATGACGACGGCCCGGCCTATCTCGAGTTCCTGCTGAACGCGCGTCCGCTCAACCGCACGCGCCAGCGGATCGGGATGCTCGTCACCAGCCGTCTCGAGAAATACCGCCCCCAGACGGAAGCCTGGCTGGCCGCGCAGGGCATCGCCTTCGACCGGCTGGCCATGCTGGATCTGCCGAGCCGCGAAGAGCGGATGCGCCGGGGCGCCCACGGCAGCTTCAAGGCCTCGGTCTACCGCGAGAGCGACGCGCTTCTCTTCATCGAGAGCGAGCCGCGGCAGGCCGCCCAGATCATGCGCCTCTCCGGGCGGCCGGTGCTGTGCCTGCCCGAGCAGCGGCTCTATCAGCCCGATCTGGGCCATATCGCCGCCCAGATCCCGCGCCTGCGCAGCCGCAGCGCCGCGCGTCATCTGGTGCGGCAGGCGGCCTGGTCGGTGCTGGGGCCGCAGCGGTTCTCTGCCCTGAGCCAGCGCCTGCGCGGAGGCTGAGGGCCGGGCTAAGGCGGGGCGCCCACGGCCCGCCGCGCGGGCGGTCGCCTCCATGCCGGGGGGCGCAGCGGCAAGGAGGGGGAGGGCCGATCTGCCCGTCGAGGCGCGGACGTCCGCGCCCCTCTCATCGCAGGAACGGTGCGGGCTGACGGGACCAATCCGCCCGCCCTGCGCGTGTCAGATCAGCGGCAGCGCCACGGTCATGGCACGGGCCGCCACTGTCCCGGCGCGGCGGGTGACGTCGCCGCAGGCGCCGCGCAGCACCGAGAGGAAGGTGCGAAGCTGGTGGTCGCCCGAGATCTCGGGCCGCCGCGCATGGGCATAGGCCGCCGCCGAGGCCGCCTCGTAGGCCTTCGGATCGTCCCACAGACGGCGCACCTCGGCCGCCCAGTCGGCCGCCGGCGCATCCACCGGCAGCACATGGCCCCCGATCCCGATGGCCTCGGGCAGGCCGCCCTGGTTCGACCCGATCACCGGAATGCCGCAGAAATGCGCCTCGGTCGCGACCCTTCCCCAGGCCTCCTGCCAGACGCTCGGAGCGAGCAGGATCTTGGCCTTGCCATAGACCGATTTCATGTCGCTCGTCCGCATCCGCAGGGTGACGTTCGGCAGCGCGGCGATGCGCTCTTCCAGCTCCTGCTTGCGCTCGGCGCTGAGCGGCCAGCTTTCGACGAAGACGAAGGGGATGTCGGGGCAAAGCTCCGCCACGCCGAGCGCCGTCTCGAGCCCCTTCACCGCCACCGGGTTGATGAAGGTGACATTCTCGCGCGTGGTCTCGGTGCGGTAGAGCTCGGGCTCGACCAAGGGCGGGATCACGGTCGAGCGGATGCCGAAGACCTTGCCGTAGGTGCGGGCGGTGAATTCCGAGTTGGCCACGAAGCGCGCGCCGTGCAGGCTCGCGGGGGTCCCGCCGAGATCCTCGAGTTCGACGTTCCGGAAGTAGAAGACGACCGGCACGCCGGCCGCCTCGAGCGAGCGCGCCAGCGGCACGGCGCGCTGCGTATTGTCGTTCTGCACCACGGCCACGTCGGGCCGGAAGCGGCGGACCACCTCGGAGGCGTCGATCGGGTTCCAGGTGCGGAACACGCAGTAGCCGCCCATGCGGTTCCGGGCATAGTCGCGGCGCAGGAGGCGGCGCTGCATCCGCGAGCGCAGCTCGGTCCAGCCGCCGCCCTCGAGACCCGCGAGCACCGCCACGTCATGGCCTTGGGCGCGGAGCGCGGCGGCCAGCTGGTCGGTGCTCGACTGGGCGCCGCCGCTGCGCTGCGGCAGGTAGGGGTCGCCCAGAGTGAAAAGAATGCGGAGCGGCCGCGAGGCCGTCTGCGGCACGGATTTCTCGGATGTAGCGCGTTCAAGGGCGCGACCGATGCCGCCGAAGGGCAACTGCCGGTTGAGTTCCGTCGATCGCAGCTGTTCCAGCCAGGACGGTCGCGGAGCCTCGGCCCGGGGGAGGGAGGCGGAAGCTCCGCCGGCACGGCCTTTGGCCGTTTGACGAATGTTCTGTGACAACGTTCTGTTTTCCCGTGCTTCCTGTTGACGGTCGGAGGTGAGGAGATCGCAGGATCCCCCGGTCAGACTATTGATCCATCAGGTCAGTGACCGCCTTGGCCACCGAAACTAACACCCGAACTCCTCGTGACAGGATCAACCTTAGGTTACTTTTTTCCGCGGTCCAACCTCTGGCCGCAGATTCTCACAAAGATGCAAACCGCCCGGCCCTGACCGGCAGGCGGCTGCAAGATCTTCTCCGGTTCATGCTGCAGAGCGGCGCATTGTTCATCATCGTGCGAACCGCCGCTTGAGAGCCGCCACCCGCGCCGGGCCGAGAAGGCCGCGCGCGATCGACTTCGCGGTGCCCAACGCGGACGGCGCGGGCGCCGCGGCGGGGGCGCGCGCCAGCGTCTCGCGGGTCACGAGGCTGTGGGTCTCGAGGCAGAGCACGGGCTTGCCCGACAGCTCCGCGATGCGGCGCGCCTGCCGGTTCTCGCTCTCGATGAAGAGCGGCGCGTCGGACTGGCGGTAGGTCTCGGCCTTGAAGCTGCCATGCGCCCCGAGCCGGATGCGCTCGGCCTGGCTCGGCAGGTCGAGCATCACCAGCCGGCCGTAGGCGATGCCCTGGGCGGCGAGCCAGCCCTCGGTCTCGGCGCGGTATTTCTCGAGCCGGCTGGTGACCAGCGTTCCGATCCGCCGGACCGGGCGATAGAGCGGCCGGGCGGCCGTCAGAAACTCCAGATAGGCCGCGCCGTCGTCGTTCTCGGCATGGGTCGGATCGAGGCAGAGGACGCCGTCGATATCCACGCAGGCGCGTTCGAGCATCGGATGCTGCATGAAGCTCCACTGGAAGATCCGCGGCTCGGGCAGGGGCTCGAGCACGAGATCCGCCCCCGGCACCTCGGCGCCGTCGCCGTAGACCACGACGAGCGTGGCCGCGATCCCGGCCGCCTGAAGGCGCGCGCGGGCCTCGGCCACGCCCTCCGCCGTGTCGGCCACCGCCACCACATGCTGCGGCTGAGGCGCCGGGCCGCCCTCGAGCTTGGTGCGCCCGACCGAGAAGCTGCGCCCGGCGAGGATGCTCTCCAGATCCGACATCGGCACGTTGGCCAGCAGGCACAGGATGTTGGCCGCCAGAACGCCGCCGCCCGGCAGCCCCACGACCAGATCGGTCTCGCGCGGGATGCGGTGCAGGCTGTGTTGCAGAAGATCGGCCAGATCGGTGATCGAACGGTAATGCATGTCTGTCCTCGTCAGCCGGACGTCGCGCGGCGGATGGTGCGGGAGCGGAGCTTCGAGAGGGCCCCGCGGAGAAGCGATCCGGCCTCGGCCAGCACGGCGCGGCCCTGCGGGAAGGGGGCGATGAGCATGACGGTCACCACATAGGCAAGCAGCGCCCCCTCGAGCAGCGCCGCCACCCGGGCCTCGGCGAGCCAGGGACGCGCGAGCCACACCACGCCGAGCGCTGCGTGGCCCGCAAGCACGAGGGGCCCGCAGGCAAGGGCCACGTCGCGGGCCCGCACCGCGCCGCGCCGCCCGATATAGAGCCAGAGCACTGGCGTCTTGAGATATTCGCTGATCGCATAGGCGATGGCCACGCCGAGCGCCCCGTAGGGAAGGCCCAGCACGAAGGCCACCACCGCGAAGAGTGCCGTGGCGAAGCCCCAGTACATGAATTCGGTCGAGCGGCCCTGGCTGATGAAAAGCCATCCGGCCGGGTTGTTCAGGGGTTGCAGGAGCCCCGCGAAGCCGAGCGCCATGAAGATCGGCGCGCTGCCCGCCCAGTGCTCGCCGAGCGCGAAGGGGATCAGCAGGTCCGCCATCGCCGTCGCCGCCGCCACGCCCGGCAGGACGAGGAGGAGCGACAGGGTGAGCACGCGCAGATAGGCGCTCCGGTAGCGGTCGGGCTCCTCCAGCATCCGCGACAGCGCCGGGATCATCACCTTCGAGAGCGGGTTCGCCACCTGGTTCAGCGGCATCAGCAACAGCTTGTAGGCGCGGTCGTAGAGGCCGAGCTGCGCCCCGCCCCAGACCCGGCCGATCAGCACATTGTCGAGGTTGCGGGCGAAGAAGTTGGCGAAGTTGAAGCCCGTGATGCCCGCGCCGAAGCCGATGAGCGCGCGGCCGCCCTCGGCTCCGCCCGGACGGCCCGGCCGCCAGCGCGAGGCGAGCCACATGAGGCCGGTGGGCAGCAGCGTCCCGGCAAGCTGGCCGCCGAACAGCGCCCAGTAGCTCGGCTGGACCAGCGCCCAGGCCGTCGCAGTGCCGAGCCCCGCCACCGCGCCCACCACGCCGATGATGGCGATGCGGCCATATTCCATCCGCCGGTTCAGGAGCGCCGCATGCTGCGCGCCCAGCCCGTTCGCGGCCACGATCAACGCCATGGCGGCGATCAGCGGCCCGATCCGCGGCTCCTGGTAGAAGAGGGCCACGAGCGGCGAGATCAGCAGCAGAAGCAGCGCCAGCGCGGCCGAGAGGGCCACATTGACCCAGAAGAGGAAGTTCACCTCCTCGTGCTTGAGGTCGGGCTTCTGCACCGTGGCCTGCACGAGGCCGAAATCCTGAAGCATCCCGATCAGCGCCAGCACCGGCGCGCACATGGCCACGAGGCCGAATTCCTCGGGCGCGAGCAGCCGCGACAGGATGACCACCGATCCCATCTGCGTGGCCACCATGACCGCCTGCGACGCGGCAATGGCCGCGGCACCGCGGCCGACGGTGGTGCGCAGCGACCCCTGCGGGGGATCGAAGAGATGCTGCCCGCTCACCGGGACACCCGCCCGGCGCAGGCAGTCAGACAGGATCGCATCGAGACGTTTCTCCCTCGGTTCCGCGGCAGGCCGGCGAGGGACCGGCCCGGCCGCGGCTTGCGGACGAAGCCCCAAGGGGCCCCAAAGTTCCCAGACGTGCAACCCGTAGATCTTCGGCGCGCACGGGTTCCTGCCGCTGCCCGTTCAAATGGCAGGTCGACGCTGCATAAGCATAATCATGCTGCGGTTGCAAACAGGGCAGGCAAAGGCTTGCCGATCCATGGGGGCAGGGGTGGACAGTTTCCCGCCGCTCGCCTCAAGGTAGCAAGTAATAATTAGGAGATGAATCATATGAACCTGGCTCCGCCCGAGAGCGTCGCCGGCGAACATTTCGATGTGATCATTGTGGGCTCGGGCTTCGGCTCCTCGTTCTTCCTGCATCGGCTGCTGCGCCAGCCGGGGCGGAGGATCCTCGTTCTGGAATGGGGCCGGCATTCGACACACGACTGGCAGCTGGAGGAAGGGCGGAATTCGCCCGTGACCGACAGCGACACCTACGCCACCAATTCGGAAAAGCCCTGGAACTTCACCATCGGATTCGGCGGAGGCACCAACTGCTGGTTCGCCCAGACGCCGCGCCTGCATCCGGCCGATTTCCGGCTCGGGACCGATCACGGCGTGGCGCAGGACTGGCCGGTTTCCTACGACGATCTCGAGCCCTACTGGTGCGAGGCCGAGGAGATCATGGCGGTTTCGGGCGATCCCGACATGGCGCAGGTCATGCCGCGCTCGCGCCCCTTCCCGCAGCCGCCGCATGTGATGCCCGACCCCGACCGGCTGATGAAGGCCGCGCGGCCCGACAGCCATTTCGTGATGCCCACCGCGCGGGCCCGCATCGCCACCGAGACGCGCGCGGCCTGCTGCGCCTCGCTGCGCTGCCAGATCTGCCCGGCGGATGCGAAGTTCACCGCGAACAATTCGCTCGTGCCGCTCTACGAGACGCCGGGCGTCACCCTCTGCCTCGAGACGGAGGTGCGCCGCTTCGAGGCGGCGGGATCCTCGATCTCGGCGGCCGTGATCCGGGGCCCCGACGGGCGCGAGCACAAGGTGACGGGCGATCTCTTCGTGCTCGGCGCCAACGCGATCCACAGCCCGGCGATCCTCCTGCGCTCGGATCTGGGCGGCGGGCTGACCGGGGTGGGGCTGCACGAATCCTACGGCTGGTCGATGGAGGCCTGGCTCGACGGGGTCGACAATTTCGGCGGCAGCACCATCACGACGGGGCTCGATTTCGGTCTCTACGACGGGCCGCACCGCAAGGATCGGGGCGCGGCGCTGGTCTATTTCGAGAATCGCTGGTCGCACGGGATGCGGCTCGGGGCCGAGCGGATGCGCCAGACCCTGCCGCTCGTGATCGTGACCGAGGACCTGCCCGAGGACCGCAACCGCGTGACGCTGGACGGCGAGGGGCGGGCCTTCGTCGACTATCACGGACCTTCGGATTATGCGCTGCGCGGGATGGAGCGGGCCAAGGCCGCGCTGCCCGAGCTGCTCGCGCCGCTGCCGGTCGAGAAGATCCTCGACCACGGCATCCGCGAGACCGAGAGCCACCTGCAGGGCACGCTGCGGATGGGGTCCGACCCGGCCCGGTCGGTGGTGGATGCGGGCCTTGTCCATCACCGGCTGCGCAATCTCGTGGTGGTGGGCACCAGCACCTTCCCCACCTGCTCGGCCGCCAACCCCTCGCTCACCGCCGCCGCGCTGTCGCTGCGCGCCGCCGACCTTCTGATCTGACGGAGCCGCCCATGAAACTGAGCCGCCGCCGCGCCCTCCAGTTGGCCGGAGCCACCGCCGCCCTCGCCGCGGCCGGGGGCTATGCGATCACCCGCCGGCCCGAGGATCTGGTCCGCGCCGTGCTCGAGCGCCATTTCGGGCCGCTCAGGATGGAGGAGGCCGAGGTCGAGGCGCTGACCGCGGCCAGCGTGGCGCAGCGTCCGTGGCTCGCGCCGCCGTGGAAGCTGGCGGCGGCCTATGCCACCGCCTACCAGACCGGCCTCGAGGATCCCGCCATGGAGATGCTGCCCGACGACCGCGCCGGGCGGCTCGAGCAGTTCGAGCGGCATATCCTGGGCGATGCGGTGCGGATGACCAACATCGCCATGCGGACGGAACCGGACGAGGAGGTGAGCTTCATCGGCCCCACCGCCTGCCTCAATCCCTACGCGACCTTCGAACTGGCCTGAGGCAGGCGCCTCGGCCTCGTCCGCGAGGGCTGCGCCCCCCGCGCGCGGAGCGAGCGACCGGTGGAACAGGGCAGGCAATCCGTCTTGCGCTGCGCCCCCGTGCGCGGAGCGAGCCGCTCCCCCGGGGGGAGGGCGCGCCCACGCGGAAGGGCCAGCCTCAGGCGATCACGAGCTCCGCGGGGCCGTCTTCCACCGTGCCGATCTCGGCCGCGGCCTCGAACCCGTGGCGGGCGAAGGTGGCGAGCACCTCGCCCACGCTGTCGGGCGCACAGGCCACGAGGAGCCCGCCGCTCGTCTGCGGATCGGTGAGGAGCGCCCGCTCGGGCACGGGAAAGTCTGCGGGCAGCGCGATGCCTGCGCCGTAGCTGTCCCAGTTCCGCCCCGAGGCTCCGGTGACGAAGCCCTGCGCGAGAAGCCCCCGCACCGCGGGCATGACCGGCACGCGCGCCCAGTCGATCCGGAGCCGCGCGCCTGCGCCCCGCGCCATCTCGAGCCCGTGCCCGCCGAGGCCGAAGCCCGTCACATCGGTCAGCGCATGGACGCCCGCAAGCTCGGCCAGATCCGGACCGGGCGTGTTGAGCCGGGTGGTGGTGGCGATCATCTCGGCATAGCCCGCGGCATCGAGCGCCTCCTTCTTCAGCGCCGCCGAGAGGATGCCGGTGCCGATGGGCTTGCCCAGCACCAGCCGGTCGCCGGGGCGTGCGCCGGCATTCAGCCGCACGCGGTCGGGATGGACGAGCCCCAGCGCCACGAGACCGTAGATCGGCTCGACCGAATCGATGGTGTGGCCCCCGGCGATCGGGATGCCGGCGGCGGCACAGGCCGCGGCGCCCCCTTCGAGGATGCGGCCGATGGTTTCCTTCGAGAGGACCGAGATCGGCATCCCCACCAGCGCCAGCGCGAGGATCGGGCGCCCGCCCATCGCATAGACGTCGCTGATCGCGTTGGTCGCGGCGATCCGGCCGAAGTCGTAGGGATCGTCCACGATGGGCATGAAGAAATCGGTCGTGGCGACGAGGGCCTGGTCGTCGTTCAGCCGCCAGACGGCGGCATCGTCCGAGGTGGCGGTGCCCACCAGAAGATCGGCCGGCACCGGCAGGGCAGGTGCCGCGCGCAGAAGCTCGGCCAGCACGCCGGGCGCGATCTTGCAGCCGCAGCCGCCGCCATGGGACAGCGAGGTAAGCCTCGGTTCGCTCGCGGGTCGATCGGTCATGGGCTCCTCCGGACATCCTGTCGCACGCTCCAGCCATGAAGCGCCCGTTGCCGGCTGTCAACTCGGGCCCGGCGCGCGCGTCCACAGGCCGCCTGACGCCGCCGCGCGGGGTTGGATCCGCATTTTCCTGCCCGAGATTACTTTTCGTGACCTGCAATGACTTGATCCGCAGGGGTCTTCCCATCCATAGGAGGGGCATCGGTTTTCCCGGCAGATGCCCGCTTTCGCGCCCCGGTTCCACGGCAGGCGCGCCCGCGCTGCGTCCTGCGGAAGAACCGCCCCTCGAACGCCCAAGCACGGAAAGGATCCCGGCCCCGCATGATCGAACAGAACCTGCTCCTGATCCTCGTGACGCTGCCGTTTCTCGGAGCGCTCGTTGCGGCCAGCCTGCCCGTGAACGCGCATAATGCGGCGGCGGCGGTCTCGGGGCTCGTTCTGGCGGGAGGGCTGGCGATCCTCGCGGCGCTCCATCCCGCCATCGCCGAGGGGCAGGTGCTGCGGGCCGGCCTCGACTGGGTGCCGTCGCTGGGGCTGGGGCTCGACATCCGCCTCGACGGGTTTTCCTGGCTGTTCGTGACCCTTGTCGCCGCCATCGGCGGGCTCGTGGTGATCTACGCCCGCTACTACCTGTCGAAGTCCGATCCGGTGCCGCGGTTCTATTCCTTCCTCATGGCCTTCACCGGCGCCATGATGGGGATGCTCCTGTCGGGCAACATCCTCCTGCTCGTGGTCTTCTGGGAGCTGACCTCGATCCTGTCGTTCCTTCTGGTCGGCTACTGGCACCAGACGCCCGCGGCGCGCGACGGGGCGCGGACGGCGCTCGTGGTGACGGCGGCCGGCGGGCTCTGCCTGCTGGCGGCGATGCTGCTGCTGGGCCGGATCGCGGGCAGCTACGATCTCGACCGGGTTCTGGCCTCGGGAGACCTCATCCGCGCCCATGGAGCCTATCCGCTGGTGCTGGGCCTGTTCCTGCTGGGCGCCTTCACCAAGTCGGCGCAGGTCCCCTTCCATTTCTGGCTGCCGGGCGCGATGGCCGCGCCCACGCCGGTCTCGGCCTACCTCCATTCGGCCACCATGGTGAAGGCGGGGGTCTTCCTGCTCGTCCGCTTCACCCCGGCGCTGGGCGGCACCGAACTGTGGTTCTATGCCGTGACCGGCATCGGCATGCTCACGCTGATCGTGGGGTCGATCGTCGCGCTGTTCCGGCACGACCTGAAGGGGCTTCTGGCCTATTCCACCATCAGCCATCTGGGCCTCATCACCGCGCTCGCGGGCATCGGCAGCTCGGGCGCGATCCTCGCGGCCATCTTCCACATCGCCAACCATGCGGTCTTCAAGGCCTCGCTCTTCATGGCCGCGGGCATCATCGACCACGAGAGCGGCACGCGCGACATGCGCCGGCTGAGCGGCCTCATGCGGCTGATGCCGGTGACGGGCACGCTCGCCATCGTGGCGGCCGCCGCCATGGCCGGGGGGCCGCTCCTGAACGGGTTCCTGTCCAAGGAGATGTTCTTCGCCGAGGCGGTGGACTGGCACAACGGCACCTGGCTCGACGACATGCTGCCCTATCTCGCGACCTTCGCGAGCGTCTTCTCGGTGGCCTATTCGCTGCGCTTCATCGCGACGGTCTTCTTCGGCCCGCCGCCCGTGGACCTGCCCAAGGTGCCGCACGAGCCGCAGCCCTGGATGCGCCGCCCGGTCGAGCTTCTGGTCGCGGTCTGCCTCGTGGTGGGGATCCTGCCGGGCCTCACCCTCGGGCCCACGCTGAACCTCGCGGCGCGGTCGGTGATGGGGCCGGACACGCCCTACACGTCGATCGCGATCTGGCACGGGATCAACGCGCCGCTCGTCATGAGCATGGTGGCGCTGGCCTTGGGCATCCTGCTCTATGCGCTTCTCGGCAGCCGGATCGCGGCGGGGCCCGAGGGGCCGCCCCTCCTGCACCGCATCCGCGCGCAGAAGGTCTACGAACGGCTGCTCTTGCGCCTGAGCTGGACCTGGCCGCGCAGGATCTACCGGATCGTGGGCACCGAGCGGCTGCAGCCGCAGCTGCGGCTGATGGTGCTTCTGGCGCTCGGCGCTGCGACCGCCGTCATGTGGGGCCATCTGGCGCCGGTCGAGCGGGCGCGGGCCACGCCGGTCAGCGTGAGCTTCGCGCTCATGTGGGCGGTGGGCGTGGCCTGTGCCGTGGGCGCGGCCTGGCAGGCGAAATATCACCGCTTCGCGGCGCTCGTGCTGCTCGGCGGCGCGGGGCTCGTGACCTGCCTCACCTTCGTCTGGTTCTCGGCCCCCGATCTGGCCGTCACCCAGCTTCTGGTCGAGATCGTGACCACGGCGCTTCTGCTTCTGGGCCTGCGCTGGCTGCCCAAGCGGCGCGAGGAGATCGCGGCCGACAAGCTGCTGCCCGCGCGGCTGCGCCGCGGGCGCGACTTCATCATCGCGGGCGTCTCGGGCGCGGGACTCGCGGCGCTGGCCTATGTGGTGATGACCCGGCCGCTCATCCCCAACATCGGCGACTGGTTCCTGCGCAACGCCTATCACGAGGGCGGCGGCACCAATGTGGTGAACGTGATCCTCGTCGATTTCCGGGCCTTCGACACGTTCGGCGAGATCACCGTGCTCGCGGTGGTGGGGCTCACGGTCTATGCGCTGCTGCGCCGCTTCCGCCCCGCCTCCGAGAGCGCCTCGATCCCCGACGAGCAGCGCGGCGAGGAGGCCGAGGCGCTGCAGGATTACATGTTCGTGCCCTCGGTCATCATGCAATGGATGTTCCCGGCGCTGATCGTGATGTCGGCCTATCTCTTCTTCCGCGGCCATGACCTGCCGGGCGGCGGCTTCTCGGCCGGGGTCACGCTCGCCATCGCCTTCCTGCTCCAGTATCTCGCGACGAATGTCCGCTGGATCGAGATGCGCCTGACGGTGCTGCCGATCCGCTGGATGGGGGCGGGGCTCCTCGTCGCGGGCGGGACCGGCATGGGCGCCTGGCTGTTCGGCTATCCGTTCCTGACGGCCCATGCCCGCTATGTCGAGCTGCCGCTGGTGGGCAAGGTGCCGGCCGCCACCGCGCTCCTCTTCGATCTCGGCGTCTATGCGCTGGTGATGGGGGCCACCGTCCTCATGCTCATCGCCATCGCGCACCAGACGCTGCGCTCGGCCCGATTGCGCGAGCAGGACGCCGAGGAGAAAGAGACAGAGCGGAAGGAGACGCCCTGATGGAAATCGTCCTGTCGCTCGCCATCGGCATCCTCGCCGCGTCGGGGATCTGGCTCCTCCTGCGGCCGCGCACCTTCCAGGTGATCGTCGGGCTCTGCCTCCTGTCCTATTCGGTCAATCTCTTCATCTTCGCGATGGGCCGGCTCACGCTGGCCCAGCCGCCGATCATGCCCAAGGGCGGCTTCATCGATCCCGCGCTCTATGCCGATCCGCTGCCGCAGGCGCTGGTGCTGACGGCCATCGTCATCAGCTTCGCCACCACCGCGCTCTTTCTCGTGGTGATGATGGCCTCGCGCGGGGTGACGGGCACCGACCATGTCGACGGAAAGGAGAGCGAGGAATGAGCGCGCACCATCTCATCGTCGCCCCGATCCTCATTCCGTTCGTCGCGGGGGCGCTGATGCTGCTCTACGACGACCGGCAGCGGAAGGCGAAGGTCGCGATCTCGGTCGGATCGACGGTGGCGCTTCTTCTGGTCGCGGCAGAGCTTCTGGTGGGGTCGAAGGGCAATGCGGCCTCGGGCGGCAACGACATCGGCTTCTATCTGCTCGGAGACTGGGCGGTGCCCTTCGGCATCGCGCTGGTGATCGACCGGCTCTCGGCGCTGATGCTGCTTCTGACGGCGCTGCTGGCTATTCCCACGGTGCTCTATGCCTCGGCGGGCTGGCACCGGCAGGGCAAGCACTTCCATTCGCTGTTCCAGTTCCTGCTGATGGGGCTGAACGGGGCCTTCCTCACCGGCGATCTCTTCAACCTCTTCGTCTTCTTCGAGGTGCTGCTCGCGGCTTCCTACGGGCTCCTCCTGCACGGGTCGGGGCAGCTGCGCATCCGGGCGGGGCTGCATTACATCGCGATCAACCTCGCGGCCTCGCTGCTGTTCCTGATCGGGGTCAGCCTGATCTACGGCGTGACCGGCACGCTCAACATGGCGCATCTGGCGCGGATCGTGCCGACGCTGGCCGAGGCCGACCTGCCGATCCTGCATACCGGCGCGGCGCTTCTCGGGATCGCCTTTCTCGTGAAGGCGGGGATCTGGCCGCTCTCCTTCTGGCTGCCCACGGCCTACATGGCGGGCGCGGCGCCCGTTGCGGCCATGTTCGCCATCATGACCAAGGTGGGCGTCTATGTCATCCTGCGGGTCTCGATGCTGCTCTTCGGCCCGGCGGCCGCCGCCTCCGCGGGCTTCGGATCGGGCGTGCTGATCGCGGGCGGCATGGCCACCGTCGCCTTCGGCCTTCTGGGCGTGCTGGCCTCGCAGGGACTCGGACGGATGACGGCCAATATGGTGCTGATCTCGTCGGGCACCGTGCTCGGGGTCGTGGGCTTCGCGCTCGCGGGCGGCGGTCCGGAGATGCTGGGCGGCGCGCTCTATTATCTCGTCAGCTCGACCCTCGCCACCGGCGCGCTCTTCCTGCTCATCGAGCCGATGAGCCGCGAGGAGGGGGGCATCGCCGCCATGCTGGCCCTGACCGCCGACGCCTACGGGCTCGATGAGGCCGAGGAGGACGAGCCCGAGGTGGGTCTCGCCATCCCGGGCACGCTGACCGTGCTGGGGCTGAGCTTCGGCGCCTGTGTCCTCGCGCTGGCGGGCCTGCCGCCGCTGTCGGGCTTCATCGGCAAGATCGCGATGCTGGCCCCCCTCCTGGCCGCGCCGGGCTTCGATCCGCTGCTCGGCTGGGCCTTCCTGTCGCTCCTGTTCCTTGCGGGGTTCGCCACGCTGATCGGCCTCGTGCGGATCGGCATCCAGACCTTCTGGGCCACCGACGGCTCGGTGCCGAAGGTGCTCGCGCTCGAGATCGCGCCGGTGCTGGGGCTGATCGCGCTCCTCGTTACGCTGACCGTCCGGGCCGAGGATACGCTGCGCTACATGCAGGCCACCGCGCGTGCGCTGCACGAGCCCGCCATCTATGCGGACGGCGTCTTCGCCGCCCCGCGCGTCACCGAGGGGAGCGCCGCCCCATGAGCCGTCTCGTGCCCTATCCGCTCCTGTCGCTGTCGCTTCTTCTGATGTGGCTCCTGCTCACGCGCTTCTCGCTGGGCCACCTGATCCTCGGCAGCGGCATCGCGCTGATCGCGGGGAAGGCGATGGCCGCGCTTCAGCCCGCGCAACCGCAGATCCGGCGCTGGGGGTCGGTCTTCCGCCTCGTGGGGATCGTGAGCCTCGACATCGTCCGCTCGAATGCGGCGGTGGCGCTCCTCATCCTGAACGGCGGCCGCCACGGCGCGCGCCGGTCGGACTTCCTGCAGATCCCGCTCACGCTGCGCTCGCAGCCCGCGCTCGCGCTGCTCGCGATCATCCTGACGGCGACGCCCGGCACCGCCTGGCTCGAGCACGATGCCGAGACGGGGGTGCTTCTCATCCATGTCTTCGACATGGTCGACGAGGAGGAATGGATCCGGCTGATCCGCGACCGCTACGAGGCCCTGCTGCTGGAGATCTTCGAATGAGTGCCACGATCCTTTCGGCCGCCCTGACCTATGCGCAGTTCGCGCTGGCCCTTGCCGGCTGTCTCGCCTGCTGGCGCCTGCTGCGCGGGCCGCGCGCGCAGGACAGGGTGCTGGCGCTCGACACGCTCTATGTGACCGCGATGCTCCTGTTCGTGGTGGCGGGAATGCGGCTCGGGACGACCTTCTTCTTCGAAGTGTCGCTGGTGATCGGCGTGCTGGGCTTCGTGGCGACCGTCTCGCTCGCGAAGTTCCTCATCCGGGGAGAGATCATCGAATGACGCATCTCGAGACGGTCCCGCTCTGGCTTGCCCTTCCGATCGCGCTGTTTCTCGTCCTCGGCAGCACGCTGACGCTGCTCGGCACGGTCGGACTCGTGCAGCTGCGCAGCTTCTACGATCGGCTCCACGCGCCCACCCTCGGCACGAGCTGGGGCGCCGCCGGGATCATCCTGGCCGCGATCCTGCTCTTCAGCTGGATGCAGGGGCGCCCGGTGCTGCACGAGCTGGTGATCGGCGCCTTCGTGATGATCACCACGCCGGTGACGCTGATGATGCTGGGCCGCGCGGCGCTGCACCGCGACCGGGCGGAGGGCCGCGGCGGCGTGCCCGCGGCCGTGCCGCACCCCGACCCGAGCGAGGGTCCGCCGGACGTGGGCGCGCTCTCCCCCGAGGATCTGGAGAGCACGAGGCCACCGAAAGCGCCTCCGATGGCGATTCGTTAAGGCTTTTCCGCCTGAAATCGGTCTGGATCGCCAGGGCGGCCGGTCGCGGGGCTTGCGCCGCGCGGACGCGTGATCGGTCCCGGTCATGCCTCTCTTTCGGAGGGGTCCGGCCGTCTTGTTGATGCGGCGCCCCGACCGCAGGGCGGAAGCGCCTCCGCCAGATCGTCCCATCCATACCGGTGGAGCGCTCGACCTGAAGGGCCCTTTGAGCGCATCTCGGATGCAGGTTCATTACGAGGATAGAGGCCCATCATGACGATCAAGCTCAAGCTCGCCGCGACGTTCCTTGCGGTCTTTCTTCTCTCCGGCATCGCCGGCACGGTGGCGGTGCGGGATTTCAACCACATCGACGCGCAGCTCGCCGAAATGATGGAGAGCCAGGTTCAGAACACGATCAGGGTTCAGGAGCTGAACTCCGCGCAGCTTCGGCTGAAGGCTGCGATCCGCGAGCATCTCATCACCCGCGAGGAAGAGGCCATGCGCCGGCTCGAGGACGAGATGGCCGAGGCGCGGGCGCAGCAGAAGGCCGCCATGGAGGCGCTCGAGGCGGCGACCCTGAGCCCCGAGAACCGCGCCCTGCTCGACGAATACACGGCGCTCCGAAAGGGCATCTCCGAGATCAACAACAAGGCGATCGAATTCTCGAAGAAGAACGATCTGGAGGGCGCGTCGAACCTCCTGCTCGACCGCGACTATCTGGCGACCCAGAAGAAGCGCGAGGAACTGGCCGCCGCCTTCGTCGCCCGGCAGCTTGAGACGCTTGCAGCGGCCGAGCGGGAGGTCCAGAGCTACATGGCGCAGGCGAAGAAAATGCTGATCGGCCTGCTGGCGCTTGCGGGCGTGGTGGGGATTGCGGCTGCCGTCTGGATCACCATGAACATCGCCAGCGGCCTGCGCCGGGCGCTCGATCTGTCGAAGCGCGTGGCGGCCGGCGACCTGAGCGCCCAGGCGGATGCCCACGGCCGCGACGAGATTTCCGATCTTCTCAAGTCGAACAACCTCATGGTGGAAAAGCTGCGCGAGGTGGTGGGCGGCGTCTCGACGGTGGCCCGTCAGGTCTCCACGGGCAGCGGCGAGATGGCGGCCACGTCGGAGCAGCTGAGCCAGGGTGCGACCGAGCAGGCCTCGGCCACGGAAGAAGCCTCGGCCTCGGTCGAGCAGATGGCCGCGAACATCAAGCAGGCCGCCGACAATGCGATGCAGACCGAACGCATCGCCTCGAAGGCGGCAGAAGACGCGCGCGCCTCGGGGGCTGCCGTGGAAGAGGCGGTGGGCGCCATGCGGTCGATCGCCGACAAGATCCTGATGGTGCAGGAGATCGCGCGCCAGACGGACCTTCTGGCCCTCAATGCGGCCGTCGAGGCGGCGCGGGCGGGCGAGCATGGGCGGGGCTTCGCCGTCGTGGCCTCCGAAGTGCGCAAGCTCGCCGAACGCAGCCAGGCCGCGGCAGCCGAGATCTCGCAGCTTTCGGCGGGCACCGTCCGGGCGGCGACCGGCGCAGGCGAGATGCTGAGCCAGCTCGTGCCCGACATCGAGCACACGTCGCGGCTCGTGACCGACATCTCGGTGGCCTCGCGGGAACTGGCGGCCGGGGCGCAGCAGGTGGCGACGGCGATCCAGCAGCTCGACAAGGTGACCCAGCAGAACAGCTCGGCCTCCCAGCAGCTGGCCGGCGGCGCCAACGAACTGTCGGGTCAGGCGGAGCAGCTCGAGGCGACCGTGTCCTTCTTCCGCCTCGCCGACGCCGCCCCGGCCCCTGCGGCGCCGCAGCTCCGCATCGTCGAGGGCGGGCGGAAGACCCCTGCCGCTGCGGTGGCTCCGAGCCCCTCGAAGGTCACGCCGGGCGGCTTCAGCTTCAGCCTCGACGGGTCGGACGACGATCTCGACCGGGCCTTCCAGCGTCAGGGCCGCTGATCCCGCGACCGGCCGTCCCCTGCGGGGCGGCCGGTCAGCCCTTCTCCACCGGCACCGGCGTCGGGGCCGCCTGACCCTCCGTCTCGCCCAGAGGCGGCCATTCCATTCCATGACGGGCCATGTAGGGGGCGAAATAGTCCCGGAAGGCCTGGAAACTGTCGGCGAGCTTCAGGAACTCCTCGCGGTCCATCACCAGCACCTTCGTGTCTTCGGCCGCGCGCACGCTGGTGTGCCGCCGCGTGGCCCCGAGGATCAGCCGCTCGCCGAAATGGCCGCCCGGCCCGATGGTGCGGATCTGCGGCAGGCCGGTTTCGGGGTCGGTCCGCGTCATCTCCACCGCGCCGGTGACCACGGTATAGAATCCGTCCGAGCGGTTGCCCGCCTCATAGATCACGTCGCCCGCGCGGTAGCGGACATAGCGGGTGGGCGGCACGCTGCGCGTGTGCAGCTGCACGACACTGCGCGGGCTGATCCCGTCCATGAACCAGTTCAGAAGCACGAAGATCCGTGTGGTGAGGCCGGGCAGGAAGGCCAGATAGTAGAAGCGCCACAGGAGCCAGGCCGGAAAGCCCTTCAGCTCGAGGCCGAAGACCTGCGCCACGCCCTTGCGCGCGCCCAGCGAGGCGAGGGCCCCCTTCGAGCGATAGTCGAACGGCTGCGGCGTGCCGCCCATGATGGTGGAGGCGATGTTCTCGGCCAGTTGCTCGGCCTCTCGCACGGCGAACTGCGCGGTGGGCGGCGCATAGTCGCGCGGCCCCTGCGGCGCGTCCTTCAGCGCGATCAGCGCGCAGTCCCCCAGCGCCCAGACGTCGCGGCGCCCCTTCACCGCCAGCGTGCGGTCGACCGAGATCCGCCCCCGCTCGGACGGCAGCCCCATCCGGCGGACGACGGGCGAGGGGGCATTGCCGATGGTGGCCACGATGGTGCGCGTGTCGATGACCTCGCCCGTGGTGGTCACGAGCTGCGTCCCCGTCGCGCTTGCCACGCCGGTGCCGAGCTTGACCTCGATCCCGCGCTCGCTCAGCGTCCGCGTCGCATAATCGGCCAGGCCCCGAGACATCTCGCCCAGGATCCGGTCGGCGAACTCCACGACGATCATCCGCACCTCGGACGGGTCGATGTCGGGATAGAACTTCAGCGAGCGGTCGATCAGATCCTTCATCTCGCCCGCGGTCTCGATCCCCGAGAAGCCGCCGCCCACCACGCAGAAGGTCAGGGCGCCGCGCTTGACCTCGGGCAGGCGGGTGATCTGCGCATGTTCGAGCTGGCCGATCACATGGGCGCGCAGCCGCCGCGCATCCTCGAGCGTGCGCATGGTGAGCGCATGTTCCTCGAGCCCCGGCATCTTCGACAGATCGGCCGCCTGTCCGAGCGCGATCACCAGATGATCGTAGCCGATCTCGGTCGGGCGGCGCTGGACGCCCTGAAAGACCGTCACCAGACGGCGCTCGAAGTCGACGCTGTCGACGGTGGCCTTGCGCACGAAGACGTCGCGCAGCAGGAAGCGCAGCGGCGAGACCGCATGGGCGGGCGTGATCGAGCCCGCGCCCACTTCGGGCAAAAGGGGCTGGAAGACGAAATAGTTCTCGGCATTGACGAGCTCGATCTCGGCGGCACTGCCGAGCCGGCGCTTGAGGGCGCGGGCGGCATACATGCCCCCGAAGCCCCCGCCCAAGACCACGATCCGTGACGTCACGACGATTCTCCCGGTTGCGAGCCCCAGCATAGCCCTCAGGTCCTTGCGCGCCAGTAACTGCGCCTCCCGAAGCGGCGGAGGCGAGGGTCCATGCCGTCGCAGCCCCGCCCGGGCGCGTCCTCTGGCATGGCTCTTGCCGCAGATCGCGCCCGGAGCGGAAAAGGGAGGCAGTCCGGTCCCGCCGCCCCGCCGCGGGCCGCGGCAAAATGTCCGTGCCGCGGCGCGGCACCGGGGACCTGCCTCCGCCGTTGGACGGGTATAATCCCCCCGGGACATCCGACGAAAGGCTGTCCCCCGCTTGTTGACGAGGTGCCGCGATGCCGAGTGAAGGCCTGTCCGGTCTGCCGATGCAGACCCCGCGATCCGCCGAAGGGAGGCGTGCCGGGGCGCGCCCCGACGCACCGGCAACCGCGCCGCATCCGACGGTGCCGCAGCCCCCCGACCACTGGCTGACCGAGGCCGAGGTGCCGCCTGCGCTCCGCGTGGCCGAGGCGCTCGTGGCCTATCTCGCGCAGGGGCTGGCGCGCTACCGGGCGCTGGTGACGCTCGCTTCCACCGCGCCACAGGTCCCGCCGTCCGACCGGATGCTCATCACCATCGCCCCCGCAGGCCCGCGCGAGCTGCGCCTCGTGCTGTTCCTGCCGGGGCAGGATTCGCTCCGGCTCGACCTGATCGATCTCGGCATCTACCGGCTGCTCGGCTCGGGCCTGCCGATGGAGGGCGGGGGGCTGCGGCTGATCCCGATTCCGGCCTTCTCGCGCCTGCAGGCCGAGGGTGCGGTGCTGCGCAAGGATGTGGTCTACCGCATCGCCCCCCTCGACGCGCTGCCCGACGACAACGAGGCGATGGGCGGCTGACCTTCCGCTGCTTTCATTCTGGCCCAAATATCCCGCGGGGGTGCGGGGGCGCGAAGCCCCCGCTCTTCCGCTTCCATCCCCGACCGGCCCTTCAGCCTCGCGCGGCCCGGGCCGCTTCCTGCAGGGCCAGGAAGGCCGCATAGCGGCGGTCGTGCAGCGTCGCGATGGCGCCCCCGGCGGGCTCGTAGCGCTCGGCCGTGCGCGACATGCGCTGCATGGCGGCCGTCATGTCGGGCTCGTGCCCGGCCGCCACCGCGCCGAGGATGGCCGAGCCCAGCAGCACGGGCTCCGCCACGGCGCTCGCCAGCACGGGCCTGCCCGTCGCATCGGCCAGCAACTGGCGCACCATGTCGAGCTGGCCCGCACCGCCCGAGATCGCGATCCGCTCGACCGGCGCGCCCGCGCGCTCCTGCGCCTCGAGGATCTGGCGCAGCCCGTAGGCGATGCCGCAGATCCCCGCCACATAGAGCGAAACGAGGCTCTGCAGGTCGCGCTCCATCCCGAGGCCCGCGATCACCGCCCTTGCATGGGGGTCGGCGAAGGGCGCGCGGTTGCCGAGGAATTCGGGCACCACATGCAGCCCCTCGGCGCGGCCCGCCACCTGCGAGAGGTCCGCGAGCCCCTCGGTGGCCAGCCGGGCGAGATGGACGGGCAGCGCCTCGCCCATAGCTTCCGCGGCGCGCGCGGCCTCGGCCGCGGCGGGGTGGAAGGACAGAAGCTGCTCGATCGCCGCCCCCGCGGCCGACTGGCCGCCCTCGTTCAGCCACATGCCGGGCACCATGGCCGAGCGGTAGGGGCCCCAGACGCCCGGCACGAAGACGGGCTCGCGCGTGGTGGTCATGGTGCAGGAGGAGGTGCCGAACACATAGGCCAGATCGCGCTCGGGCGTGCCCTCGGCCCCCACGGTGCCGATGCCGCCGGCATGGGCATCGATCAGCCCCGCGCCCACCGGCGTGCCGGGGCAGAGGCCGAGCTCCGCCGCCGCCTCGGCCGTCAGCCCCCGGCCCAGCGGCGTGCCGGGCTCCACCACCCGGGCGCCGATCCGCGCGAAGCCCTCGTCGGCCAGCATCCCGAGCCCCACCTGCCGGAAATAGCCCGCATCCCAGCGGCTCTCATGCGCGAGATAGGTCCATTTGCAGGTGACGGTGCAGGTCGAGCGCGCCAGATCGCCCGTCGCCCGCCAGCCGAGAAAATCCGCCAGGTCGAAGAACTGCCAGGCGCGGGCGAAGATTTCGGGCCGGTTCTCGGCCAGCCACAGAAGCTTCGGCGTCTCCATCTCGGGCGAGATGCGGCCGCCCACATAGCGCAGCACCTCGTGGCCCTGCGCATTGATCCGCTCGGCCTGCGCCACGGCGCGGTGATCCATCCAGACGATGATGTTGCGCTCGGGATCCTCGGAGGGCCCGACGGGCAGGGGCGCGCCGCCCTCGCCCACCACGACGAGCGAGCAGGTGGCATCGAACCCCACGCCGCCCACCGCCTCGGGCGGCAGCCCCGCCTCGGCCAGAGCCGCGCGGGTGGCGCGGCAGACCGCCTGCCAGATGTCGCGGCTCGACTGTTCGACCATGGCGCCCGGCGCGCGCCAGATGGCGATGTCGCATTTGGCCGAGGCGAGCATCCGGCCCGCGCGGTCGAAGAGGCCCGCGCGCGCACTGCCGGTGCCGACGTCGATGCCGAGAAGCACGTCACCGGCGCCGGGCGCGGGACGGGAGGGATCCTGGGTCATGGAGGGGCCTTTCGCGGGAGGCGCGCCGGGGCCGGACGGCGCCCCGCCGAAGGGGGCCGCCCGGAGGCGCGGGTCAGATGTCGACGCTGTGCGGCAGGATCACGAGGTCGCGGATCACGACGCCCTTCGGGCGCGAGAGCATGAAGAGCACGGCCTCGGCCACTTCCTTCGGCTGCATGAGCGAGCCGTTGGCCAGCGCCTCCTCCATCTTGGCCTTGGGCCAGTCGTCGAGAAGCGCCGTCACCACGGGCCCGGGCAGCACCGCGCCCACGCGCACGCCATGCGGCGCGACTTGCCGGCGGGTGGAATGGACGAAGGCCTGCACCGCGAATTTCGAGGCGGTGTAGATCGGCTCCCAGACCACCGGCACCACGCCCGCGACCGAGCTCGTGAAGAGGATGTCGCCGCTCTTCCGCTCGATCATGTAGGGCAGGACGGCATGGACCGAGCGGAAGGCCGCGTTGATGTTGAGGTTCAGCATCCGGTCCCAGGCGTCGGGATCGCCCTCGGCCACCTGCCCGCCGATATAGGCGCCCGCATTGGCGTGGAAGATGTCGAGCGAGCCCGCCAGCTCGAGGATGCGCGGCAGCATCCCCGAGACCTGCGGCCCGTCGAGCAGATCGACGACGAGCGGCAGGGCGCGCGGCCCGATCTCGGCGCAGAGCGCCTTGAGCCGGTCCTCGGCGCGGTCGATCAGCACCACCGTGGCGCCCTCTGCCACGAGGGTGCGCGCGCATTCCAGCCCGATCCCCGAGGCCGCGCCGGTGATGGCGGCCACCTTTCCTTGCATGAGCTCTGCCATGATGGGTCCTTTCTAGGCGCGTCCGTGGCTGACCCGGCTCTGGCGGGCGAGCGAGTCCACGATGACGGCGATGGCCAGCACGCCGCCGGTGATCATGTAGCGGAGCGACGAGCTGAGGTTGAGAAGCGTGAGGCCGTTCGAGATCGCCTGGATGACGAGGATCCCGAGCAGGGCGGAATAGGCGCTGCCCCGGCCGCCGAAGAGGCTGGTGCCGCCGATCACGGCCGCGGCGATGGCATTGAGGTTCACGTCGCCGGTGCCGGCCTGCTGGCTCGAGGAGGCGAGCCGGGCCGAGGCGAGGATGCCGCCGAGCGCCGCCAGCGTCGAGCAGAGCATGAAGGCCGAGACATTGACCCTGCGCACATCGATGCCCGAGCGGCGCGCGGCCTCGGCATTGCCGCCCACGGCGAACATCGAGCGGCCCCATTGGGTGCGCGTCAGCCCGTAGTTCATCGCCAGCACGAGCGCCACGAACAGGCCGAACATCCACGGGATGCCGCGGCCGAGGTTCAGGTAATAGGCTGCGAAGAGAAGCGCCGCGGTCAGGACGAGCGCCTTGACGAGAAGGACGCTGAGGCCCGGCGAGGAGAGGTTCGCCGCTCGCCGCCGCGCCATGGTGCGCAGCCCCGTATAGACGAGGACGGCCCCCGGCAGCAGCGCCAGCAGATAGGAGAGCCAGTCCGGCATGACATAGATCTGCCCGAACCGCACCAGCACCGAGGCATAGGGCAGGTTGATCGAGCCGGTGGGCCCGAGGATGTAGAGCTGCAGCCCCAGCAGCGCGAGAAGGCCCGCGAGGGTCGAGACGAAGCTGGGCATCCCGAACCGGTTCAGGAGCACGCCGTAGAGCAGCCCCACCAGCGCCCCAAAGCCGAGCGCCGCCGCGATGGCCGCGGGCAGCGGCCAGCCCATGTTGACCCAGAGCACCCCGATCATCGCCGAGGCGAGGCCGCTCATCGAGCCCACGGAGAGGTCGATCTGGCCCAGCATCAGCACGCAGACGATGCCGAGCGAGATGAAGCCCACCGTGGCCGCATCGAAGAGCAGGTTCACGAGGTTGTTCGGCGCGAGGAACACCGGGTTCAGCGTCGAGAAGACGGTCGAGATCACCACGAGCCCCACGAGCACCGGCAGCATGCCGAGATCGCCCGAGCGTACGCGGTCGAAGAAGGCGCGCGCGGCGCCGAGAAGCCCCTCGTCGTGGCGCAGGCGGCTGTCGCCGCGGTCGAGCGCCTCGGGTTTCGGATCCATGGTCACTCCTGGGCCTCCTGCTGCTTGCGGGCCTGACGGCGCGAGACGGAGTTTTCGGTCGCGCCGGTGATGGCGGCGACAAGCTCGTGGTTCGACGTGTCGGCCGGGAAGGTGCCGTTGTTGCGCCCGAGCCGGAGGACGACGATCCGGTCGGCCACGGCGCGCACATCCTCCATGTTGTGGCTGATGATGATGACGCCGAGCCCGCGGTCGCGGACGCGCTCGATCAGGTTCAGCACCTCGGCCGTCTGCGCCACGCCGAGCGCGGCCGTGGGCTCGTCGAGCATGATGATCTTGGGATCGAGCAGCAGCGAGCGCGCGATGGCCACGGTCTGGCGCTGTCCGCCCGAGAGCGAGGCGATGGGCTCGCGCACCGAGGGGATGCGGGCCGCCAGCTCGCGCAGGAGCGTCCAGGCGCGGACCTCCATCCCCACCTCGTCGAGCCGCCAGGGCGACAGCTCGTGGCCGAGGAAGAGGTTCGCCACCACGTCGAGGTTCTCGCAGAGCGCGAGATCCTGAAACACGGTCGCGATCCCGAGGTCGAGCGCCTTGCTCGGACTGTCGAGCGTGACGGGCTTGCCCATGAATTCGATGGTGCCCGAGGTCGGCTGATGGACCCCCGCCAGCACCTTGACCAGCGTGGACTTGCCCGCGCCGTTGTCGCCCACCAGCGCCACCACTTCGCCCGGATGGATGTCGAGCTCGATGTCGGCGAGCGCCGAGACGGCGCCGAACTGCTTCGAGACGCCGCGCAGCCGCAGGATGGGCTGGCCGCGCTCCTCGGCGGAGATCAGGGTCATCGCGATCTGCCTTTCTGGAAGAGGGGCGCCCGTCCGCCGGGGACAGGCGCCCGGGAGCTCACTGGATGCCGAGCTTGGCGCAGCCTTCGGCATATTCGCCGGTGCAGACTTCCGCCGCGGTCTGGATGCCCTTGTCGAAGATCTCGGCCTTGATGTTCTCGGCCGTCACCACCGCAGGCACGAAGAGCTCGGCCGGCGTGTCGTAGAGCGTGGTCTTGGCCTCGGGGGTCTCGCCCTTGAGGAAGGTCACGGCCACCTTCGCCGCGGCCTCGGCCACGATCTCGGAGGGTTTCGAGATGGTGTTATACTGGTCGCCCGAGATGATGAGCTGCAGCGCCGCGATGGTGGCGTCGTTGCCGGTGACCGGCGGAACCGGATCCACGCCCGCCGCCTTGAAGGCCGCGATGGCGCCGCCGCCGGTGCCGTCGTTGGCCGCGACCACGCCCTTGATCTCGTCGCCGAAGCGGGTGATCTGGCCCGCGGCCCATTCCTGCGCCTTCGGCGGAGCCCAGTCCGGCGTGTCGAACTCGGCCAGCGTCTTGTAGCCCGAAGCGTCGAGCGCCGCGTCGATCCCGTCGCGAATGAGGCCCGCGGCCGCATCGGTGGGCGAGCCGTTGATCTGCAGGACGCCCGCGCCGTCCGGCACGCCCGTGGCCTTCAGATGATCGACGAGCGACTGGGCGATGGCCTGACCGATGCCCTTGTTGTCGAAGGAGACGTAGTAATCCGCGGGCGTGGCGGGGATCGGCCGGTCATAGGCGATCACCTTCACATCCTGCGAATGGGCGATCTCGACCATCGAGGCGGCGGCGGCCGAATCGACCGGATCGAGCACCACGATCTTCGCGCCCTGCGCGATGACCGAGTTGAACTGCTGCTGCTGGAGCGCCACGTCGCCGTTGGCGTTCTGGTAGATCACCGTGCAGTCGGGGCAGAGCTCGCCCATCGACTTCTGGAAGCCGGGGAAGTCGTGCTCCTCGTAGCGGGTGGATGCCTGGTCGGGCATCAGGAAGGCCACGGTGGCGGCCTCCTGGGCGGAAGCGGCGGCGCCGAAAAGGCCGGCCACGAGGCCCGAGGCCGCAGCCAGGGCGAAGGTTCTGCTGGTCATGTCTCTCCTCCACATGTCAGGCGCCTCCGGGCCGACCGGGATGGAGACAGCACCGCGCCCGCCGTCGCGGGTCGCGGGGCGGCTGGGCCGCAGATCCTCTCCTCCCTCCGCCGCCGGACGGACTGGCGCTATCGATTGCGCAACCGTGCTCAATCGATGTAGCATGATTGTTACGAGGCACGGGCGATGTCAAGATGCTCTCTGGGGGAGGGGCCGACGTGGGCGAGAAGGGCAAGCCGGAACCGGGATCGCGGAATGCGGCCCGCCGCACAACGATTTACGATCTGGCGGCGCTGGCCGAGGCCTCGGCCAGTGCGGTCTCGGCGGTGCTGAACGGGACGTGGAAGAAGCGGCGGATCAGCGAGCGGCTGGCCGAGCGCATCCTGCGAGTCGCCGAGGAGCAGGGCTATTCGGTCAATCTGCAGGCCAGCGTCCTGCGGCGCGAGAAGTCGAACATCGTGGGCATGATCATGCCGAAATACGACAACCGCTATTTCGGCGCCATCGCCGAGCGGTTCGAGGCGCGGGCGCGGGCGCAGGGGCTGTTTCCGGTCATCACCTGCACCCAGCGCGACCCCGAGCTGGAGTTCGAGGCCGCGCGCGAGATGATCTCCTATCAGGTGGAATGCCTGATCGCGACGGGGGCCACCGACCCCGACCGGATCAGCGACTTCTGCGCCGCGGCCGGGGTGCAGGCGATCAATCTCGACCTGCCGGGCGGACGGGCGCCCTCGGTCGTGTCCGACAATTTCGGCGGCGCCCGCGATCTCGCGCATCTGCTTCTCGAGCGCGCCCCGCACGAGCCGCTGCTCTTCATCGGCGGGCGTCCGTCGGATCACAACACGGCCGAGCGGATCCGGGGCTTCCGCGCCGCCCACGCCGACCGCGGCATCCCGCTTCCCGAGAGCGCGATCCTCGCCTGCGGCTATGCGGCCGAGAAGGCCGAGGCCGCGCTCGAGGCGCGGGCGGGCGCTCTGCCGCGCGGCCTCTTCGTCAATTCCACCATCACGCTCGAAGGGGTGGTCCGCTGGCTCCGCCGCCAGTCGCCGCCGGCGCCGGTCGAGATCGGCACCTTCGACTGGGACCCGTTCGCGGCGCTGCTGCCCGATTGCGTGGGCATGGTCGAGCAGGATGTGGCGGGGATGCTGGAGGAGGTCTTCCGCCTGATCGGCCATGCGCCGGAGGCGGGGCTGCGGATCGAGGTGCCGACGATCCTGCGCCGCCACCTCTGACCGCCGGCGGTCCTTACGCCGGACGCCTCGCCGCGGCAGCGGCAGAGGTTGTCTAGGGGCCTCAGCCGCGCCGGCTCTCCATCACCGTCTTCAGGACGAGGATCACCAGCGCCAGAAGCGTGAGGGTGGTGGCCGCGGCGAAGGCGCCCGCCACGTTCAGATCGTTGAAGAGGAGGTCGATCTGCAGCGGCAGCGTGTTGGTCTGGCCGCGCACGTTGCCCGAGACGACCGACACCCCGCCATATTCGCCCACCGCCCGCGCGGTGCAGAGGATCGCGCCGTAAAGGAGCGCCCAGCGGATGTTCGGCAGCGTCACCCGGCGGAACACCTGCCAGCCCGACGCGCCGAGGGTCAGCGCCGCCTGCTCCTGCTCGGAGCCCTGCGCCTGCATCAGCGGCAGCACCTCGCGCACGACGAAGGGCGAGGTCACGAAGAGCGTGACCAGCACGATGCCGGGCAGCGCGAAGAGGATCTGGATGTCGTGCGACAGAAGCGTGGGGCCCAGAAGGCCCTGCCGGCCGTAGAGCAGCAGATAGCAGATGCCCGCGATGATGGGCGAGATCGAGAAGGGGATCTCGATCAGCGTGAGCAGCGTCTTGCGCCCGACGAAGCGGAAGCGCGCGATGGCCCAGGCGGCGGCGATGCCGAAAGCCACGTTCACCGGCACCACGATGACCGCCACCAGCGTGGTGAGCCCGATCGCATGGAGCGTGTCGGGCGCGAGAATGTTCTCGGCAAAGAGGCGCCAGCCCTCGGCGAAGGCGCGGTGGAAGATGAAGGCCATCGGCACCACGACCATGAGCAGGGTCATAAGCAGCGCGGCCCCGATCAGCAGGCGCGGCCCGAGCCGGCTTGCCCGCGGGGCGAGTGCGCCCGGGGCGGTGAGGGGGGCCGTGCTCATGCCTGTTTCCCCTTGTAGCGCAGGGCCCGCGCCTGCAGCAGGTTCGAGGCCCCGAGCAGCACCAGCGCGATGGCCAATAGCGTGAGCGCGATCACCGCCGCGCCGTTGTAGTCATATTCCTCGAGCCGGATCACCGCGAGGAGCGAAGCGATCTCGGTCTTCATGGGCAGGTTGCCCGCGATGAAGACGACGGCGCCGAACTCGCCCAGCGACCGGGCGAAGGAGAGGGTGACGCCCACCAGCAGCGCGGGCGCGATGGCGGGCAGGATCACCCGGCGGAAGATGGTGAAGGGATGGGCGCCCAGCGTCACCGCCGCCTGCTCGAACTGCGGGTCGAGATCCTCGAGCACCGGCTGGACGGTGCGGATCACGAAGGGGATCGAGGTGAAGGACATGGCCGCGGCCACGCCCCAGATCGTGTAGACCACCTGGATGCCCATGGGCTCGAGGATCGCGCCGTACCAGCCGCTCGCGGCGAAGAGCGCCGAGAGCGACAGGCCCGCGACCGCGGTCGGCAGCGCGAAGGGAATGTCCACCATCGCGTCGAGGAACCGCTTGCCCGGAAAATCGTAGCGCACCAGCACCCAGGCCATGAGAAGCCCGTAGAGCGTGTTGACCACCGTGGCGATGCCCGCGGCCAGCAGCGTCAGCCGCAGCGCGGCCAGCGTGCGCGGCGCGGTGACGATGGCCCAGAAGCGGGCGGGGCCGATGTCGGCCCCCTTCAGCACCAGCGCCACCACGGGCAGCAGCACGATGACGCCCAGATAGGTCAGCACCATGCCCATGGTCAGGCCGAAGCCGGGCAGGACCCGTTTCGACCGGCGGGCCGGGCCGGGTGCGGTGCGCGCGATCATTGGTTCACGAAGACCGTGTCGAGGATGCCGCCCTCGGCGAAATGCTCGGACTTGATCTTCTCCCAGCCGCCGAAGGTCTTGTCGACATCGACGAGCTTCACCTCGGGGAAGTTCGCGGCGAAGGCGGCCTGTGCCGTCTCGTCATGCACCCGGTAGAAATGTTCGGCGAGGATCTTCTGCCCCTCGGGCGCGTAGAGGAAGTCGAGATAGGCCTTGGAGACTTCGGCCGAGCCGTTGCGCTCGGCATTCTCGGTCACGATGGCGACCGGGAACTCGGAATAGAGCGAGAGCGAGGGCGTGACCCGCACGAGGCCCTGATCGGCATATTGCGCGGCGATACCGCCCGTCTCGGCCTCGAAGGTGATGAGCACGTCGCCGATGCCCTTCTCGGCGAAGGTCACGGTAGCCGCGCGCCCGCCCTGATCGAAGACGGGCACGTTGGCGAAGAGCTGTTTCACGAACTCCTGCGCCTTGGCCTGATCGCCGCCGTTCGCCTCCAGCGCATAGGCATAGGCCGCGAGATAGGTGTAGCGCGCATTGCCGCTGGTCTTGGGGTTCGGGAAGATGACCTCGACTCCCTCCTTCACCAGATCGTCCCAGTCCTCGATCCCCTTGGGATTGTCCTTCCGCACGAGGAAGGCGGGCAGCGAGTAATAGGGCGAGGCCGCGTTCGGGAAGGCCTCGCGCCAGTTTTCGTCCACCATGCCGGCCTCGGCCAGCACGTCGATGTCCGTCACCTGGTTGAAGGTGACCACATCCGCGGGCAGCCCCTCGAGGATGGCGCGCGCCTGCTTGGACGAGCCGCCGTGCGACTGGTCGATGGTGACATCGCGGCCGGTGTCGGCCTTCCATTTCTCGGCGAAGGCGGGGTTGATCGCCTCGAACAGCTCGCGGGCGATGTCGTAGGAGACGTTCAGGATCTTGTCCTGCGCGGCAGCGGGGGCCGCAAGGCCGAGGGCCAGGATCGCGGCGAGGATGGGGCTTTTCACAGGTGGGACTCCTTCAGGATCGGTCTGTCGGCGGAGGGGGCGGCCATGGCCGAGATGCCGCCTCCGAGATGGGTCTGGCCGGGGAAGATCTGGCCGGCCTGCGCCTCGAGCCGGACGGTCTGGCCGGGGGCGAGGCCGGTGGCGGTGCGGCGCGGCACCTCGGCCTCGGCGCGGCAGCCCGCGGGGCCTTCGAGCCCG
>NZ_MABH01000071.1 GCF_001720585.1 Cereibacter johrii | reverse complement strand
GGCCATGGCGCGGCGGGGCAGAAGGCTCGTGTCGAGGCCCGCGGCCGTCGCGCGGCCGGCGCGCAGGGCCACCGGGATCTCGACCGTGAGGCCGAGGAAGCGCGCGACGAAGGGGGTGGCCGGATGGTCGTAGATCTCGTCGGCATGGCCGATCTGCTCGATCCGGCCCGCGCCCATGATGACCACGCGGTCGGCCAGCTCGAAGGCCTCCTCCTGATCGTGGGTGACGAAGATCGTGGTGGTGCCGGTCGCGTCATGCACCTCGCGCAGCCAGCGGCGCAGGTCGCGGCGGACCTGCGCATCGAGCGCGCCGAAGGGCTCGTCGAGAAGCAGGATCTCGGGGTCGATGGCCAGCGCCCGCCCCAGCGCCACGCGCTGGCGCTGCCCGCCCGACAGCTCGCCCGGATAGCGGTCGGCCAGCTGCGCGATCTGGAGGAAATGAAGAAGCTCCTCGACCCGCGCCTTGATCTTCGCGGCCGAGGGGCGCTGGGCGCGCGGCAGCACCGTCAGGCCGAAGGCCACGTTGTCGGCCACCTTCATGTGCGGGAACAGGGCGTAATGCTGGAAGACGAAGCCCGTCCGCCGCTCCTGCGCCTTGCGGGCCAGCCAGTCCTGCCCGTTCACGGCAAGCCCGCCCGCGTCGGGCCAGTCGAGGCCCGCGATGATCTTCAGAAGGGTCGTCTTCCCGCTGCCCGAGGGCCCGAGGAGCGCGATCAGCTCGCCCTTGCGCACCTCGAGGTCGATGCCGCGCAGCACCTCGACCGGGCCGAACCGGCGGATCAGATGCGAGATGGTCATGGTCATGGGGCGTTTTCCCGACTCTGGCTGATGCGAGGCAAACGGCCTCCGACGGATGGGTTTACCGGAACGAGATCGTTCTTTCGCGCTTCGATCTGGAACATCGTTCTGGAAACAGGGGGGTCAACTTCGTCATACCGTGAACATTGTTCTGCTCTGGCTATCACAGACCGGCACGCTCTCCAAGCCCCGGCCCGGCGAAATCCACGCGCGGGGCCGGCCGTCGCGCGGGGGCAACGGCAGCCGGGCCGGGTCGGGTCCCGCGGCCGAGGGAACAAAAGGTCGCGGATCCACCCCGGGCCCCGTTGTAAACCGCTTTACTGAGGCGGCGCCCGCATTCTACTCTGGCTGCCAGCCTGCGCAGGGGACATGCCCATGACCGACCTTCTCACCGATGTGGTCGCGCTGACACGCGCCCTGATCGGCTTCGACACGATCAACCCGCCCGGCCGCGAGGCCCCGGCCATGCGCTTCTGTCAGGAGCTGCTCGAGCGCGCGGGCTTCGCCTGCCGCCTGATCGATCACGGCGAGGGCCGCGCGAGCCTGATCGCCGAGCGCGGCCCCGGCGGCGGGCTCTGCTTCAGCGGCCATCTCGACACGGTGCCGCTCGGCCGCGCGCCCTGGAGCAGGCAGGCCCATGGCGGCGCGGTCGAGGGCGACCGGCTCTACGGACGTGGCAGCAGCGACATGAAGGGCGGTGTGGCGGCCTTTCTCGTGGCCGCGGCGCGCAGCGGGGCACCGGTGACGGTGCTGCTGACGGCGGGCGAGGAGACGGGCTGCGACGGGGCGCGCTGGCTGGCCGAAGCGGGCCTGCTGCCGCGGGCGCGGGCGATGATCGTGGGCGAGTCGACCGGCAACCGGCCGCTGGCGGGGCACAAGGGCGCGCTCTGGCTGAAGCTCTCGGCCGAGGGGCGCACCGCGCATGGGGCAGCCCCGCATCTCGGGATCAATGCCATCGGCCTCATGGCGCCGACGCTCGCCCGGCTGACGGGCTGGCAGCCCGCGGCGCATCATCCCCGGATGGGACGCGCCACGGCGAACCTCGGCACGATCCGCGCGGGCATCAACGTCAATTCGGTGCCCGATCTCTGCGAGCTGACCGTGGATCTTCGCTCGGTCGAGGGGGTGGATCATGCGGCGCTGGCGGCCGAGGTGCGGGATCTCTGCGATCCGGCCATCAGGGTCGAGACGCTGCTCGATCTGCCCGCGGTCTGGACCGAGCCGGAGGATCCGTGGTTCGCGCGCGCGGCGGCGCAGGTGCGGGCCGTGACTGGCCCCGCCGAGGGGCCCTGCTGCGCCACCTATTTCACCGACGCCTCGATCCTGAAGCCCGCGATGGGCGACCCGGCGGTGATGATCCTCGGGCCGGGGTCGGTCGACCAGCCGCATGGCACGGACGAGCATGTCCTTGTGTCGCGGCTGGCCGAGGCGGTGGAGATCTATGCCGCGCTGATCGCGGCGGACGGATAGGCCGCCTCGTGGAAGTCGATCTCGAGCCGCTGCACATGGCCGAAGGTGCGCACGGCCGCGTCGCGCCCGGCCGGGGTCATGGTCTCCCCCAGCGCGTCGAGCCGGTCGCGCAGCCAGTGCGCCTGCGCGGCAAAGCCCGGCGCCGCATGCATCTCGATCCAGTCGCGCACCATCGGATCGCTCATCGGCGCGCGGGCCACGGCGCTGCACCATGTCCAGTACATCCATTCGGCCGCGAACATGGATGTGACGATGCCGCCGAAATCGCCGTCGCGGGCGATGGCGAGCATCCCCTCGCGGAAGGCCGCGACCTTCGGATCGGCCTGCAGGGCCGGATCCGGCGCGATCCCGCGCCGGGCGAAGGCCGCCTCGAAATAGGGCATCTGTTCATTGGCTAGCGCATCGAGAGAGCCGATCAGCTTGCGCCGGTCGCCCATGTCGGTGGCCTTGGCCACCGCATATCCGAAGATGGCGATGGCCGTCTCGACGAAGGCGCCCTCGATCAGGAGATACCGGTCGAAGACCGCGGCAGGCAGCCGGTCGGCCTCGATGTCCCGGACGAAACGGTGGTTCACCATCGCCGCGAACAGATCCGCATTCTCCGCGAGGATCCGGTCGGTCAGACGCTCAGCCATCGAGACCCTCCTGGGCTGCGGCCACGAAGCGGGCGACGCGCGCGGGATCGACCGGGTTCCACCAGACACCGCCCTCCTTCAGCGAGGAGGCGACGATCACCCCGTTCGTGCGCTTGAGAATCTCGACCACATTGGCCTCGGTCACGCCCGAGCCCACCAGAAGCGGCAGGTGCGTGGCGCCGCCGATCTCCTCGATCTCCTCGATGGTGGCGCTGTCGCCGGTGCGCTGGCCGGTCGCGATGATGCAATCGGCATCGAAGAAGGCCAGATCGCGCGTGAGCTCGGGGATCGAGCGGTCGGCCACGATGGCGTGGCTGCCATGCTTGACGTGGGAATCGGCGAAGATCCTCACATGCTCGGCCCGCAGGAGCGACCGGTAGCGCATCGCCTCGGCGGCGCGGCCCTCCATGAAGCCCTCGTTGGCCACATAGGCATTGGCCCACTGGTTCACGCGGATGAAGAGGGCGCCGCCCGCCACCGCGGCCGCCAGCGCGGGCAGCGGCGCATTGGCCAGCACGTTGATGCCGAGCGGCACGCCGAAGGCGCGCCGGATCCGGTCGGTGACGACGCCGAGGCAGGCCGCGGTCTCGGGGCCGATATCCTCGGGCTTCGAGAAGGGGATGTCGCCGTGGTTCTCGACCACGAGCCCGTGGAGGCCGCCCGCCACCAGACGTTCGGCGTCGCGCAGGCAGGCGTCGACGATGCTGTCCATCGTCTCGCCCCGGTAGCGCGGAGCGCCCGGGAAGGGCGGACAATGGATCATGCCGATCAGGGCCTTGTCGCGACCGAAGATCTCGTGGATCGCGCCGGAGGTTCTGTCGGAGATAAGCTGCATATCATGACCTTTCGGAAGAGAAGGAACGCGGGATGAAGGTCTTCGTCATCGGCAACGTGGCGCTCGACGAGACGCTTTCGATCGAGGACTTTCCCCGACCGGGGGCCTCGATCTTCGGGGCGGCGCTGTCGCGCGACCTCGGGGGGAAGGGGGCCAACCAGGCGGTGGCGATGGGGCGGACGGGGCTCGCCTGCATCTTCGTCTCGGCCGTGGGGCAGGGGCCGCGCGGACAGGAGGTCGCGCAGCGTCTGGCCCAGGAGCCGCTCGAGGCGGAGCTCGTGGCGCTGGAGGGCGTGGCCACGGATATCTCGATCGTGCTCATGTCGGGGCGGGGCGAGAATGCGATCATCACCACGCGCGAGGCGGCCTCGGCGCTGACGCCGGAGGCGGCGGCCGCGGCGCTGGCCCGCGGCATGGCCGGCGATCTGCTGGTGCTGCAGGGCAATCTGAATGCGGCGGCGACGCTGGCTGCGCTGCGCACCGCGCGCGCGGCCGGCATGCGCACGGCCTTCAATCCCTCGCCGCTCCAGCCGTATTTCGGCACGCTCTGGCCTCTGGTCGACACGGTGTTCCTCAATGAAGGCGAAGCCGAGGCGCTCGGCGGGGTGGAGAGCCTGCTGGCGCAGGGGGTGGGCGAGATCGTCCTCACGCTGGGCCCGCAGGGGGCCGAGCTGATCCGCGCGACCGAGCGGACGCGGGTGCCCGCGCATCCCTGCACCGTGGTGGACACGACCGGGGCCGGGGACTGTTTCATGGCGGTGGCGCTCGCCTCGGCCGCGCTGCGCGGCACGCGGCTCGATGCGCGCGCGCTGGGCCATGCGGCACGGGCGGCGGCCCATACGGTCGGGCGCGC
>NZ_MABH01000070.1 GCF_001720585.1 Cereibacter johrii | reverse complement strand
CCCGCGCCTCGGTGGCGGACAGGGTGCGGCCGGCGGCGATGACCGCGATGGCAAGCTCGAGGCCGATCCGGCGCGGCAGGCGCTGCGTGCCGCCCGCGCCGGGGATGAGGCCGAGGCTCGTCTCGGGCAGGCCCAGCCAGGCTGTGTTCGCGAAGATCCGGTAATGGCAGCCGAGCGCGAGCTCCGCCCCGCCGCCGAGGGCCGCGCCGTTCAGGGCGGCGATCCAGGGCTTCCGCGAGGCCTCGATGGCGGCGATCAGGTCGGGCAGGTGCGGCGCCTCGGGCGGGCGGTCGAACTCGGCGATGTCCGCGCCGCCGACGAAGACCCGGCCCTCGGCCGCAAGCACCACGGCGCGCACGCTCTCGTCGGCCTCGAGGTCGGCCGTCAGCGCGGCGAGCCGCTGGCGCACCGCTAGGCCCAGGGCGTTCACCGGCGGGTTGGCGAGGGTCAGAAGCGCGATCCCGTCGGAGTCGCTGCGCCGGATGAGGTCGTTGGTCATGATGGGTTCGGCCTTTCGATGATCTGCCGCGGAGGATGCCGGATCCCGGCCGAGCCCGAGAGGGCGGCCACGGCCAGAATAAGCACGGCTGCGAGGCCATCGCAACATTTCTGATTGATCGGGCAATCAGAAATGTTGACTTGTCCCGCCGGAGTGCCCACTACTGGCGGCAGAGGCGGTGCCCGGTTGCGGGGGCTTGCCCGGGAATGAACCGGAATGCGGACGAGAGGGGAGGTCGGCGATGACGCGGAATGACGCGACGAATGCTGCCGGAGCGGTGGGCGCGGCGATGCGGGATCACGTCCTCCTGCCTGCACAGGAGATGGCGAAGCTCGGCAAGAGCATGCAGCCGGTGCTGACCCATGCCGAGGGCATCTATGTCTATGCCGAGGACGGTCGCCGCCTGATCGACGGGCCGGCGGGCATGTGGTGCGCGCAGGTGGGCTACGGCCGGCGCGAGATCGTCGATGCCATGGCGCATCAGGCGATGGTCCTGCCCTATGCCTCGCCCTGGTACATGGCGACGAGCCCCGCGGCGCGGCTGGCCGAGAAGATCGCCACGCTGACGCCGGGCGATCTCAACCGGATCTTCTTCACCACGGGCGGCTCGACCGCGGTCGACAGCGCGCTGCGCTTCTCGGAATTCTACAACAACGTGCTGGGCCGGCCGCAGAAGAAGCGCATCATCGTGCGCTACGACGGCTATCACGGCTCGACGGCGCTCACCGCCGCCTGCACGGGCCGCACCGGCAACTGGCCCAATTTCGACATCGCGCAGGACCGGATCTCGTTCCTGTCGAGCCCCAATCCGCGCCACGCGGGCAACCGCAGCCAGGAGGCGTTCCTCGACGATCTGGTGCAGGAATTCGAGGACCGGATCGAGAGTCTCGGCCCCGACACGATCGCGGCCTTCCTGGCCGAGCCGATCCTTGCCTCGGGCGGCGTCATCATTCCGCCCGCGGGCTATCATGCGCGCTTCAAGGCGATCTGCGAGAAGCACGACATCCTCTATATCTCGGACGAGGTGGTGACGGGCTTCGGCCGCTGCGGCGAATGGTTCGCCTCGGAGAAGGTGTTCGGGGTGGTGCCGGACATCATCACCTTCGCCAAGGGCGTGACCTCGGGCTATGTGCCGCTCGGCGGCCTTGCGATCTCCGAGACGGTGCTGGCGCGGATCTCGGGCGAGAATGCGAAGGGGAGCTGGTTCACCAACGGCTATACCTACAGCAACCAGCCGGTGGCCTGCGCCGCGGCCCTCGCCAATATCGAGCTGATGGAGCGCGAGGGCATCGTCGATCAGGCGCGCGAGATGGCGGATCACTTCGCCTCGGCCCTCGCCTCGCTGCGCGATCTGCCGGGCGTGGCGGAAACCCGGTCGGTGGGCCTCGTGGGCTGCGTGCAATGCCTACTCGACCCGACCCGGGCGGACGGCACGGCCGAGGACAAGGCCTTCACGCTGAAGATCGACGAGCGCTGCTTCGAGCTGGGGCTGATCGTGCGCCCGCTGGGCGATCTCTGCGTGATCTCGCCGCCGCTCATCATCTCGCGCGCCCAGATCGACGACATGGTGGCGATCATGCGGCAGGCCATCACCGAAGTGGGCGCCGCCCACGGTCTGACCGCGAAAGAACCGGCCGCCGTCTGAGGCGGCCGCGACGAAACTCCCTCCAACAGGATCCCAGATGCTGCAAGAGATCGACTGGCACGCCCGCGCCAAAGCCGTGGCCCTTCCGAACCGTCCCTTCATCGACGGCCAGTATGTCGACAGCCTGTCGGGCGAGACCTTCGCCTGCATCTATCCCGGCAACGGGCGGCTGCTGACCGATGTGGCCTCGTGCAATGCGGCGGATGTGGATGTCGCGGTGCGGTCGGCGCGCCGGGCCTTCGAGTCAGGCGTCTGGTCGCGGATGGCCCCCGCCGACCGGCGCCGCATCCTGCTGCGCTTCTCCGAGCTGATCCTCGCCAACCGCGAGGAGCTGGCGCTGCTCGAGACGCTGAACGTGGGCAAGCCCATCGCCAATGCCTACAACGGCGACGTGGTGAGCGCCGCCGCCTGCATCGCCTGGTATGCCGAGGCGATCGACAAGGTCTATGGCGAGGTGGCGGCCACGGCGCACGACATGACGACGCTCGTCATGCGCGAGCCGCTGGGGATCGTGGCGGCCGTGGTGCCGTGGAATTATCCGATGTCGATGGCCGCCTGGAAGCTCGGGCCCGCGCTTGCCACCGGCAATTCGGTGATCCTGAAGCCCGCCGAACAATCGCCCTTCACCGCGCTGAAATTCGGCGAGCTCGCCATCGAGGCGGGAATGCCTCCGGGGGTGCTGAACGTGGTGCCGGGCCTCGGCCATATCGCGGGCAAGGCGCTCGGCCTGCATATGGATGTCGATTGCGTGGGCTTCACCGGGTCGACCGAAGTCGGCAAGTATTTCATGCAATATTCCGGCCAGTCGAACATCAAGCGGATCGGGCTCGAACTCGGGGGCAAGTCGCCTCAGGTGGTGCTCGCGGATTGCGACGATCTGGACGCGGCGGCGGCCGGGATCGCGGCCGGCATCTTCGCCAACACCGGGCAGGTCTGCAACGCGGGCTCGCGCCTGATCGTGGACGAGAAGATCCACGACCAGCTCCTCGAGAAGATCGCGGCGCAGGCCCGCGTCTTCGCACCCGGCGATCCGCTCGACACCGCCACCCGCATGGGCTCGATGGTCAGCGAAGAGCAGATGGACCGCGTGCTGGGCTACATCGACGCCGGACGCGCCGACGGCGCGCGGCCCGTCCTCGGCGGCGGCCGGGTGAAGACCGAGACCGGCGGCTTCTACATCGAGCCCACGATCTTCGAGGGCGTGCGCAACGACATGAAGATCGCGCAGGAAGAGATCTTCGGGCCGGTGCTGTCGGCCATCCCGGTGAAGGGCTTCGACGAGGCGATGGCGGTGGCCAACGACACGGTCTACGGGCTTGCGGGCGCGGTCTGGACCGGGTCGGTGAAGAACGCGCATCGGGCGGCCAAGTCGCTCCGCGCGGGCGTGGTCTGGGTCAACTGCTTCGACCGCGGCTCGCTCGCCGTGCCCTTCGGCGGTTTCAAGCAGTCGGGCTTCGGCCGGGACAAGTCGCTGCATGCGATGGACAAATACACCGACCTGAAGGCCGTCTGGTTCGCCCACTGACCTGCGCGCCCGCCCCTCGGGCGGGCGTCTCTCCCTGTTGCTCACGCCACTCACTGGAGCCCGCCGATGTGGAAGGATGAAGTCCTCGCCCAGGCCGTCGTTCCCTACGAGGAACGCCGCCGCCGGATCGAGGCCGAGCCGTTGCCGGAGAATATCGGGGCGCTGATCGACGCGGCCGCCGCGGAGGCCGGCGACCGGGTGGTGTGGAACTTCTTCGAGAGCGGCGAGACCCTCACCTACGGCGAGATGCGCCGGAAGGTGAACGGGCTCGCCGCGCGTCTCGTGGCCCTCGGGATCGGCAAGGGCACCCATGTGGGCGTGATGCTGCCGAACGTCGAGGCTTTCCCGCTGACCTGGCTCGCGCTCGGCCGGATCGGGGCGGTGATGCTGCCGATCAATCCGGGCTACACTCCGCGCGAGATCGCCCATGTGATGAAGGTCGCCGAGGCGGACTGGGTGGTGACCCACGACAGCACGCGGGCCGTGCTCGACGAGGCCCATGCCGCGGGCCTGATCGCGCTGCCCGCCGAGCGGCTGATCGTGGTGGGCGGCGCCGGGGGCGGGGCGCACGACTGGGCCCGCCTCGCCGCGGAGCCGCAGGACGCCTTCACCCCGCCCGGGCCGGTCGGGCATGACGATCTCCTGAACATCCAGTTCACCTCCGGCACCTCGGGCTTTCCCAAGGGCTGCATGCTCAGCCAGCGCTACTGGATCTCGGCCGGCAAGGTGAATGCCTTCCGCGACGGGCGGACCTACCGGCGCATCCTCGCCTCCACGCCCTTCTTCTACATGGATCCGCAGTGGCTTTTGCTGATGACGCTCTACCAGCGCGGCACCCTGTTCGTGGCGGCGCGGCAATCGACCAGCCGCTTCTCGGGCTGGCTCGAAGAGCATGAGATCGACTTCTGCCTCCTGCCCTGGGTGCTGCACGGGATGACGCCCCAGCCGCAAGATGCCCGGAACCGCGTGGTGCGCGCCAACATCTACGGGTGCCCGCGCGACCTGCACCGCGGGCTCGAGGAGCGGTTCGACCTGAACGCCCGCGAGGCCTTCGGCATGACCGAGATCGGCCCGGCGATGTTCGCGCCCATCGAGCGCGCCGACAAGGTGGGCTCGGGCTCCTGCGGCGTGCCATGCCCGTTCCGCGAGTGCCGCATCGTGGGCGAGGACGGCCAGCCCGTGGCGCGGGGCGAGATCGGCGAGTTGCAGATCCGCGGACCGGGCATCATGCTCGGCTATTACAACAACCCCGCCGCCACGGCCGAGGTGCTGAAGGACGGCTGGTTCTCCTCGGGCGACCTCTTCCGTCAGGACGAGGACGGGTTCTTCCACATCGTGGGCCGCAAGAAGGACATGATCCGGCGCTCGGCCGAGAATATCGCCGCGCGCGAGGTCGAGACGGTGCTGGCCGCGGCGCCCGGTGTGGCCGAGGTGGCGGTGGTGGGCGTGCCCGATCCGCTGCGCGGCGAGGAGGTCAAGGCCTGCATCCGCCTGAAGGAGGGCGTGGTCGCCGATGCCACGATCCTCGAGGGCATCGTGGCCACCGCGCAGGCCGGGCTCGCCTCCTTCAAGGTGCCGCGCTTCTACGCTTTCGTCGAGGATTTCCCGCGCACCGCCTCGCTGAAGATCGCCAAGCCCCGGATCACCGAGGGCGTCGCCGACCTGCGCGCGGGCAGCTACGACCGCGCCACCGGGGACTGGATCCCCGCGACCGAGGGAGCCTCCGCATGAGCCCGCAGTATGATGCGATCATCGTCGGCGGCGGCCACAACGGGCTGACCTGCGGCGCCTATCTCGCCCGCGCGGGCGTGAAGGTGCTGGTGGTGGAGCGCCAGCCTGTCGTCGGCGGGGCGGCGGTGACGGGCGAGATCGCGCCCGGCTACCGCAGCTCGCTCGCCTCCTATTATCAGGGGCTTCTGCAGCCGAAGGTCATTCTCGATCTCGAATTGCAGAACTACGGCTTCGAGGTCATTCCCGCCGCGCCCACCGTCTTCGCGCTCGAGGGCGGGCGCACCTTCATGCTCTGGGACGACCCGGAGCGGTTCGCGGCCGAGATCGCCAGATTCTCGAATGTCGATGGCGCGGCCTATGCCGGCTATCGCGCGCATATGCTGAAGATCGCGCCGCACATGAAGCAACTTCTGTGGGAGGTGCCGGTCGATCCCGCCAGCGGCAGGATCCGGGATCTCGCGCGGCTCGCAGGCTTCGTCTGGCGCTTCCGCAAGGTCGGGCCGCAGTTCTACGACATCTACAATCTCCTCACGATGAGCGCCTGGGACTATCTCTCGCGCTGGTTCACCTCCGACGAGGTGAAGCTGGTTCTGGGCTTCTTCGCCGGCGGGGGCGGGGCCAATTCCAGCCTGAAGACGCCCGGCTCGGCCTACATGCTCGCGCGCGGCATCGTGCGCGACGGCGGCACCGCCGCGGGGCCCGCAGGCTTCATGAAGGGCGGGATGGGCGCCATTTCCGAAGCGATCCGCCGCTCGGGCGAGGCGCATGGCATGGAGGTCCGCACCGCCTGCCCGGTGGAGAGGATCCTCGTCGAGAAGGGCCGCGCCATGGGCGTGCGGCTGGAGGGCGGCGAGGAGATCCGCTCGAAGATCGTGATCGCGAATGCCACCGCCCGCACGACTTTCACGAAGCTCCTCGATCCCGCGACGCTGCCCGAGGATTTCAATCGCGACATCCGCAACATCCGCTGCGAGAGCACGGTCTTCCGGGTCAATCTCGCGCTTTCGGCGCTGCCAGAAGCCCCGGTCTTCGGCCAGACCAATCCGCAGGGGGCCATCGTGCCCCAGATGACCATCGCGCCGAACGTGGCCTATATGGAGCGGGCCTGGCATCAGGCACAGGGCGGCGAGATCGCCGAGGCGCCCTTCCTGATCGTCAAGGTGCCCTCGATGGTCGATCCGACGCTCGCGCCCGAGGGGCATCACATCATGAATGTCTTCGGCGGACATGCGCCCTACACGCTCGCGCGGGCCGACTGGGACAGCCGCCGCGAGGAGCTGTGGGGACGGGGGCTGGCGGGGCTGAAGAGCCAGTTCCCCGACATCGAGAGCAAGATCCTGCACCGCCAGATCCTGACGCCGCTGGATCTCGAACGGATGTTCGATCTGCCGAACGGCCATGTCCATCACGGCGAGATCAGCGCGGACCAGATGTTCTTCCGCCGTCCCTCGCCGCAGTTCGCCGATTACCGCAGCCCGGTCGACCGTCTCTATCAGGCATCGGCCTCGGTCCATCCCGGCGGCGGCGTGACCGGCGTGCCGGGGCACAATGCGGCGAAGGTCATCCTCGAAGACCGCCGGAAGTGGAGCTGAGCCGATGCTGATCGATTTTTCCTCGCGCCCGCCGCACCCGGATTTCTCGCCCCCCGCCCCGCATCTCGAGAATTACCGCCGGGTCTATCGGGCGAGCGAGCGCCGCTCGGCCGCCTCGGACGCGGCGCAGGGGCTGGACAGCTGGCTTGAGACCTACGAACGGTTGGGGGCACGCCATGTGGTGCTGAAGGCGCGCGATCTGACCACGACCTTCGGCTTCAGGATCTCCAACGAGGCGGTGGCCGGGTTCATCCGGGCGCACGGCCCGCGCTACGTGGGCTTCGCCGGCGTCGATCCCTGGCAGGCCGATGCGGTGGACCGTTTCGACCATGCGATCCGCCATCTCGGGCTGCGCGGTCTCAACCTGCAATGTTTCGAGCTGAAGATGCGCCCGGACGACGAGCGGCTCTTTCCGCTCTACGAGAAGGCCATCGAGCTCGACGTGCCGGTGAACATCCATTGCGGCATCAATTTCTCGACCCACACGCCCATGTCGCTGGGGCGGCCGGAATATCTCGACAATGTCATGGTGCGCTTCCCCGACCTGCGCGCCGTGGCCTCGCCGCCGGGCTGGCCCTGGGTGCAGGAGCTGATCGGGGTCGCCTGGCGCCATCCCAACCTCTCCATCGGGATCCTGGCCGTCCGGCCGAAACTTCTCGCCAAGGCGCATTCCGGCTACGAGCCGCTGCTGCAGTACGGCCGCACGATCCTGAAGGAGAAAATCATTTTCGGCTCTGCCTTTCCGATGATGCCGGTCGAGACGGCGCTGGCGGAACTGGACGGGCTGGGGCTCGACGCGGAGACGCGCCGGCTCTGGCTGCACGACAATGCGGCGCGGCTGCTGGGCCTGGACACCGCCGCAACTTGACTTTGCCCTTCCGCCCTTTATTCCCGTGGGGATGCGCCGCTCCCACGATCCTGCCGCAAAGTGACAAAAGCTCCCATGCCCGAGCCCAAACCGAGAGCGAGACGCAGCGGCGCTGCCCCGGCCAAGACCCGTGACGACCAGGTGGTGGACCGGCGCCGGTCGCTTCTGAAGGCGGCGGTGAAGGTGATCTCGAAGCGCGGGCTGACGGGGGTCACGATCAATTCCATCGCCGCCGAGGCGAAATGCTCCTATGGCGTGGTCGCCTTCCACTTCCAGTCGAAGGAGGGCATCATCTTCGCCGCGCTGGACCATACGGCCGCGGAATACGAGGCCTATCTGGCGCAGCTGAACGCCTCGCAGCGCGGCCCGGCCGAGCGGATCCGGCACATGATCGACACGGACTTCAGCCGCAAGGCCGCCGGGCACGAGTCCATCGCGCTCTGGCTCGCCTTCTGGGCCGAAGCCGCGCGCGTGCCGAGCTTCCGGCAGCGCTGCGCCGCGCTCCGGGTGCAGTATAACGAGGCGGTTGCCGCCGATGTGGCCGAGCTTGCGGCGCTGCGCGGGCGGACCGTCGAGGCCGAGCAGGTGGCGCTGACGCTGAACGCCATGATCTCGGGGCTCTGGGTCGAGAACCTGCTGCTGCCCATCACCATCGCGGAGGGGCAGAAGCGCGGGCACGATGCCTCGCTGGCCTATCTGAGGCTGATCTTCCCCGAGGACTTCTGACCTCCCGGGGGCAGCTGAGGGCTCAGCCACGCTCCGCCTCGTAGCCTTTCAGAAGCTGCACGACATTCTCGCCGATCGCCTCGATGGCATAGCCGCCCTCCAGCACGAAGAGGGTGGGCAGGCCGAGGGCCGCGATCATGGCGCCGATCCGAGGGTAATCCCCGCTCTCCAGCCGGAAATGCGAGATCGGATCGTCCGTGAACGTGTCCACGCCCAGCGACACCACCAGCCGGTCGGGCGCGAAGGCCCGGATCCGCCCCAGACCCTCGGCAAGCGCGCGGCGGTAGGATGCGAAATCCGCGCCCCAGGGCAAGGGCAGGTTCAGGTTCGCCCCCGCCCCCTGACCCTCGCCGGTCTCGTCGGCGAAGCCTACGTAGTAGGGATAGTCCTGCACCGGGTCGGCATGGATAGAGACGGTCAGCACGTCGCCGCGGTCGTAGAAGATGTCCTGCGTGCCGTTGCCATGGTGATAGTCGATGTCGAGCACCGCCACGCGCTCCGCGCCGAGGCTGCGGAACTGCTGCGCCGCAATCGCCGCATTGTTGAGAAAGCAGTAGCCGCCGAAATAGTCGCGCCCGGCATGGTGGCCCGGGGGACGGCAGAGGGCAAAGGCCGCGGGCTCGCCCGCGTCGATCAGAGCCACGCCGGTCAGGGCGCAGTCGACGCCCGCCCGCGCGGCCTCCCAGGTGCCTGCAAGGATCGGGCTGCTCATGTCGACGACATAGCGGCCGAGTTCGGCGCCGGGCCGGACCGTGGGGATCGTCCGCGACCGGCGCGGCGGCCAGAGGTTGGGATAGGCCGGAACCGGGCCCATCTCGGCCACCCAGCTCTCCCACGCCCCTTCCAGAAAGCGCACGAAGGCCGCGTCATGGACGGCCAGCACGGGCCCGAGGTCGAACGGCCGGGGCGCCATCACCGGGCCCAGGCCCGCGCGCGTGACGGCGGCCAGCACGAGCTCGGCGCGGCGGGGGATCTCGAAGGCCTCCACCCAGCCGCCACGGTAGAATTCGCGCTCCACGCTCTGCAGCGCGTGCTTGTCGGAGAAAATCGTCTTCATCGAGACCTCAGAAGGGCAGGGAGGGACGGGTGGCGGCGGTGCCATACCAGCCGCCGAGGGCGGTCTCGTAGGCGAGGCCCGCCGTAAAGACGGCCTGATCGTCATAGGTCCGGCCGACGAGCTGGAGGCCGGTCGGCACCCCGTTCGGCGCATGGCCCGAGGGCACCGACAGGACCGGGCAGCGGCTGAGCATGTTGAAGGGCCAGGCCATCGTCCAGCCGAGATAGGAATCGATCTCCTCTCCGTTGATGATCAGCGGATCCGAGAAGTCGAACTCGGCCGGCACGGCGGGAAGGGCGAGCGTGGGGCAGAGGAACAGGTCGAACCCCTCCATCATCGGGCCGAAATGCGACCAGATCCGCCCCTCGATCTCCATCCCGGCGAGATAGTCGCGGGTGGTGGTGGCGAGCGCCTCGCGGGCGAAGCGGCGGGCGTAGGAGGTCAGCCACTCCTCGCGCTCGTCCAGATAGTCGGCAAGCCAGGCGCCGAACAAAGCCTTGTGGTGGGTGGCTGCGGCCCGATAGACCTCCCAGGACCAGGGCAGCGCCACTTCCGTGACCTCGGCGCCGAGCGCGCGGAACACCTCCAGCGCGGCGAGCGTGTTGGCCCGCACCGCCGGGTCGATCTCCATGAAGCCGAAATCCAGCGAAAAGGCGATCTTCCAGCCCTTCACCCCCGACCGGTCCAGCCGCAGCTCGAGCTTGGGCTTCAGCGAGGCGATGTCCTCGGGATGGGGGCCTGCGAGCACGTTCTGCATCAGCAGGCAATCCTCGACCGTGCGCGCCATGGGGCCCGGATGGTTGTAGGGATCGAGGTTGAAGGGCGGCGTCGAGGGCACGCGGCCGTAGGGCGGCTTGAAGCCCACGACCCCCGAGGCAGAGGCCGGGATCCGGATCGAACCGCCGATGTCCGAGCCCGTGGCCAGCGCCGCGAGCCCTGCCGCGAGCGCCGCCCCGGAGCCGCCCGAAGAGCCCCCGGGCGTGAAGGCGGGGTTCCACGGGTTGCGCGTCACGCCCCACTGCCGCGAGTGGCAGAAGGGAGCGCAGGAGAATTCGGGCGTGGTGGTGCGGGCGTGGATCACCGCGCCCGCCTCGACCAGCCGCTGCACGACCGGCGCGCTCTTCGTCGCCACATGGTCCGCATACAGCAGCGAGCCGTAGGTCGTCACCTTGCCCGCCATCATGGTCTCGTCCTTCAGCGCGGTCGGAACGCCGTCGATCATGCCCGGTTTCTGTGCGCCGGACATATATCGCCTCTCGGAGGCGCGCGCTTCCTCCAGCGCCTCCTCGGGGTAGGTGAAGCAGACCGCGTTCAGACTGTCCCCGCTGGCCCCGATCCGCGCGAGTGCGTCTGTAACCACTTCGACCGGCGAGATTTTCCGCGCGCGATAAAGGGCCGTCAGCTGTGCTGCGCTGAGGTAGGCGAGGGGGGGCTCGAGCATGGGAGAGGGGCCTTCGGCAGCGGGGGAAACCTGGCGCATTCTGGCGGTTGCTCGATTGATTGGTCAATCAGTTTGTTGACAGGATTCGATTTCTGCGTATCGTCATTTCCATAAGGATCACCGGCAGGTCGGAAGGCTGCGCAAGACAGCTGCATCCCGGCGGGACATCCAAGGATAACCAAACCTGACAGGGTGAACACATGAACAAATCGCACCACCTGCTGATGGACGATCTGGTCACGCGGCTGCGGCGCGGGCAGCTGTCGCGTCGCGAGTTTCTGGCCCGCAGCTCGGCGCTGCTGGCGGCCGGCGCCATGAGCGGCCTGCCCGGGGCGGTGCTGGCCCAGGAGGCCGCGCCGAAGGCCGGCGGCTTCATGCGGCTCGGGCTGCACAATGCCTCGCAGAACGACAATCTCGACCCCGGCAGCTGGTCGACGAGCTGGACCGGCGCTTCCTTCAACGGCGGTGTCTACAACAACCTCGTCGAGATCCTGCCCGACGGCTCGGTCGCGGGCGATCTGGCCGAGAGCTGGGAGGCCGAGCCCGGCGCTAAGGTCTGGCGCTTCAAGCTGCGCCCGGGCGTGACCTTCCACAACGGCAAGAGCCTCGAGGTGGAAGACGTGCGTCAGTCGCTCGAGCATCACATGAAGCCGGACTCGACCTCGGGCGCGCGCGCCATCGTCGAGCAGATCGAGACCATCGATATCGAGGGCTCCGATACCGTGCGGATCACCCTGTCCGAGGGCAACGCCGACCTCCCCTATCTCCTGTCGGATTACCACCTCTCGATCTATCCGGCGCTCGAGGGCGGCGGGATCGACATGGAGAGCGCCAACGGCACCGGCGCCTTCCTTCTCGAGAGCTTCGAGCCGGGCATCGCCACCCGCCTCAAGCGCAACCCGAATTATCACAAGAACAACAAGCCCTATCTCGACGAGGTCGAGTTCATCAACATCACCGACGCCACGGCGCGGCTGAATGCGCTGCTGACGGGCGAGGTCGACTTCATCCAGGATCTCGACATCCGCAACGTGTCGATGGTCGAGCGCAGCGGCGATTTCGAGGTGCAGCGCGTGCCGAGCCTGCGCCACTTCACCTTCGACATGGACACGCGCGTGGCGCCCTTCGACAATCCCGACGTGCGGCTGGCGCTGAAACATGCGCTCGACCGGGACGACGTGATCGAGAAGGTGTTCCTGGGCGAGGCCACGAAGGGCAACGACAACCCTGTGGCCTCGATCCAGAAGTTCCACCACGACATGCCCGCGCGCGAATACAGCATCGCGAAGGCCAGAGAGCATCTGGCGAAGGCAGGGCTCGATCAGGTGAACGTCGATCTGTCGGTCGCCGAGAACGCCTTCGCGGGCGCCATCGAGGCGGCGACGCTCTACCAGCGCCATGCGGCCGAGGCCGGCATCAACATCAACATCGTGCAGGAGGCGGCCGACGGCTACTGGGAGAACGTCTGGCGCAAGAAGCCCTTCTGCGCGGTCGATTATTTCGGCCGCGCCACGGTCGACTGGCTGTTCTCGACCAGCTACGTCACCGGGGCGCCGTGGAATTCGGGCTGGTCGAACGCGCGGTTCGACGAGCTGCACCAGACGGCGCGGGCCGAGACCGACGAAGCCAAGCGCGCGGCCTGCTACGCCGAGATGCAGGAGATCCTGCGCGACGACGGCAATGTCATCACCGTGGCCTTCGTGAGCTGGCGCAACGCCGTCTCGAAGCGCATCGGCTTCGGCGAGGTCGGCGGGCTGATGCCGCTCGACAACATGCGGATGTGCGAGCGCTGGTGGATCAAGGACTGAGGTCGGCCGACCCGGTCTCAGACGGCCCGGAGCGCATCGCGCGCGCCGGGCGACATTCCGACATTGTCGTTCAGGGCGGAGGAAACCTGATGCGCTACCCCACGGGCCCCATCGGCGGGCAGATCATTGCACGGGCCATGAGCCTTGCCCCCTCGCGACGGGCCTTTCTCGGCGGCGCGGCCGCCGTGGCCGGCGCCTTCTGCCTGCCTGCCTCGCTCCGGGCCGAGGAAGGGCCGAAGCAGGGCGGCAGGCTCCGCTACGGCGTCAATGACGGCTCGCAGCAGGATTCGCTCGAACCCGGCAGCTGGGCCACCGTCATGTGCGGCGCGGCCTTCAACGGCGCGCTCTGCAACAACCTCGTCGAGCTTCTGCCGGACGGGTCGCTGGCGGGGGATCTCGCCGAAAGCTGGGAGGAGGCCGAGGGTGCCACCCGCTGGACCTTCACGCTCCGCAAGGGTGTGACGTTCCACGACGGCCGCCCCTTCACGCCGGAGGATGCCCGGCAGTCGCTGCTGCACCACATGGGCGAGAACAGCACCTCGGGCGCGCTCGCCATCGTCAGCCAGATCGAGGAGATCGCCGTCGAAGGCGAGGACCGGCTGATCGTGACCCTCGCGCAGGGCAATGCCGACTTCCCCTATCTGCTGTCGGATTATCACCTGTCGATCTTCCCGGCGAAGGAGGGCGGCGGCATCGACTGGGAAAGCGGCATCGGCACCGGCGCCTTCAAGCTCGACAGTTTCGAGCCGGGCGTCGCGGTCCGCCTGCTCCGCAATCCGGACTATCACAAGCCCGGCCTGCCGCATTTCGACGAGGTCGAGTTCATCGCGATCCCCGACCGGTCCGCGCGGCTGAATGCGCTGCTGACCGGCGAGGTCGATGTGATCGAGGATGTCGACATCCGCAACGTCCCCCTCATCGAGCGCAATCCCGATCTGGTGCTGCACCGCACGCCGAGCCTGCGGCACCTGACCTTCGACATGAACTGCCAGACGGCGCCCTTCGACAATGCGGTCGTGCGCAAGGCCCTGAAGCTCAGCCTCGACCGCGAGGATGTGATCGCCAAGGTCTTCCTCGGCGAGGCCGAGACGGGCAACGACAATCCGGTGGCGCGCATCATGCCCTTCTGGGCCGAGACGCCGCCCGAGCATCGCTACGATCCCGAGGCTGCGCGGGCGCTTCTGGCCGAGGCCGGGATCGAGGGGCTGACGGTCGATCTGTCGGTGGCCGAATCCGCCTTCCCCGGCGCGGTCGAAGCGGGGGTGCTCTTCCGCGAACATGCGGCCAAGGCCGGCATCACGATCAACCTCGTCCAGGAGGCGGATGACGGCTACTGGGACAATGTCTGGCTGGTGAAGCCCTTCAACGCGGCGGACTGGTATGGGCGGGTCACGCTCGACTGGCTGTTCGCCACCTCCTACACCTCCGATGCGCCCTGGAACAACACGGGGTTCAAGAACGCCCGCTTCGACGAGCTGCATGCGGCGGCGCGGTCGGAGACCGATCCCGCCACGCGGGGCGGGCACTATGCCGAGATGCAGCAGATCCTGCACGACGAGGGCGGCGTGATCACGGTGGCCTTCGTGTCCTGGCTGCTCGCCATGTCGCGCGCCATCGGCCATGGTGAGACCGGAGGGATCCTGCCCGCCGACAATCATCGCTGCGCCGAGCGATGGTGGCGCACCGACGTCTGACACCCCGGGGTGGGCGGACCTGCCTGAACGCCCTCTCACCCGAGCCTTGCCGGAGACAGCCGAGTATGAACAGAACTTCCCATCCGATCTTGTCCATGGTGGCCAGTCGGGTCGGTCTGGGGCTTCTCAGCCTCCTTATCGTGTCTCTGGTGATCTTCTTCTCGGTGAGCCTGCTGCCGGGCAGCTATGCCTCGGCCATTCTCGGGCAGAATGCGACGCCCGAGGCGGTGGCGGCTCTCGAGACCCGGCTGGGGCTCGATCAACCGGCCATCTGGCGCTACCTCTCGTGGCTCGCGGCGGCGGCGACGGGCGATCTCGGCCAGTCCTTCGCCGGCCGCCCGGTCATGGCGGTGCTGGGGCCACGGCTCCTCAACACGATCACGCTGGCCTCGATCACGGCCGTGATCGCGGTGCCGCTCGCGATCACCCTGGGCGTGATCTGCGCGCGGTTCCGCGGCCGGTTCATCGACCGCTTCCTGTCGACCTCGACGCTCGCCTCGATCTCGCTGCCCGAATTCTTCGTGGCCTATCTGATGATGATGATCTTCGCGGTGAAGCTGCAATGGTTCCCCTCGATGGCGGGGATCCGCAACAGCATGGATCTGGGCGAGCAGCTCTACCGCATGGTGCTGCCGATCCTGACGCTTCTCCTCGTCATTCTCGCGCACATGATCCGCAACACGCGCGCGGCGATCCTGTCGGTGATGTCGAGCCCCTATGTCGAGATGGCACGGCTGAAGGGCGAGTCCGAGGGCCGGGTCGTCACGCGTCAGGCGCTGCCCAATGCCATCGGCCCCATCGCGAGCGTGGTGGCGCTGAACCTCGCCTATCTCATCTCGGGCGTCGTCGTGATCGAGGTGGTCTTCGTCTATCCGGGCGTGGGGCAGGCCATGATCGACGCGGTGCGCAACCGCGACGTGCCGGTGATCCAGGCCTGCGCGCTGATCTTCGCCACGGCCTACATCGGCTTCAACCTGCTGGCCGATATCGTTTCGATCGTCAGCAATCCGCGCCTGCTGCATCCGCGCTGAGAGAGGGGTATCATGGACCAGAGCATCGACGCCCGCCCGGCCCCGCCGTCGCGCCTGACCCGCGCCCGCAGGCTTCTTGCCACCGCGCCCTTCACCGCGCGGCTGGGGATGGTCCTCGTCGCGATCTACGCCTTCGTCGCGATCTTCGCGCCCTGGATCGCGCCCTATGGCGAGGTCGAGGTGGTCTCGCGCATCCCCTTCGACGGCTGGAGCGCCCAGCATCTGCTGGGCACCGACCAGCTCGGGCGGGATTTCCTGTCGCGGCTGATCTTCGGCGCGCGGAACTCGATCTCCATCGCCCTCGTGACCACGATGATCTCCTTCGGGCTGGGCTGCCTCCTCGGCGTCTTCTCGGCGCTGATCGGCGGCTTCGTCGATCAGGCGATCTCGCGCTTCGTGGATGCGCTGATGTCGGTGCCGGATCTGATCTTCATCCTGATGATCCTGTCGATCTTCGGCAATTCGATCCCGAACCTCATCCTCATCATCGCCGTGCTGACCTCGACCCGCTTCTTCCGCATCTCGCGCGCCGCGGCGCTGAACGTGGCCAGCCTCGATTTCGTCGAGGCTGCCCGGGTGCGCGGCGAGAGCCTGCTCTGGATCTCGATCCACGAGGTGTTCCCGAACGTGCTGCCGCTGATCCTGTCCGAGCTCGGGATGCGCTTCTGCTTCATCTTCCTCTCCATCGCGGCGCTCTCCTTCCTCGGCGTGGGCATCCAGCCGCCGCTGGCGGAATGGGGCTCGATGGTCCGGGACAATGCGGCCCTCATCAACATGGGCGATATCACGCCCCTGATCCCGGCCGCCTCCATCGCGCTCCTCGCGATTGCGGTCAATTTCGTGGTCGACTGGCTGCTGAACCGGGCCAGCGGCCTGAACGAGGAGGGCTGAGCCATGGCCGTCGAACCGTCCCCCGCCGTTCTCGAGATCCGCGACCTGAGGATCGAGGCGAAATCCTCCGACAGCTGGTCCGAGATCGTCCGGGGGGTGAGCCTGTCCCTGCGCAAGGGCGAGGTGCTGGGGCTCGTGGGAGAGTCCGGTGCGGGCAAATCCACGGTGGGGCTTGCGGCCCTGGGCTACCTGCGGCCGGGCGCGCGGGCGAGCGGCGGTTCGGTCCGGCTTCTGGACACCGAGCTTCTCGCCATCCCCGAGGAAGAGCGCCGCCGCCTGCGCGGCACGAAGGTCGCCTATGTGGCACAGAGCGCGCAGGCCGCCTTCAATCCGGTGCACCGGCTGATGGATCAGATCACGATGGTGGCGGTGGATCGCGGCGGCCTGTCGCGCGCAGAGGCCGAGAAGCGGGCGGTGGCGCTGTTCACCGCGCTGCAACTGCCCGATCCGCAGCATTTCGGCGCGCGCTACCCGCATCAGGTGTCGGGCGGCCAGCTGCAGCGGGCCATGGTCGCGATGGCCATGATCTGCAATCCGGCGCTGATCGTCTTCGACGAGCCGACCACGGCGCTCGACGTGACGACGCAGGTCGAGGTGCTGATCTCGATCCGCAAGGTGATCGAGGAGTTCGGCGTGGCCGCGATCTACATCACCCACGATCTGGCCGTCGTGGCCCAGATCGCCCATCGCGTGGCGGTGCTGCGCTATGGAGAGGTGGTGGAGGAGGCGCCGATCGCCTCGATCATGGATCACCCCGAGCACCCCTATACGCAGAGCCTCTGGGCGGTCCACGAGATGCCCGCGAACGATCCCGCCGCGGAGGGGGCGTCCGCTGCGGCCCTCCTGTCGATCGAGAGGCTCGGCGCGCGGTTCGGCACGTTCGAGGTGCTGAGCGACATCGACCTGCGGATCGGGCGCGGCGAGACGGTGGCGCTGGTGGGGGAATCCGGCTCGGGCAAGTCGACGCTCGGCCGGGTGATCGCGGGGCTGAAGGCGCCCTCGGGGGGGCGGGCCCTCTTCGACGGGGCGGCGCTGCCCCCGAAGCTGCGGCAGCGCCCGCTCGACCTTCTGCGCCGCATCCAGATCATCTACCAGTCTGCCGATACGGCGCTGAACCCGCGCCAGACGGTGCGTGCCATCGTGGGCCGGCCGCTGGCCCTCTATCAGGGGCTGCGCGGCGCTGCGCGCGAGAAGCGGCTGATCGAACTTCTGCGCATGGTCGAACTGGACGAGAGCCATGCCGAGCGCCTGCCGGGCCAGCTTTCGGGCGGCCAGAAGCAGCGCGTGGCGATCGCGCGGGCCTTAGCGGCGGGGCCCGAACTCATCATCTGCGACGAGATCACCTCGGCGCTCGACAAGGTGGTGCAGGCCGACGTGCTGCGGATGATGATCGGGCTGAAGGAGCGTCTGGGCGTGTCCTACCTCTTCATCACCCACGACATCGAGGTGGTGCGCGCCATCGCCGACCGGGTGGTGGTGATGCAGCACGGCCGCATCGTCGAGCAGGGCGAGAAGGACCGGGTCTTCGCCCCGCCGCACGAGCCCTATACCGAGCGGCTGCTGGCCTCGGTCCCGGACATGGCGGTGGGCTGGCTCGACCGGATCATCGCGGCGCGGGTCGCCTGAGCGGGCATCCGCGCCCGGCAGGGGCCGGGCCGGGCTGCCGGTGGGCCGGGCGCCGGGGGAGTTGCGCCCCGTCATCCGGCACGCCGCGCGTTTCGCCGAGGTGAGCCTGTGCAGGCGGCGCAGGCCGCTCGTCCTGCCTTTCGCCGGCGTGGGCTGTCCTGCCGGAGCAGGTGGCCCGGCAGGACGAACGCCGGCTCTGCCCGGCGGTGGAAGCGGCCGGCCCGAAGGCCGACCGGAGCGGATCAGAGGACGAGGAAGCCCGCGTCCACCGGATCCTCGCGGTTGATCGTCCAGCTTGCCGTCCCGAGCATCCCGGCCGTGCCCTTCACCGTGGGGCGCACCGCGCGCACCGTGCCGAGCGTCGTCTCGCCGATCAGGCAGCCCTCGAAGGTGCCCGAGCCCAGAAGCCCCTCGGAGGTGATCGGCTGGTTCAGCCCGATCACGCCGCGGGCCTCGAAATAGGCCATCATGGCCGAGGTCCCGGTGCCGCCCGGCGAGCGGTCGAGCTGACCTGCCGAGAAGACATGGACGTTCTTGTAGAGGCAGCCCTCGATGGTGGGCTCGTGCCAGAAGGTCACGAAGTTCAGATTGTTGATATGCGCCTCGGTCGGGTGCTGGACGGTCACCTTCTTGCGGATCTCCTCGCGCGCGATCAGACCCATGCGCGACAGCTCGGAGCCGTTCTCGGGTGCGATCCGGAGGCTCGTCCCGCGCAGGTCGATGATGCCGAAATAGTTGCCGCCCCAGACGAGATCGGCCTTCAGCGGACCGTAGCCCGGCAGTTCGAAGGCGATGTCCTGCGCCGCCACATAGGCCGGCACGTTCTCGAACCGGGTCCAGAGCACACGGTCGCCCTCGTGCGCCACCTCGGCCACGACGAGGCCCGCGGTCGTCTCGAAGCGGATGCGGGTCAGGCCCGAGGGATCGCGCGCCACAAGCCCGTTGGCCACCATCGCCATCGCCACCGCGATCGTGCCATGGCCGCACATGTGGGAATATTCCTTGCCGTCGATATAGATCAGGCCCGCATCATAGTCGCGTGACGAGGGCGGGGTCAGGAAGACGCCGAACATGTCGGCATGGCCCCGCGGCTCGCGCATCAGCGCCTTGCGCAGCCAGTCGTAGTTCTCTTCGAGGAAGGCGCGCTTCTCGAGGATGGTCGAGCCCGCGGGATAGGGGACGCCGCTGTAGATGATGCAGAGCGGCTCGCCCTCCGTATGGGTATAGATCACGTTATACACGTCCTGAACGCGCATGTCTGTCTCCTGTGGGATGATGGCTGGGGCGGAGGGCCGGGATCACTTGTCGGGCAAGAGATCCAGACCGATGAGAAGGTCGATCAGCACGATGCCCACGGCAGCGGCGAGGATTGTGAGCGCCGAGACCGCGGCGATCGAGGGATCGACGGAATACTGGACGTAGTTGAAGAGCTGCACCGGGATCGTGTTCAGCGCCGCCGTCGTGTTGAAGATCGACAACTCGACATTGATGAACGAGGTGATGAAGGCGAAGATCGCGCCCGACACGAGCCCCGGCCGGATCAGCGGCAGGGTGACGAGGCGGAAGGTGGTCCAGCCCGAGGCGCCCAGATCGCGCGAGGCCTCTTCGAGCGCGCGCTGGCCCGGCGAGAAATGCGGCAGGAGCGTGCGCAGCACGAAGGGCGTCACGATCACGACATGCCCCACGAGCAGCGCCGGGAAGTTCCGCACGAGCCCGAGGGCCGAGCCATATTGCAGCAGTGCCGCGCCGATCACGATATGGGGCAGCACGAGCGGCGACAGCAGGAGGGCGCTCAGGAGCCCCTTGCCGCGGAAGCTGTGCCGGGCGATGGCGATGGCCGCGGGCAGCCCGATCACCAGCGCGAAGAACGTGGCCGCGAGGGCCAGCACCGCACTCGTGAGGAAGGAGCGCACATAGGTCGGATCGTGCAGCACCACCCGGTACCAGTCGAGCGTCAGGCCCTGAGGCGGGAAGCTCAGGAACTTGGTCTCCGTGAGCGAGCCGCCGATCACCACGACGAGCGGCAGCGCCAGATAGGCGAGGGTGAGGAGGGCAAGCGCCCGGACGGCGAGACGCGCGGCCATGTCAGTGTCCTCCCGCGCCGGGCGTCCTGCCGCGCGTCATCCGCGAGGCAAGCCCGATCAGCGCCAGCGTCAGCACAAGGAGCGTGATCGAGAGCGCCCCGCCATAGTGGAAATCGAAGACCGTCGAATATTGCTGGAAGGCCAGCATCGCGAGAACGGTGACCTTGCCGCCCGAAAGAAGCGCGGGCGTCACATAGGCGCTGATCGCCATCGAGAAGACGATGATCGCGCCGGCCATCACCCCGTGCAGGGTCAGCGGAAAGGTCACGCTCCAGAAGGCGCGGGCGGGCGTGGCGCCCAGATCGCGCGCGGCCTGCTCGAGCCCCCGGTCGACGCGGGCCAGCGCCGTGCCGATGGTCAGCACCGTGAAGGGCAGCAGGATATAGACCATGCCGATCAGGATGCCGGTCTCGGTGCCCAGAAAGCGCATCGGCCGGTCGATCAGGCCCAGCGACATGAGAGCGTCGTTCACGAGCCCGCTGCGGCCCAGAAGCACCATCCAGCCGAAGGAGCGGACGATGTTCGAGGTGAAGAGCGGCAGGACGAGGAGGATGACGCAGGCGCGCCGCCAGCTGCGCAGCTGCACGATCCGCACCAGATACCAGGCCAGCGGATAGCCCAGGGCCACGCAGATCAGGGTCGAGAAGATCGCGATGCGGAAGGTCGTGGCGATCACCTGCCAGTGGTAGGCGTCGAGCAGGATCCGCGCGTAATGGGCAAGGGTAAGCCCGTCTTCGGGAGCGGTGAAGGACGAGACGAGGACCACGCCGAGCGGGATCAGGAAGAAGCCGGTAAAGACCAGCACCGGCAGCGCCAGCAGCCAGAAGAGGGTGAGGCGGGCGGAAGCCATGGGTTCAGGCCCCCAGCGGATGCAGGTTGGCCGGATCGAAGCCCGCCTGCACCGTCCGTCCGGCCGTCATTCCCGCGGGCGGCAGCCCGTAGCTGCGCGCCAGAAGCTCGCGCGGGCCGGCGGCCAGATAGATGTTGCTGGTGCCGCCCACATAGGTGACGCCCGTGACCCGCGCGGGCAGCCCGCGCCAGCCCGGCGGCAGCGCCTCGCCCTCGGGAAGCACCCGGAGGTCCTCGGGGCGCAGCACGCCCTCCGGTCCGGCGCCGTCGAGCGGCAGGAAGTTGGCCTCGCCGATGAACTCGGCCACGAAGCGCGTCCGGGGACGGCGGTAGATCGCCTCGGGCGCGTCGCATTGCTCGAGCCGCCCGGCCGACATGACCGCGATCCGGTCGGACATGGCCATGGCCTCGTCCTGATCGTGGGTCACGAAGATGAAGGTGATGCCGAGCTGCACCTGAAGCTGCTTCAGCTCGATCTGCATCCGCTTGCGCAGCTGAAGATCGAGCGCCGACAGGGGCTCGTCGAGAAGAAGGAGCTTCGGCCGGTTCACGATGGCGCGGGCCAGCGCCACGCGCTGCTGCTGGCCGCCCGACATGGCGGCGGGATTGCGACGCGACATGGCGGCAAGGCCCACCATCTCGAGCGCCTCCTCGGCCCGCCGCTCGGCCTCGGCTCGGGCGAGGCCCGCCCGCCGCGGCCCGTAGGCCACGTTCTCCAGAACCGTCATGTGCGGGAACAGGGCATAGTTCTGGAAGACCGTGTTGAGCGGCCGCCGCTCGGGCGGCAGCCGCGAGACATCCTCGCCATCGATCAGGATCCGGCCCTTGTCCGCGGTCATGAAGCCCGCGACGGTGCGCAGGAGCGTGGTCTTGCCGCAGCCCGAGGGCCCGAGCAGCGAGATGAACTCACCCTGCCGGATGTCGAGCGTGACATGATCGAGCGCCTTGTGGCCCGCGAAGCTCTTGGTGATGTCGTCAATGGCGAGGAGGGTCATCGGTTCTCAGTTCGCGATCTCGCGGTTCCAGCGTTCGACGATGGCGGCGCGGCGCGCGTTCACCTCGGTCCAGTCGGACAGGTGCAGCTTCTCGACCGATCCGCCTTCGCCCCAGGGCAGCTTGCGCTCGACATCGGGCGTGAGCGTGACGCCGGTGACCGGGGGGCCGAGATAGAGCCGTTCGGCAAGGCAGGCCGCCGCCTCGGGCGAGGCCGCCATATCCAGATATTGCGCCGCTCCCTCGGGGTTCTTCGTGCCCTTCACCACATGCATCCGCGCATCGGTGGCCCAGACGCCTTCCTTCGGCACGCTGAAGCCGATGGGCAGGCCGCCGTCGGTCAGATCCCAGGCACCGACGTTGAAATGGGCGCCGATGATGACCTCGCTGCTCTGGAAGGCGTTCGAGGCCGCGCCCGAGCTGTCGAAGAGGAGCCCCGTGTCCAGCTCCTTCAGCTTGGCGAAGGTCTGGTCCAGCGACTCCGACGTGTCGCCCAGCACCGAGCGGGCGAGGAACAGGACGAAGGGCACGCCCGAGGAGTTGCTGGGCGAGGGCAGGGCCACCGCGCCCGCATAGCTCTCGTCCCAGAGCGCGAGCCAGCTGTCCGGCGTCTCGGTCACTTCCGACGTGTTGTGGATGAGGCCGAGCGAGTAATAGCCCGCGCTGACCGCGAAGACCTCGTCGCCCGCCTTGTAGACCGCCTGCGGCAGGTAGGTGGCCGCGTTCGGGATCGCGGCGAGATCGATAGGGGCCAGCACGCCCGCCTCGTGGGCAAGCTCGCTGATCCCGCCGTCCATATAGGCCACGTCGATCACCGCGTCGCCCGACTGCTGCTGCAGCTTGGCGAGCGTCGTGGTCGAGTTGCCGATCTCGGCCACCACCCGGATGCCCGTCTTCTCGGTGAAGGGCTGCGCCACGCAGGCGTCGAAGGCCTCGCCCCAGTTGCCGCCGTAATAGGCGACCGTCAGCGTCGAGCCGTCCGCATAGGCGGCGCCCGAGCCCAGGAGCAGTGCCGCGAGCGACAGCCTGCAAACCCTATACATCATCTTTTCGAACTCCCTGTCTGTGGATGCGCTTTCTTCTTGATTGGGAGGGAGCCTAGCAGCGATGTGACGTATCCCATTGAATGCATCGGCCACATGATTGAACATTATCGACATGTCCCACCGGAGCTTCCCGCGATGAAACCCGCAGCGCCACGGCGCCATGAGCTTTCCATAGCCCTGATATTGCAGGACAAGTTCACGATTGCGGCTTTCTCCGGCTTCATCGACGCGCTGCGGCTGGCTGCCGACGATGCTGCAAAAAGCCGACAGATCCGCGTGGCCTGGAAGGTCTTCGCCCAGCACCGCAGCCCGGTCATGGCCAGCTGCGGGCTGCGCGTGACCACCGACGACGGGCTGCCCGTTCCCGAGGATTACGACTATATCGCCATCTGCGGCGGCAATTCCTTCGCCGACGCGGCCCCATCGCCGCAGCTGGCCCAGCTCATCCAGCGCGCCCACCGCGCGCGGGTTGGGCTTCTTGGCATCTGCACCGGCAGTTTCGCCATCGCCCGCGCGGGCCTGATCGGCGACCGGCGCTTCTGCATCCACTGGAACGTGGCCGAGCCCTTCAAGGCGCTCTTCCCCCGCGCCCATATCTCGGTGGACCGGATCTTCATCGACGAGGGCGATGTCATCACCTGCGCGGGCTCGACCGCGGCCATCGACCTCGCGCTCTATCTCGTCATGCGTCACTGCGGGCAGGACCGGGCGCAGCAGGTGATGCGGCACATGATGCTCTCGCAGATGCGCCCCGCCACCATGCCGCAAGCCCATTTCTACCAGCTCCCTCCGGGCGACAGCCATCCGCGCCTGCGCCGCGCGCTGCATTTCATGGAGCAGCAGCTCGACCATCCGCCCTCGGTCGGGGCCATCGCGCGCTATTGCGGCGTCTCGGTCCGCCAGCTCGAGCGGATCTTCCGTCAGGCGCTGGGGCAGACGCCGAACGCGGCCTTCCGCCAGATGCGGCTGAATTACGGGCGCTACCTGCTTTCGGCCGGCACGCTGCCCGTCACCGAGATCGCCCATATCGCGGGTTTCTCCGATGCAGCCCATTTCTCGCGCGAGTTCCGCCGCGCCTTTCAGGAGACGCCGAGCGCCCCCCGCCGCGCGCGCAGCCGCTCGCCCGACGCGGGCCCGTGACCTTCGTCGGCCTCCGCCGGATCGCTATCCTCCCTGCCGCAGCGCGCCGACCGGCTGGTCAGACAGCGGCCGGCAGGATCAGGGTCGCCTCGAAACCCGGGCTTAGGTTGCGCAGACGAAGTTCGCCGCCCGCCGTCTCGACGATGTCGCCCGCAATGGCGAGGCCCAGGCCATGGCCGCCGCTGCGGGTGTCGAAGCGCACGCCGCGCTCGCGGATCGCCTCGATGTCCGGCGCCCCGGGGCCGTCGTCGGAAACATGGATCGCGACCGAACTGCCCGCGGCGCCGATCCGCACGCGCACCGCGCCCGCGGCATGGGTCGCGGCATTCTCCATCAGCGGCCCCAGCGCCTCGGTCAGATCCGCGCTCTCGAGCCGGACGAGGAGCCGCTCCTCGGCCTCGAGCTGCCAGGTGAGGGCCGAGCCGCGCTCCGTCCGGCGCAGGACGCGGATCAGCCTCTGGGCGGCTTCCGCCGGATCGGACGCGGTTCCGGCCCGGTCGCGCATGATCCGCGCGCGCATGAGCTCGCGGTCGACATGGCGCTGGATGCCGGACGCCACCTCCTCGATCCCGCGCGCCGCCGCCTCTTCGCCCCGCGCGCGCAGTCGCATCGCCTCGCCGAGAAGTGCCTGAAGCGGCGTCTTCAGCCCGTGCGCGAGGTCTCCGGCCCGGCTGCGGGCCCGCTCCAGCTCCTGTTCGCGGGCCTCGAGGAGGGTGTCGATCTCGCGGGCGAGCGGCAGGACCTCCGTCGGCAGGTCGGTCCCGATCCGCCGCTCCCGGCCCGCGGCCAGCGCGCCGACCCTCTGGCCGATGGCCGCCAGCGGACGGAGCCCCAGCGTCACCTGCACCGCCCCGGCCGCGACGAGCGCCAGCGCCAGCATCGCGAGGAACGGGGCCAGTTCGCGCAGGAAGGATTGCTGCGCGCGCGAGAGCTCGGCGCGATCCTGCGCCACGGAGATCCGCACCCGGGTCGCATCCGCGCCCGTTCCGATCTGCACCGTCCGGTCGAGCACCAGCAGCGCCTCGCCCTGCGGGCCCGGCAGGGTGAGCGGTCTCCCCGTGCGCGAGGGCGAGGGCGCGCCTTCGGGCAGGGGAAGGACATAATCCCACAGCGACCGCGAGCGCAGCAGCCTGCCATCGAGCGACACCTGCCAGTAGTGGCCCGAGAGCGGCTGCCGGTAGGCCGGGTCGCCCGATGGCGCGAGAAACCGGAGGGTGCCGCCGGGGTCGCGCTCCAGCGCCGTGGTCAGGGCATCGGCGCGGGCGGCCAGGGCCGACAGGGCCACGCGCTCGGCATGGCGGTCGAACAGCAGGGCCAGCCCCCAGGCGGCCGCCGCGAGCGCAAGGGCAAGCGCCAGGGCGTTGACGACGACGAGCCGGAGCCGGATCGACCGGAGCTTCACGGGCCCGCTTCGATCTGGTAGCCGAAGCCGCGCCGCGTGCCGATGACGCCGCGTCCGACCTTGCGGCGCAGCCGCGCCACCACCGCTTCAAGCGCATTCGCCTCGCGGGCATCGGTGTCGCCGTAAAGATGCTCGAGGAGCTCGGTCGGCGGCACGACCCTGTCGCGATGCAGCATCAGGTAGGCCAGCAGGCGGAACTCCAGCGGCGCGAGGCCGAGAGGCAGGCCGTCGAGCGTCGCCGTCATCCGGTTCATGTCGAGCGCGAGCCGGCCCGCGCTCTGCAGGGGGGCGGCCCGGCCGGTCGAGCGGCGCACGAGCGCCCGGGCGCGGGCGACCAGCTCCTCGATCCGGAAGGGCTTGGGCAGATAGTCGTCGGCCCCCGCATCGATGCCTTCCACGCGCTCGGTCCAGGTGCCCCGCGCCGTCAGCACCAGCACCGGGATCTCCACGCCTTCCGCCCGCCATCGCTTCAGCACGGCAAGCCCGTCGAGCTTCGGCAGGCCGAGGTCGAGCACGATCAGATCGTAGCTCTCGGTCCCGCCCAGAAACCAGGCGGTCTCGCCGTCGGCGGCCGTCTCGACCCTGAAGCCGGCCGAGCCGAGCGCAAGGCCCAGATCCTGCGCGATCCGCGCATCATCCTCGACCACCAGCGCGCGCATCACTCGATCCCGTCATCATCGTCGTCGTCATCCTCCTCGTCTTCCACCTCGACGACAAGGCCCGTGACGACATCGACATCCACTTCGATCAGCCGGCCGTCCGCGCGCAGGATCTCGAACTCGTAGACCGTCCGGCCGTCGTCCGCCTCCTCCAGCTCGACTTCGAGCACGCGGCCGAATTCGCGTTCGATCCGCGGCATTAGGCGGCCGAGCGGCACCATCTCGCCCCGCTCCACACCGCGGCGTGCGGCCTCGTGGTCGGGAAGCGGCGCGACCGCCCTGTCCTGACTGCCGGCGGCGGAGGGAAGGAGGAGAAAGGGGATGAGGAGGAGCAAGCGCATGTCCGCCGGTCTAGCGGAGCGAAGCTGACATCGCGCTGACGGCAGGGATCAGAGTGCCGTCAGCCACGGTGTGCGACGAACGGGGCCGAGGTCCTCGACAGGACCCGTCAGGCAACAGCAAGAGGAGACGCCGCATGGCGCGCATCAAGGGAACCGCCCGGAACGACATTCTGCAGGGCAGGGATGCTTCGGACGTCATCTATGGCGGCAGCGGACATGACCGGATCTACGGCGGGGCCGGCAACGACGAGCTCGAGGGCGGCATCGGCAACGACCGCCTGTGGGGTGGCACCGGACGGGACGATCTCGAAGGCGGCAGCGGGGACGACATCCTGTCGGGCGGCGCGGGCGACGATGAGCTGGAAGGCGATGCCGGCAATGACCGGCTCTGGGGCGGCGCGGGCAACGACGAGCTCGAGGGCGGCGCCGGAGCGGACCGGCTGCACGGCGGCAGGGGCAATGACCGTCTCGACGGAGGGACGGGCAACGACCTGCTGACGGGCGGAGCGGGCCGCGACGTGTTCGAATTCGAGCGCGGCGATGGCCGGGACCGCATCACCGACTTCACCAACGGTCAGGATCGCCTGGATCTCGACGATTTCACCCGGATGCAGGTTCAGGCCGTGATCGACGATGCGCGCCAGGTGGGCAGCACCGTGGTCCTCACCCTGTCGGCAGATACGCAGGTCGTGCTCGAGAACATGAAGCTCTCGCAGCTGGACATGTCCGACTTCCTGTTCTGACGCGGCGAGGAGGCGCGCGGAAGGCACAGGCGGCAGGTGCCTCCCTGTGCCGCCCGTGTCTGGACGCGAGAGCACTCTTCGCTATCGCGTCTGTTTCTGCCCGCCCGTCGCCCCCTCAGTGGGCCTCCCGACCTCTAGCGCGCTTTCCGGGGCCGCCGCCCGGGGCGTTTGCCCGGTGCAGCCGTCATCGGATTTCGCTCGCCGGTGTCCGGCAGGTCGGCTCCCCGGCCTGCCGGATACGTGTCAGACGTGCTCGCAGGCGCCTGCGGAAGGGCGGCCGCACGGCTCCTAGAGCCCGTATTGCTCCCGCGCATAGTCGCCGAGCCCCACTGCATCGAGCCGCGACAGCGGCGCGAGCAGGGTTACGGTGATCACGCCCGGCGCGCGGCCGATCTCGATGGCGCCGGTGACGGTGGCGCGGTTGCGCACTTCGGGAACCGTCATGCCGAGCAGGGTCGCGGCCCGGCTCAAGCCATTCTCGATGGCGGCGTTCAGGGTGGCCGCGGTGCCGATCACCGACACCGGCGCCGACGGCTCGAGCTCGCTCACGCCCCATTGCGCCGCCAGCCGCTCGGCCTTGGCCCGCTCGGCCGCCGAGAAGGGGCGCGCGAGCGGCGGCAGGTCTTCGGCCAGCGGAAAGAGCACGGGCCCGTCGATCGGCCAGTCCTTCAGCACTTCCACCTGAAGCGTCACGCTGCCCGCCACGTCCATCGTGTGCCCGGCGATCTCGCCATCGCCTTGGGCCGCATGCATGTCGCCCATGTAGACGCCCGCGCCCCGCACCTTCACCGGCGCCACGAGGATCGCTCCCGGCCGCACCGCGTCGATATCCATGTGGCCGTCGGTCTTGTGCCGGGCCAGCTCCTCGGCGGTGATCGCATAGGCGTGCGGCGCACCGACGAGGAAGGCCCCGAAGTCGCCGGCATTGTGGCTGTCGGGCATGGCCTTCGAGGGGCAGGTGCCGAGCTGGCCGAGGAAGGGTCGCATCCGCACCATCACGCCGGCCATGTCCGAGGGCGCGAAGGTCAGGATCGAATGCTGCACCGATGCGTCCGGCAGCGCCGCATAGTGCGAGGCATCGCGGGCAATGGTGTCGGCCGCGGCCGGGGGCAGGGTCACGCCCACGGCCCGCGTCTCGTCGAAGACGACCGTGTAGCCATGGACGATCTCGAACGGCGTCACCGCATGGCCGCAGGTGTCGCATTTGACCGCCTCGGGGCCGATCCCCTCGACATGGGTCTCGGGCCAGACCGTGTCGCAGACCGGGCAGCGCGCCGCGACGTAGGGATCGCCGAGGCAGAAACCCTCGGGCGAGCTGTCGTGGCCGCTCGCGGTGGCGACCGAGGTCACGGTGATGTCGCGGATGCGGATGACCACGGCATCGCCCGGCTCTGCGCCCTCGACGAAAACCGGTTGCGTGACCTCGTGCCCGCCGCGGAGCCGTGGGGTGATCATCGGGCCCCAGCAGCCTGGCGCGGTATTGGCGATGATGGTGCCGCCGTTTTCCAGCGGCCCGAGCATCGGGGCCGCGGGGTCGAGGACACTGTTGGTGAAGCCCTGCACCAAGAGGCTGCGGCGGGCGGTGGCGGTGTCGATCTTTCCTTCCGGCATGTGAGCGCTCCCTGTTCCTTCTCAGGGCGAGCCTAACGCAGCCCGACCCCGCGGCATAGCGCGAGAGCGTTCGTGCCCGGGCGACCCCGGCGTGCGAGGCCTGCCGGCGCGCCCACGATCTGCGGCGCGGCGCGATGGCGCTTCTTCATCCGGATCGTCCCGGCCGATCTGCCGGGAAGGTTCTGCGTCCCCATCCCCGCGACCATGGGGAGGAGGACCAGCGCAAGAAAACCGGCTGCGGAGGATCCTCCGCAGCCGGGACGGGCCGAGCCGCGCGCAGACGGCGGAGCGGCCGCCTGCCGGGCCTCGGGCCGACACCGGAAGCGGACGAGCCGGACAGAGGGCTCGATCACCGCGCGCAGACGGCGGAGCGGCCGTCTGCCCGGCGTCAGGCCGGCGCCCGCTCCTGGACCAGGACGGGGGTAAAATAGGTCTTGCTGCGTCCGCCCAGCGTGATCGGATCGATCATCTTCACGCAGGTCCGGTAATGGTCGGTCTGCCGATGCGCATCGAGCGCCGCCTCGCTCTCGAAGATCTCGTAGACGAAGAAATTGTTCTCGTCCGCCGGATCGTGCAGCAGATCGAAGCGGATGTTGCCCGGCTCCTTCCGGGTGCCGTCGCAGTTCAGCCGGAAGGCTTCGAGGAAGGTCTCGCGGGTGCCGTCCTGCACCTTGATGTTCACGAGTTGGATCAGCATGGCCTATTCCTTTCTGGAAGGGAGAATCGTCAGGTGCCGGGGGCGCGCCACATGGCGGTGGCGGTGCCGTCCTGCACGAGGCCGCGCTGCGCGGCATAGGCGCGGGCCCAGCGGTCGCCGGCCTCGTCGTAGAGCGGGCGGAGCGCCGGATCCGGCGTGAAGGTGCGGTCGATCCGCATCCAGGCGCCGCCCGCCTCGGCGAGCGAGGCGAAATGGCCCGCTCCGGTGGCCGCGGCCGAGGCGCAGCCCTGCGCGGTGGCCTCCTTGACCTCGGGCGTGACGACGGTGAGGCCGGTGACGTCGGCCAGGATCTGCGACCAGTGCGCCGATTTCGCGGCGCCGCCCGCGAAGACCAGCCGCTCGGGCCGGTGGCCGGTGAGGGCGAAGACGCTCTCGAGGTTGCGCCGCGCGACGATGGCCGCATTCTCCTGCAAGGCACGGAAGATCGCGGCAGGCCCCGAGGCAGCCGGATCGAGCGAGAGATTCAGCAGCGACGGTGCGGCGTGGAACCAGTCGCCGTAGCGCATCACGTCGGAGAAGATCGGAATGATCCCGTGCGCCCCCGGCGGGACCTGCATCGACTGGACCTCGAGGGCGGCATAGTCGCGGCCCTGCCCGAAGGTGTCGCGGAACCAGCGCATCACCGCGCCCACGAAGAAGCTGATGGCCTCGGCCTGGTTCAGGCCCGCCACCATGTGCGGATTGATCCGCAGGTTCATGGTCGGATCGGTGAGCGTCAGCGGAACATTGACCACCTGCTGCCAGAAGGTGCCCCCCAGCACGGCGCAATCGCCCTCGTGCACGATGCCCAAGCCGAGCGCGCCCGTCTGGCAGTCGCCGCCGCCCGCAACGACCAGCGTGCCGGGGGCGAGGCCGGTTTCGGCGGCGGCCGCCGGCTGGACCTCGCCCACCACCTCGCCGGTGGTGACGCCGCGCGGGAAGAGGTCGGTGGGCAGCCCCACCGTCGCCAGCGCGTCGGTCAGGGGCGCGCGGGTGCGCAGATCGAGAAGGCCCGTCGTGCCGCCGTTCGACGGCTCCAGCGTCAGCTCGCCCGAGAGCCGGTAGAGGATCCAGTCGGACAGCATGGTGAGGCTGCGCGCCCGCGCCAGCGTCTCGGGCGCGTGGCGGCGGAGCCAGGCCAGCCGCGGCAGCGCGCCGAGCGCATAGGTCTGGCCCGAGCGCGCATAGATCTCGGCCTCGAGCCCCGGATGGGCCTCCTTCAGCTCGCGCACCTCGGCGCCCGCGCGGGCATCGACATTGGCGCAGGCCCAGATCTCGCGGCCGGTCGCGTCATGCAGCACGAAGGCCTCGCGCATGGCGGTCGCGCTGACCGCGCGGATCCGGGCGGGATCGACGCCGCTCCGCGCGATCACCTCGCGGCAGCAGCGGGCGAGGATCGCCCAGTTGCCTTCGGTGTCGAAATCCATCGAGCCGGGATAGCGCGGGTCGGCCACATGCCACCATTCCTGACCCGAGGCCGCGATCTCGGCGCCGGTCTCGTCGAAGAGGACGGCACGGCCGCTGCCGGTTCCGGCGTCGATGGCAAGGAAATAGGGCATGGGTCAGGCCTCCGCGGCGTCGAGGAGGGCGAGCGCCGTGGGCTCGTCCGTGATGAGAATGTCGAGGATCTCGCCGCGCAGGGCCGAGAGGATGGGGCCGGTCTTGGCCGGCCCGCCCGCGGCGCCGATCACGCGCTCCGACCGGCGGAGCTGGTCGAGATCGACCCCCACCACGCGCTCGTGCAGCGGCACGCCGATGTCCTGCCCGCGCCGGTCGTAGAAGCGGCAGAGGATGTCGCCGCGCGCCCCGCCCCGGCGCAGCGGGTCGATCTCGCCCGCCGAGATATAGCCCTGCGTGACCACGGTGGCGCTCTCGCCGAGGCCGCCGATCCCCACCAGCTTGTAGTCGGCCTCGAGCGCGCGGGCCATGAGCGCCGCGATCGCGGGCTCCTGCATCAGCGCGCGGGCAAGCTCGGGGGTCGAGACCACGAGAGGGGCGGGGATGATGTTGACGTTGCGGTGCCAGTTGGCCTCGCGCATCCCCTCGACATAGGTCTGCACGCCGCCGGTGAGGGAATAGAGCCCGATGCCGCGCTCCTGCGCGGTGTGGCCCAGCATCCGGATCGAATGCGTCACCGTCTCGCCCCAGCCGACCGAGATCGTCTCGCCGAAGGCGAGCTTCTGCATGAGATACTGCGCGGCCGCCTGACCCACGCGCAGGTTCACATCCTCCACCGGGCTTTCGGGAATCACCCGGCAGTCGGCCAGCCCGAATTCCCGCTTCATCCGGGTCTCGAGCTCGAGACAGCCCTGCTGGCGCGAGTTGATCCGCACCTGGATCAGGCCCGAGCTGCGCCCCTGATCGAGCAGCCGCGAGACCTTGATGCGCGAGATGTTGAGGATCTCTCCCACCTCGTTCTGGGTCAGCCCGTCGTTGTAATAGAGCCAGGCCACGCGTGCCATGAGCGCTTCGTCGAAGTCGCTCCGGGTCTGTTCCACCATGGATGCCGTCCCTTTCCACCGCGTTGCGGCTACGATCATACTACTTGTCAGAGAAACATTTGAACAAGTCAATCGTGGAGTTCATCTGCGGTGCAGCATGAAAATGTTGCGGAATGAGATTGACAGATCGAGACTGTCTTGCACAAAATGTAACAGCAAAGGACAAATGAACGGGCAACCGTCTGTCCTGCGGGGCCACGACGTGAGGAGGCGTTATGGACAAGCTGCTCGCCGAACTGCGGTCCGTCTCGAAGAGCTACGCGGCCGTCCGCGTGCTCAAGGGGGTCCATTTCTCGGTCCGCGCGGGCGAGATCCATGCGCTTCTGGGCGGCAATGGCGCGGGCAAGTCGACCCTGATGAAGATCCTCGCGGGGCTGGTCGCCCCGTCGGGCGGCGAGGTGCGGCTGGGCGGTGAACCGCTGGTGCCCGCCACGCCCGCACAGGCGCAGGCCATGGGCCTCTATCTCGTGCCGCAGGAAGCGCACATCTTTCCGAACCAGACCGTGCTGCAGAACATCGCCGTGGGGATGCCGAAGCCCGCAGGCGCCTACCGCGCGCGGGTCCAGGCGCTGATCGCGCAGCTCGGCGTGTCGCTCTCGCCCGATGCCAAGGCCGCCACGCTCGAGATCGCGGACCGGCAGATCGTCGAGATCCTGCGCGGGCTCCTGCGCGAGGCGAAGGTGCTGATCCTCGACGAGCCCACCTCGGCACTGACGCCGCACGAGGTCAGGACGCTCTTCGGGCACATGCGGGCGCTGCGCGCCCAGGGCCACGGCCTCGTCTTCATCTCGCACAAGCTGCACGAGCTGCGCGCCGTGGCCGACCGGATCACCGTGCTCCGCGACGGCCATGTGGTCTTCGCCGAGGCGATGGAGACGAGCCCGGATGCCGAGATCCTCGCGGCCATGAGCCCGGGCGTCACCGCGCTCGACGCGCGCGAGCGGATGCGCGAGATCGAGGGGGCGCCGGTGCTCGCGCTCGAGCGGCTGAGCGGCGAGGGCTTCGTCGAGATCTCGCTCTCGCTCCGGCCGGGCGAGATCCTCGGGCTGACCGGCGTCGTGGGCGCGGGGCGGACCGAGCTTGCCGAGACGCTGGTGGGCCTGCGCACGCCCTCGGGCGGGCGGGTCACTCTGGGCGGCCGTGACTTCCGCGCGCGCGGTCCGGCCGATGCCATGCGGGCGGGGCTCGTCCATCTGTCCGAGGACCGCCAGCAATACGGGCTCTTCCTCGAGGCGCCGCTCTACTGGAACGTCTCGGCGCTGGTGCATGGCACGCTGCCCTTCTTCCTGCGCCCCGGGCGCGAGCGGCGCCGGTTCGAGCAGTATCGCGCGCAGCTCGGCATCCGCTGCGAGGAGGCCGATCAGCCGGTGGGCCGCCTCTCGGGCGGCAACCAGCAGAAGGTGCTGCTGGCCAAGTGCCTCGCCGCCGCACCGAAGGTGCTGATCCTCGACGAGCCCACCCGCGGCGTCGATGTGGGGGCGCGCAACGACATCTACCGCATCGTCGAGGATCTGGCCGAGCAGGGCACCGCGGTCCTGCTCATCTCGTCGGATTTCGACGAGGTGCGGCGGCTGGCCGACCGGATCGCCGTCATGGCCGGCGGGCATCTGGCGGGAGAGCTTCCGGCGGGCGCCTCGACCGACGAGATAGCCGAGCTCGCCTTCGAGGCCGGGGAGGCCGCCCATGCTTGACCGCATCGCCCGCGACCGGGTCGCGACGCTCTTCATCGTGACCGTCCTCGTCCTTTTGGCCGTGGGCGCGGCCGCACCGGGGTTCCTCTCGGTCCGCACCGCCGGCATCATCTGGTCGAACGGCCTCGTCCTCATGCTGGTGGCGCTGGGGATCTTCCCCGTCATCCTCACGCGCAACATCGACGTCTCGGGAGGCTCGGTGCTGGGTCTTTCGGCGGTCACGCTGGGCCTCACGCTCAATCAGGGCCTGCCGCTGCCTCTGGCTTCGGCCGCGGCGCTGGGGACGGGCCTCCTTGCCGGGGCGCTGAGCGGGCTTCTCGTCGCGGTGCTGCGCGTGCCCTCGATCGTGGCGACGCTCGGCACGCTCGGGCTTTTCCGCGGCGTGATGCTGATCGCCACGGGCGGCGAATGGATCGAGGATCTGCCCGAGGATCTGAAGGCCTTGGGCGCCAAATCCTTCGCGGGCCTCTCGGTGATGGGCATGGTGACGGCCGGGGCCATTCTCGCCGTCTGGCTGTTCCTGCGCTCGCGCCGGGGCGGCTGGGTCTTCGTCACCGGCGACAACCGGGCGGCGGCGCACCATCTGGGCCTGCCGGTGAAGCGGATCGAGTTCCTGGTCTTCGTCTGGGGCGGCGCGATGTATGCGCTGGCGGGCATCGCCTTCGCCGCGCAGATCGGCTTCGTGCCGAACCAGGCCGGCAGCGGGATCGAGCTGCGCGCCATCGCCGCGCTCGTGCTGGGCGGGATCAGCCTTCTGGGCGGCGTGGGCACCGTGGCGGGCGTGGTGATCGGCGTGATCTTCTTCACCTCGATCGACACCTCGCTCGTCTTCCTGCGCATCCCCGCCTACTGGAACGACCTGATCGGCGGCGCCATGCTGCTGGCCGTCCTCCTGATCGACGGGCGGCTGCGCATCGCGCTCGAGGCCCGCGACCGCGCGGCGCGCTACCGCCGCTCGGGCCACAGGATCTCGTCCACCCGCGATCTGGAGGATGCCGCATGAACCGCCACCTGATGCGCTGGGAGGTGCTGCTCCTCCTGATCCTGATGGCCGAGCTTGCCATCTTCGGCATGATGAACCCGCGCTTCCTCCGGCCCTCGTCGCTCCTGTTCGGCACCTCGGATTTCGTGCAGGTGGGGATCGTGGCGGTGCCGCTGACGCTCGTCATCATCGCAGGCGGCATCGACGTGAGCTTCGCCTCGACCGTGGGGCTCGCGGCGATCGCCTTCGGCATCGCCAACTTCTTCGGCCTCCCGCTGCCCCTGTCGCTGGCGGTGGGCCTTGCCACCGGCGCCGCGGCGGGGCTGCTCAATGCGACGATCATCCGGCTTACCCGGCTGCAACCGCTCGTGGTGACGCTGGGCTCGCTCTACATGTTCTCGGGCGCGGCGACGGTCCTGTCGGGAGTCGTCGGCGCCAGCGGCTACGAGGGGATCGGCGGCTTTCCCGAGGCCTTCACCGCGCTCGGCTATGCCCAGGTGCTGGGTCTGCCCATGCCGCTCGTCGTCTTCCTCGTCTTCGCGGCGGTGCTTCTCGTGCTCCTGCACCTGACCCGGTTCGGCCGGCTCGTGTTCCAGATCGGCCAGAACGCCGAGGCCGCGCGCCATTCCGGGATGCCCGTCTTCCGCGTGCAGCTCGTGACCTATGTCCTGACCGGCCTTGCGGCCGCCCTCGCCGGGCTGATGCTCTCGGCCTACTTCGGCTCGGCCCGCGTCGATCTCGGCAGCGCCACGCTTCTGCCCGCGATCACCGCGGCCGTCCTCGGCGGGGCCTCGATCTACGGCGGGCAGGGCTCCGTCCTCGGCACGATCATCGCCACCTTCATCATCGGCTACCTCCAGCAGGGCCTCCAGATGAGCGGCGTGCCGAGCCAGATTTCCAGCGCGCTGTCCGGGGCGCTGCTGGTCCTCGTCGTCGCCCTGCGCTACGGCGCCGAGCTGCTGCGGGACTTCATACCGGTGCGGCTGCGGCGGGCCGACTGACCGCCGGCCATACGATCAACGGAGGAGGAGAACAGATGCGTAAGACGGTGAGGCTGCTCGGCACGGTTGCCGCAGGACTGATGGCGGCCAATGTGGCGGCCGCGCAGGAGATCGCCTTCATCCCGAAGCTGGTCGGGGTGGGTTTCTTCACCTCGGGCGGCAACGGCGCGATGAAGATGGGCGAGGAGCTGGGCGTCAAGGTGACCTACGACGGTCCGACCGAGCCCAGCGTCTCGGGGCAGGTCCAGTTCGTGAACAACTTCGTCAACCAGGGCTACGGGGCCATCGTGCTCTCGTCGGTCTCGCCGGACGGGCTCTGCCCCGCGCTGAAGCAGGCCATGGCGCGCGACGTGCTGGTGATGACCTGGGACAGCGACGTGAACCCCGACTGCCGCTCCTACTACATCAACCAGGGCACGCCCGAGCAGCTCGGCGGGCTTCTCGTCGACATGGCCAATGACGGGCTCGAAGGCAAGGAAAAGGCCAAGGTGGCCTTCTTCTATTCCTCGCCGACCGTCACCGACCAGAATGCCTGGGCCGAGGCCGCCAAGGCAAAGATCGCGGCCGACCATCCGGGCTGGGAGATCGTGACCACCCAGTATGGCTACAACGACGCGCAGAAGTCGCTGCAGACCGCCGAGAGCATCCTGAGCGCCTATCCCGATCTCGATGCGATCATCGCGCCCGACGCGAACGCGCTGCCGGCCTCGGCGCAGGCGGCGGAGAACCTCGGCCGGGCGGGCGAGGTGACGATCGTGGGCTTCTCGACGCCCAACGTGATGCGCCCCTATGTCAAGCGCGGCACCGTCGAGCGGTTCGGCCTCTGGGACGTGACGCAACAGGGGGCCATTTCGGTCGCCGTCGCGGCCCATGTGCTGAAGGACGGCCCGCTCAACGTGGGCGACAGTCTCGAGGTGCCGGGCATCGGTTCGGTCGAGGTTTCGCCCAATTCGGTGCAGGGCTACGATTACGAGGCCGAGGGCAACGGCATCATCCTGCTGCCCGAGCGCACGGTCTTCACCGCCGAGAACATCGACAACTTCGACTTCTGAGGCCGGAGGCCTCGGATCGCGGGGGCGCTTCCGGCGCCCCCGCACCATGACAGGGAGATTGCCATGCAGAGCCGCTGGAACGACACCGAGGCGGAGACCTTCGCCGCCGAAGCCCAAGCGCGGGGCGAGCCTGCGGAGCTGGGCCTGCGGGTCTACAGCTCGCGCCTGATCGGGCAGGATCCCGATCTCGTCCTCCACGGCGGCGGCAACACCTCGGTCAAGATCTCCTCGCCCGAGGGCATGCTGATCCATGTGAAGGGCTCGGGCTGGGATCTGGGCGACATCGAGGCGCCGGGCCTTCCCGCCATGCATCTCGCGCCGCTCCTCGAGACGCGCGACGTGCCGCACATGTCCGACGAGGAGATGGTGGCGCTTCTGCGCGCCCATCTGCTCGATCCCTCGGCGCCCACCCCGTCGGTCGAGGCGCTGCTCCATGCCTACATGCCGCACGCCTTCGTCGACCACACCCATGCGACCGCCATCCTTGCTCTGGCCGATCAGGCCGACATGGAGCCGGTGGTGGCCGAGCTCTTCGGCGGGCGCGTGGGCTGGGTGCCCTATGTGATGCCGGGCTATGCGCTCAGCCACGCCTGCAGGGAGGCCTTCGCGCGCGACCCTTCGGTGGGGGGACTCTGGCTGGAGCAGCACGGGCTCTTCACCTTCGCCGAGACGGCGCGCGAGAGCTACGAGCGCATGATCGGCTTCGTGACCATGGCCGAGGACTATCTTGCCGCCCGCGGCGTGCCGCTGCCCGGGCCCGAGGCGAGTGACGGCGAAGCGCCCGAGGGGCTGGCCGCGGACCTGCGCG
>NZ_MABH01000069.1 GCF_001720585.1 Cereibacter johrii | reverse complement strand
TGGCATAGAAGGCCGCGCCCGCCTGCGCCGCGGCGCCTGCCTTAGCCCGAGCTTTGCGGCGCGTGCCTTCGCCTCGGCCTCGGCGGCATGGTCCGGGCAGTGCGCCTGACCGGCCGGCGCGAGCTCCTCGCAGCCGGGCGCGCAGCAGAGTTTGCGGATCACGGGGAGGCTCCAAAGCGAAGCGCCCGGAGAGCATCTGCTCGCCGGGCGCTTGTCTTCGATGATGGCAATCTGCCGAACCAATCGGGCCGCGTCAAGCGGGTGTCAGCTCCATGCCTCGTGGAGCGCCTGCAGGCCGCGCTGAAGGCGGTCGAGCTGACGGGCCTCGTGCCGGCTGTTGAGCCGCCCGGGCAGGCTGTGGAGCGACTGGTCGTCCAGAACGACATGCTGGATCACGGGCCGGGCGAAGGGCGGGACCAGCTCCCACATGCGGAAGAACTTGCGCCGCCGATCCACCCGCTCGGCCTCGGGATCATGGGTGCCGCTCGTGTCCACTTTCACGATGGCGGCCAGCGGATCACGGGCGGGCATGCCCGAGGCCGCCTCGAAGAGCTCGGCCGCGATGTTGGCCTGCTCCACCGAGAGCTTGCCCTGCCGGTGATAGCGCCCGACCCAGGTCTCGCGCCGCGTGCGGATCACCCTGTTCGGGTTGCTCTTCTTCCCGGTCTTCGGGTCGACCTCGGCCGCCTCTTCGATCCGCTTGCCCGCGATCTGCGCGGGCGTCAGCGGTCCCAGATCCCACGGCGCGAGCTTCAGGCTCACCAGCTTCGCCTTCATGGCCTTGCGGCCCTTCGCGCCCCTCATGCGGCACCCCTGTTTGTTCTTGTTGTTGTGTGCTCGCCGCACCGGCTCTGCCCGCCGCATGTCCACCGCGCCACCGATCATGCCGCCGCCTCCTTCTGCACCGCGCGCCGATCCAGCCGGGCGGCAGCCTTCCTCCCGAGCCCGATCATGCCGCGGCCCCTTCCTCACCAGCGCGCGGGCCTGCGCCCGGTCGCGGAGGTAGAGCTCGAGCCAGTCGCGATCCTCGCGGCTCGCGGTCTCCCGGTCGATCCGGTCGCGGATCAGCTCGCAGCGCCGGGCATTGTCCTGCGCCTGATCCCGGATCTCGCGCAGGTCCATCGCGAGCGGCGGGCGCGGGTGTTTGAGCAGCCAACGATAGAGCTCCACCAGATGCCCGCCGGCCTCCGCCTTCGGCCCCTCGACCGAGGCGAGCCAGCTCGAGACCAGCCGCCGCTCCGCCGGCGGCGGCTCCTCGATGGCGCGCGCGAACTGCCGGATCAGCACCTCGGAGGGCCAGACCCCATCGGCCGCGCTGTCGATCAGCACCTCGGCCAAGGTCATCAGGTTCTCCGCTCCCATGTAGCCCAGCTGCTCGCAGAGCCTGGCCATCGCCGCCTCATGCGCCGCGGCCGCCGTGCCGCGCCGCCTCACCATCCCGGCCTGCTCCAGCCGGTCCACCACCAGCGCCTTCCCCCGCGCCCGCTCCTCTGCCTTCGTCATGGCCATCCCTTTCTCAGCCAGCCACGCCTGCCGTCTCGCCACCGCCCGATCTTCTCACCCCTGCAGAAGGGATGTTTTGTCAGGTTCTGTTTTGTCGGGTCCGGTCCTGTCCTGTCCTGTGGGGCAATTACAGTTCCGGCCCTGAAAATTGCTGTAAATGACTGTAAGGATTGCAGTCGATTACAGTCGATTACAGCTGTAACTCATTGGACCTGCACGAGCTTGGGCCCGCCGCGCGTGGCCTCGAAGGCCGCGCGCACATTGTCCGTCGTAATGTAGAGATCCCGCTCGCCGAGCCAGTCCGCGATGGCGATCACCACGTCCGGGCTCTCGGCCGCGCGGGAGCATTTGATCTCGATGAGCTTCTTCTTCACCCGCGTCCGGGCCACGGCCTTCGAGCCTTCGGTCCGCGCCTGATCGCGCCCGCGCTTGCGGCGGTGCATGTCGCGGGCGATGCCCGCGATCATCACATGGCCGAGCCGGCGGTTGCCGGGCGCCTCCTCCTGGTTCGAGATATGGGTCTCGCGCCAGCCATAGAGCGCGCCCTCGCGCGCCGCGCGCCAGCTCTCGAGATCCGCGCCATAGCCCGCGAGGCGGGCGAGCTCGAGATCGTCGTCGGGCAACGTTCCGGCCGGGTCCTGCCGGAAGGCCTCGCACCAGAGGAGGAGCGCCGTGCCGATGTCGGCGCGCCGGTTCTCGGCCAGCGCGCGGGCGACGAAGCGGGAGGTGAGGAGGCGGTTGATGTGGAGGGGCACCCATTCGTGGCTCGAGAGCGTGTCGCCGAAGGCGAGGGGATATTCCCAGAAGTCGCCGAGGATCTCGGTCTCGGTCAGTCGGTCATGCGGCACGGGCACCTCCCGCGGCGCGTCGGAAGCGGTCACGCTTCGTCATGGCAGGCCTCCATAGATGAAGACGGGCACCTGGGCTGTGAGGGCGGATGCGACCTCGTGCCGGATGCCGGTGGATTGCGCCCAGCCGCGGATCTCGGGGACCACGACGGCGGCGCAGACGGAAAGGATGGGGCGGCACCAATCCTCCCAGAGGACGGGAGCGAACGGGTCGATCCGAAGCCGCGGGAACATGGTGGCGTGCAGCGCGGCGGCCGAGAGCACCACCGGCGAGATCGCGGTGACGCCGACCTCGAGGAGCCGCGCGACCTCACGCGCGGCGTCGGCCATCGCGGCCTCGGACTGATCCCGCGACCAGCCGCCGTCAGGGCCGATGGCGCGGAGCGTGTAGGGGCTCGCCAGATAGACCGGCCGCCCCCAGCGCGCATGCCGGGCGACGAGCGCCGGATCGGCATGCCAGCGCAGGAGCTCTGCCCGGCCCGCGGGATGGCGCCGCAGTGCGGCCCACCCGTTCGATCGAAAAGCGCCGGAGGCCGCAGCCCCCGGCGAAGTGGCCGCGTCCTGTACAGGCAAGGGCGCGGCGGCGGTCACAGAAGGCTCCCGAGGGCCGTGGCGAGGATCGCAGATCCGGCCAGGACGGACGGAACGAGCCACCAGCCGGAGGGCATTCGATAAGGACGGGGAGCGTTGCCCTGCCGGTAGGTTTCCTCCGCCTCCTCGCAAGAGGGGTCCTGCGGAAAGTGTTGGGAAAGTTTTCCGAGTCGCTTCCGGGCATGAGCCGCCCAGAAGTCCGCCACCGCACCGAGGTGGATGGCTGCGGTGATTTCGGCCACGAGGACCTTGCGCATGATCGTGATCATTCCTGTGCCTGTAGGGTTGTCGCCGCCTCTGCGGGGAAGTTCTGGTAGGCGAGGCCGACGACGAACCCGCTGGGGGAATGACTGCCGTCCCACCATTTGCGGGCCGTCGACCCGTCGACACCGAAGGTCATGGCCGCATGCTCGGGACTGTCGAAGTTCTCGCGCACGAAGCGAGACCAGCGCGCCGCGAAGAAGGCGCGATAGGTCATCGCCTCCCGCTTCGCGGAAGACTTTCCGGGGGACTTTCCTGACATGGTTGCTCCATCCTGAACCCGACCAGAGGCTTTCGATGACGAAGCGATTTGATGAAGTGCGAGGGGGGCGGCGGGATACATCATGCTGCCCCCATCTTTTTCGGGATGAAGTCATCCGCGGACAGCGCCACCCCCATGGCTTCTGCCATATCCATCAGTGGTCGGATGTGCTCGATGGGGATTCCCCCGCCGCGTCCGCCGTCCTCGCGCGAGCGCTTCCACTTCGCGACAGATACTCGGTGCATACCGAGTGTCCGCGCCACGTTGGACGGCCCGCCAAGCTTCTCGATTATGCTCGCTGCTGGTTCCATGCGGCGAACGTAGCCATATTGGCTACGGCTGACAAGAGTGCTGTGGCCGATAAAGCGACCGACAGGCGTAGCGGAACCGGATACAAGCCTAAGCCATGACGGAGAAGCGACCGAAACCGGCCAAGCAGAGTGGCTCGGACAATCAGTGGGTTCGGGAGGCAGTCGCTCACAGCGGGCTGTCGTACGGCCGCATTGCGGATGCGCTGACCGCACGAGGTCTAGGGATGACCTACGACAAGACCACGATCTACAAGATGACCAGGGACCGCCATGTCAGAAAAGACGAGGCGGAGGCCATCTCTGAGATCACGGGATATCCGTTGATTCCGGGAGATGAGGCGAGCGATCTGCATCGCCGCCTCCAGGAGCTCTCCCCAAAGAACCGTCGCATTGTCGAACAGTTGATTCACGCGCTTGAGCTTGAGCAAGGAGCATCTGATCAATAACGGCTGAAACGGCTTGGCGCGCCCTCGGCGTGAGCCCCATCAGCCCCTGCATCAGACGATCGATCTCCTCCCGATCATCTTCCATCTTGAGCTCCTTCCCGATCAGCCTGCGAAAACCGTGCTTTAGTGCAGCGGAGCGCTTTCGGGCAAGCTTCCGTGGCCATTTGGAACATAGGGCTGCCCACGATTCGGGATAACGCGCCTTGCTCCGCGCCAACCGTGGCTAATAGGGATACGATTTTTCGTTGCCAAGCGTAGCCGATAGGGCTACGTTCGGGGCATCGTAGCCAAAGGAGCCGCCAATGTCCTACAGGTCCTTTCCGGCACGCCGCGTAGCACTACGAGGCTTGCCGCTTTCTCCTCGCCAGCTCTCCACCATCCGCCATCGTGCCGAGTACGCGCCCACGCCCGAGATGCGCAAGGCCGCCAGCCGGCTGCTGACGGAACACGAGCTGGCCGTTGCCATGGGCCGCCCGTTGCACCGCGCCCGGCCGCGGCCCGCCTTCCGCACGAGCAGGCCGAGCCCGCTCGGGCCGAACCTCACCGGCTTCCTCGTGGGCGCGCTGGCGCTCCTGGGCTTCCTGTTTGTCGCGACGGTCCTGTGGGCGCACGTCACCGACGTGGCCGCGACCATGCGCCAGCAGGCCAGCGCGATGCGGGGCATGTGATGGAGGCCGCCCCGCAGCCCGCGCCGCGCTCCGGGCCCGTTCCGGTCGAGAGCCTCAATGCGGCCGATCTCGACCGCATGGCCGCCGCCATCGACAGCGGCCGGATCCGCAAGCCGCCGATGAAGGAGACGCCGGCCGACCGCGCCGTGGCCGAGGCCGCCTATCAGGTCGCGGCCGACGAGCTCCGCCAGTTCATCGAACGTTACGAGCAGCTCGAGGCGGAGAAGAAGGAGATCGGCGGTCAGCAGAAGGAGCTGATGGCCGAGGCGAAGGGCAGGGGCTACGCGCCGAAGATCCTCAGGATGATCGTGGCGCTCCGCAAGCGGACCCCGGACGACCTCGCTGAGGAGGAGACGCTCCTCGAGCTCTACAAGGCCGCGCTCGGCATGGCCTGACCCACCCCCGGCGCGGCGGGCGATCCGCGCAGCTTCCGTTCAACATGCCCGGCGCCTCCGCGGCCCGGGTCCTGTCCCGCGCTCCGGCGGGCCGGAGAAGATTTGCATGAAGGGCATCCCGCATGGCTAAGGACTTCATCTCCCGAGGCGATCTGCGCCTCATCCCGCTCGCCGAGCTCCGGCTCTCGCCCCTGAACAGCCGTCAGGAGATCGCGGCCGAGGAGGTCGAGGCCATGGCGGAGAGCCTCGCCGTGGCGGGGCTCCTGCAGAACCTGATCGGCCATCTGACGCCTCAGGGCGTCGAGATCGTGGGTGGCGGCACCCGGCTCCGCGCGCTGCAGCTCCTCGCGGCCGAGGGCTGGGGCAGGCATCCGGATCTCATTCCGATAGATCCGGTGCCGGTGAAGGTGACGGCCGACCTGCAGGAGGCGGTGGCCTGGGCGGGCACCGAGAACAGCGCCCGCTCGGCGTTGCACCCGGCCGACGAGGTCCGCGCCTATGCCGCGATGCGCGAGCGCGGCGCGAGCCTGTCGCGGATCGCCCGCAGTTTCGCGCGCTCCGAGGCCCACGTCGAGCGGCGCCTGAAGCTCGCGGACCTGCCGGCCGAGGCGCTGGCGGCGCTGCGCGCGAACGAGATCTCGCTCGAGATGGCGAAGGCGCTGACGCTCGCGCCCAGCGGCGAGCGCTGCCTCGAAGTTCTCACTTCGGTGCGGGGCCGCGACGTGCGGCCCGAGCAGGTGCGGCGCGAGTTGACACCCGGGACCGTGCCCTCGACCGACCGAAGGGCGGTCTTCGTGGGGCTCGAGGCCTATCTCGCCGCCGGTGGAACCTCTCAGCGCGATCTCTTCGCCGACCGGACGCTTCTGGAGGACGAGGCGCTCCTCGACCGGCTCTTCGCCGAAAAGGGGGCGGCCGAGGCCGAGCGGATCCGCGCGGAAGAGGGCTGGGAATGGGCGACGTGGGTGCCGGAGGAATATGTTTCCTGGACCGCGACGCAGAAGCTGACGCGGCTCTACGCGCGGCCGGGGAAGCTCTCGGAAGGAGAGGAAGCGGAGCTCGCGGCGCTCGAGGAGCGCGAAACCGAGGACGCCCTCGACGAGGCCGGCCGCGCG
>NZ_MABH01000068.1 GCF_001720585.1 Cereibacter johrii | reverse complement strand
GGACCGGCCCCGGCGGCGCTTCGGCGCGGGCAGCCCGCGGTCCTCGACCGTCAACAGCTCCAGCATGAGGCCGCCGGTCAGCGGCACCGCCTCGGCCAGCCGCACCGTCACCCGCTGGCCGATGCCCAGCACGAGGCCGGTGTCCGACCCCATCAGCGTCTGGCTTTCCGGATCGAAGTGGAAGAATTCCCGGCCCACCGAGCGGATCGGGATCAGCCCGTCGGCCCCGCTCTCGTCCAGCTTCACGAACAGTCCGAACCGCTGCACGCCCGAGATCCGGCCGGTGAATTCCGCCCCCACCCGGTCCGACAGCCAGGAGGCGAGATAGCGGTCGGTCGTGTCGCGCTCGGCCGCCATGCTGCGCCGCTCGGTATCGGAAATCTGCTTCGCCGTCTCCTCGAGCATCTCGATGTCCTGCGCCGAAAGCCCGTCGTCGCCCCAGCCATGCCCCAGGATCAGCGCCCGATGCACGATCAGGTCGGAGTAGCGCCGGATCGGCGAGGTGAAATGGGCATAGCTCCGCAGGGCCAGCCCGAAATGGCCGAAGTTCTCGGGATGGTAATAGGCCTGGGTCATCGAGCGCAGCGTGGTGATGTTCATCAGCTCGTCGAACTCGGTGCCTTCGGCCTGCGCCAGCAGCCGGTTCAGATGCGCGGTCTTCAGCACCTGCCCCTTGGCCAGCGTGAAGCCCGAGGCCTCGGCCACCTCGCGCAGCGCCTCGAGCTTGTCCGCCGACGGCTCCTCATGGACGCGGAAGAGCAGCGGCCGGCGCAGGCGCACGAGCTCTTCGGCGGCAGCCACATTGGCCAGCACCATGAATTCCTCGATCAGCCGGTGGGCATCGAACCGGTCGCGGAAGGCCACCGACAGGACGCGCCCCTCGTCGGAGAGTTCGATCCTGCGCTCGGGCAGGTCGAGCTCGAGCGGCTGGCGCAGGGCGCGGGCGTGCTTGAGCGCCCCGTAGGCCTCGTAGAGCGGGCGGATGATCGTCTCGAGCAGCGGCGCCGTCGCCTCGTCCGGCTGGCCGTCCTGCGCCTTCTGCACCTGCGCATAGTTCAGGCTCGCGCGCGAGCGCATCATGCCGCGCGTGAAGCGGTGGGAAAGTTTTTCGCCCTGCGCGGACAGCCGCATCCGCACCGCCATGCAGGGCCGGTCCACCTCCTGATGCAGCGAGCAGAGATCGCCCGACAAAGCATCGGGCAGCATCGGCACCACGCGGTCCGGGAAATAGGTGGAGTTGCCGCGCCGCCGCGCCTCGCGGTCGAGCGCCGAGCCGGGGCGCACATAATGGGCCACATCGGCAATGGCCACCCAGAGGATGTGGCCGCCCGGATTCTGCGGATCGGGATCGGGCTCGGCCAGCACCGCATCGTCGCGGTCGCGCGCATCGACCGGGTCGATGGTGACGAAGGGCAGATGCCGCAGATCCTCGCGCTCGGCCATGGGCGCAGGGCCCGCCGCCTCGGCTTCGGCCAGCACCGCGTCCGGGAAGCTGTCGGGAATGCCATGCTGGTGGATCGCGATCAGCGACACGGCGCGCGGGCCTGCCGGATCGCCCAGCCGCGCGGTGATCCGCGCGAGCGGCAGCCCGAGGCGCCGCGGCCCGGTCTGCTCGGCCTCGACCAGTTCGCCGTCGCGCGCTCCGGCCGCCCCGTCGCGGGCCACGCGCCATTCCTTGTCCTCGCCCTTGTCGATGGGCAGGATCCGCCCGCCGTCGTCGCTGGCGCGGAAGATGCCGAGGATCTTCGGCTTCGACCCGCCGAGCCGCCGGATCAGGCGCGCCTCGAAGCTGTGGCCCTCCGCCTCGCCCTCGACCTCGGTCAGCCGCGCGAGGATGCGCTCGCCCTGGGCCAGCGCCGGATCGCCCCTCTTGGCCACGAAGAGGATGCGCGGCGGCTCGCCCTCGCCCGCCCATTCCAGCGGACGCGCGAAGAGGTCGCCCTGCGCATCCGGCCCCACGATCTCGAGCACCGACACCGGCGGCAGGGCGCCCTGCGGCGCGAAGGTGCGCTTGCGTTTCTCCAAGGCGCCCTCGGCCTCCATCTCGCGCAGGAGGCGCCTCAGTTCGATGCGAGCGGCACTCCCCTTGATGCCGAAGGCGCGCACGATGTCGCGCTTTGCGGAGAGGGAGGGATTCTGGGCGATCCAGTCGAGGATCTGGGCTTTCGAAGGGAGCTGGTCCATCGCTTTCGCCTATCACGCGCCGCGGGAGCCGTCATCCGCAAAGCCTCAGAGGTCCAGCACCATGTCGCGATGAGGAATGCCCGCATCGAGATATTCCTCGCCCACCTGCCGGAAGCCCAGCTTCTCGTAGAAGCCGGTGGCATGGCTTTGCGAGCCGAGCTTCAGCTGGCGGAGGCCCGGCTCGCCCCGAAGCTCGGCCACCGCGGCCCGGATGAGGGCGGCGCCGACGCCCGTGCCCCGGCAATCGGCCAGCACGCAGACCCGGCCGATCTTGCCGGTCTCGCCCCGGACGAGGAGCCGCGCCGTGCCTACCGGACGGCCCGCGTCGGTCGCCAGCAGATGGATCGCCTCGCCGTCGAGATCGTCGATCTCCTCGGCCTCGGAGACGCCCTGCTCCTCGATGAAGACGGTGCGCCGCAGCGCCCGGCAGGCCTCGATGTCGGCGGTCCGTTCGATCTTCATGCGAAATAGTCTTTCAGGATGCGGCGGTAGATGGCCTTCAGCGGTTCGATCTGCGCGACCTCGACCCGCTCGTCCACCTGATGCATGGTCTTGCCGACGAGGCCGAATTCCACCACCGGGCAGTGGGCGCGCACGAAGCGCGCGTCCGATGTGCCGCCCGAGGTCGACGGCTCGGGCCGCAGGCCGGTCTCGGCCTCGACCGCGCGGGCCACCAGTTCGGAAAGCTCGCCCGGCGGCGTGAGGAAGCTCTCGCCCGAGATCTTGGCACTGAGCGCGATCTCGACGCCGGTCTCGGCCGTGACGCGGGCGGCCTCCTCCTCCAGCCAGCGGGTCAGGCTCGCGCCGCTGTGGGCATCGTTGAAACGGATGTTCACCGTCGCGCGGCAGAGGGCCGGGATCACGTTGGTGGCCGGGTTGCCGGTGTCGAAGGTGGTCACGGCCAGCGTCGAGGCATCGAAATGCTCGGTGCCCTGGTCGAGATCATGCGAGGAGAGCCGATCGATCAGCCGCGCCAGCGCGGCGACCGGGTTCTTCGCCCGATGCGGATAGGCCGAATGGCCCTGAACGCCGCGGGCGGTGAAAAAGGCCGTCATCGAGCCGCGGCGGCCGATCTTCATCATCTCGCCCAGCCGCTCGGGGCAGGTGGGCTCGCCGACGAGACAGACCGACATGGCCTCGCCCTGGGCCGCCATCCAGTCGAGAAGCGCGACCGTGCCGTCCGCCGCGTCGCCCTCCTCGTCGCCGGTGATGGTCAGGACCACCGCCCCGTCGGGCGGGGTCTCCTGCACGAAATCGACCGCCGCCGCCACGAAGGCCGCGACGCCCGACTTCATATCGGTGGCCCCCCGACCCCAGAGCCAGCCGTCGGCGATCTCGCCGCCGAACGGATCGCGGGTCCAGGCGGCGGCATCGCCCACCGGCACCACATCGGTATGGCCGTTGAAGCCGAAGGTCCGGTTCGCGCCCTTCCGGCCCCAGCGGGCGAAGAGGTTCGGCACCCCGTTCCGGTCCACGCGGGTGCAGTCGAAGCCCGCCCCGCTCAGGATCCGCTCGATCAGGTCGAGCGCGCCGCCCTCCTCGGGCGTGACCGATGGGCAGCGGACAAGATCGGCGGTCAGCGCGACGGGATCGATGGGCATGGGGGTCTCCGGAGTAGGATGGTGCGGAAGGCGCGCGCGCGAAGGGCGGGCTCAGTCGTAGAACGGAGTCACCTGGGCCACGACGACCGAATTCTCGGCCAGCGCCCGCTGCATCAGCGCGCGCTCCTCGGCGTCGATCTCGTCGCCATTGGCCAGACGCTCCTCGAGCGTGCCGTATCCCGAGACGTCGAGCGGTGCCATGTCCGCGGTCTTGAGCAGGGCCACGGTCTCGCGCACGGCTTCGGCCTCGTCCACGCCGCTGGCGTAGCACATCAGCGCCGCCCCCGTGGCGCCCTTGGGCAGCCCGTCACCGGCGCAGCGTCCGACCTCGATCACCAGCGTGAAGACCTGCTGCGGCCGCTTCGGTTTCTTCTCTTCCGTCATGCGGCATCCCTCCTTGGGTGTCCGCGACGGGTTCGCAGGAATCGACGCCCCGTGCAAGGGAGACGCGTGTGCGCCGCAGCTCTCCGCAGTCGGGACAGGGCTCCGGCGCGTCCTCCGCGGGCTGAGGGGCGAAAAGCCGGCCACAATGGAGGCAGCAGGGATGTTCGCCCGGCGCGACCGGCACCGGGGGCGCCACCTCGAAGGGAGGCACGATGGCGAGGCCCGGCCGCGGCGGCTCGGCCCGGAAGATCGAGAGCTGCCCGTCCGCTTCCAGAAAGGCGTGGCGCACCTCGCCCAGGTTCTCGATCCCGTTCATCCGCAGCAGCGCATGCAGCTCGGGCATCCCGATCCGGCGGGCGGCGACGCCTTCGGTCAGCACGCGCCCGTCGCGCATCACTGCCACCGCCTTGCCGTCCACGGCCAGCTTCACCGGACGGAAGCGCCGGATGAGCGCATCGAGGAGCTTGTCGAGCCCCACGACGGCCGCCACCACCAGCATGGCATGGAGGAGCGGCACCTCGGGATAGAAAAGCGCGTCGCCCACGGCCGAGCCCAGCGCGATGACCAGAAGGAACTCGATGATCGAGAGCTGCGCGATGCTGCGCCCGCCCACCCAGCGCAGCAGAAGAAGTGTCCAGCCGTAGATGATGAGCGTGCGGACCAGGATCTCGGCGAGGAAGAGGGGCGGAGCGTCTCCGAGCAGCATCCGGCCGAGATCGAAGGCGACGACGGGCTCGTCCATGATACAGGCACTCCGCAACGGCCGGCATTCCGGCCGTATCCAACGCGAGGCGCGGGGCGGGGTTCCTCGGCCGGGTCCTGCCGGAACGGCCGGGCGGGGCCCGGCCGCGGCGGCCCGCAGGGAAGGGGATCAGTCCCGAAGCAGCTCGTTGATCGAGGTCTTCGAGCGGGTCTGCGCATCGACGCGCTTCACGATCACGGCGCAATAGAGGTTCACGCCGCCCTTCGAAGGCATCGACCCCGCCACGACGACCGAGCCCGCGGGCACTTCGCCATACATGACCTCGCCGGTCTCGCGATCGACGATCTTCGTCGACTTGCCGATGAAGACGCCCATGCCCAGCACCGAGCCCTCGCGGACGATGCAGCCCTCGACCACCTCCGAGCGCGCGCCGATGAAGCAGTTGTCCTCGATGATGGTGGGGCCGGCCTGCATCGGCTCCAGCACGCCGCCGATGCCGACGCCGCCCGACAGGTGCACATTCTTGCCGATCTGGGCGCAGGAGCCGACGGTGGCCCAGGTATCGACCATGGTGCCCTCATCGACATAGGCGCCGAGGTTCACGAACGAGGGCATCAGAACGACGCCCTTGGCGATATAGGCCGAGCGGCGCACGATGCAGTTCGGCACCGCGCGGAAGCCCGCGGCCTTCCACTGCGCCTCGCCCCACTGGGCGAACTTGCTGTCGACCTTGTCCCACCAGGTCCCTGCCTGCGGACCGCCCGTCTGCACTTCCATGTCCTTCAGCCGGAAGCCCAGCAGCACCGCCTTCTTCGCCCACTGGTTGACATGCCAGTCCGCCCCGCGCTTCTCGGCCACGCGCAGGCTGCCCTTGTCGAGCGCCTCGAGCGTCGTCTCGATGGCCTCGCGGGTCTCGCCCTTGGTGGCCGGGGTGATGGTCTCGCGCGCCTCCCAGGCGGCTTCGATGGCAGCTTCGAGCGCGGAATACGACATGAGGATCACCCTTTTTCCGTGGTTCTTTACCCCCGAAGCCTATAAAGGCTGGGCCCATTCGCCGCAATGCGCCGAAGGATCATCATGAAAGACGACCGCCGCCACCCCTTCCGCGACAGTTCGCAGGACATGGAATCCGCCCACCGCGTGCCGGACACGCCGCAGAGCCGTGCGCCGGCCTACCGGCTGGCCTTCGCGGATCCGGAATTTCTCATGCGGGACGAGTTGCGTCCCGTCCGGCTCCAGCTCGAGCTGATGAAGCCGCAGATCGTCATGGACGAGCGAGGGATCGTCTCGACCGTGGTGATGTTCGGCGGCGCCCGCATCCCCTCGCCCGAACGCAAGGACACGGCGTCCGAGGGGTTGGCCGCGCTTGCGCCCTATTACGAGGAGGCGCGGAAGTTCGCCCGCATCGTGACCGAGCGCAGCATGGAAACCTACGGCCGCGAGCTGGTGATCGTCACCGGCGGCGGGCCGGGCGTGATGGAGGCAGGCAACCTCGGCGCGCACGAGGCGGGCGGGCAATCCATCGGGCTGAACATCGTGCTGCCGCACGAGCAGGCCCCGAACGCCTATGTCACGCCGGACCTCTCGTTCAACTTCCACTATTTCGCCGTGCGGAAGATGCATTTCCTGATGCGCGCCCGCGCCGTCGTGGTCTTCCCGGGCGGGTTCGGCACGCTGGACGAGATGTTCGAAAGTCTCACCCTGATCCAGACCAAGCGGATGAAGCCCATTCCCTTCCTCCTGTTCGGCCGCGAGTTCTGGGAGAAGATCATCAACTGGCAGGCGCTGGCCGATGTGGGCACGATCTCGCCCGAGGATCTGCGCCTCTTCCGCTTCGTCGAGACGGCCGACGAGGCGCTCGATGCGCTCGACGAGTGGGAATGAGGGTCAGTCCACCGGCCGGATGAGCTTGCGCTCGAGCACGCGCAGCACCTGTGCCAGATCCTGCCCGCGGCGGAGGATCTGGCCGTCCATCGCCACCACCGCATACGTGCCCTGCCGGGCGCGCAGCTTCGGGCGCTTCTCGATCCGGTAAAGCGGGTTCTCGGCCGTCCGGCGGAAGATCGAGAAAACCGCCATGTCGCGCAGGTGCGAGATGCCGTAGTCGCGCCATTCGCCCAGCGCCACCATGCGTCCGTAGAGGGTCAGGATCTGTCCCAGTTCGTGCCGGTCGAAACTCACCTGCTCGGGTGACTGCGGCGCGAAAGGGATCGGCGGCTGCACGGTCATGTCACGAGGCTGACGCAATCGGCCGGGCAAGGCAAGCCCGCTCGGACGCTGCTCCGCGGCGAGGGACAAGGGACGGACAATTCCTCAAACTTGTCCGGCGCGCCCGAAAATGGCCATCGATCGACCTCTGCCGAGACGCAATCCACAGCCATCTTCGATCCTGTAGCAGATGCCGACACATCCGGCGGCGGCATAAACTGTCCCCTGCCTGCCGTCGGACCGGCATTCAAGCTCACGGAAGCTCCGGCGCGCCGGGGCTTCCGATCGCCCTCCTCGGGGTCAGGCGCGGCGGGCGAGAACCTCCACCCCCAGCGTCTCCAGCGCCTTCCGCTCGATGTCGGCCGCATTCAGCCCGGCGGTGGCATACATCGCTTCGGCGCTGTTGTGGTCGATGAACGTGTCGGGCAGCACCATCGAGCGGTAGCGGAAGCCGCGGTCGAAGATTCCGGCCTCGGCCAGAAGCTGCGCCACATGGCTGCCGAAGCCGCCGATGGCGCCTTCCTCGATGGTGATGAGCGCTTCGTGATGGGCGGCAAGCTGCAGGATCAGGTCCCGGTCGAGCGGCTTTGCAAAGCGGGCATCCGCCACCGTGGGAGAGATCCCGCGCGCGGCCAGCGCCTCGGCGGCCACCTGCACCTCGGCCAGACGGGTGCCGAAGGACAAAAGCGCGATTCGCGTGCCCTCGCGCACCACACGGCCGCGGCCGATCTCGAGCGGCACGCCCTTGGCCGGCATCTCGACACCCACACCGTCGCCGCGCGGATAGCGGAAGGCGATGGGCCCCTCGTCATGGGCGGCGGCGGTCGCCACCATATGGACGAGTTCGGCCTCGTCGGCAGCGGCCATCACCACGATACCGGGCAGGTTCGACAGGAAGGCCACGTCGAACGAGCCCGCATGGGTGGCGCCATCCGCCCCCACGAGGCCCGCGCGGTCGATGGCGAAGCGCACCGGCAGGCGCTGGATCGCCACGTCATGCACGATCTGGTCGTAGCCGCGCTGGAGGAAGGTGGAATAGATGGCGCAGAAGGGCCGCATGCCACCGGCCGCAAGCGCCGCCGAGAAGGTCACCGCATGCTGTTCCGCGATGCCCACATCGAAGGTGCGCTTCGGAAACCGCTCGCCGAAGAGGTTGAGCCCCGTGCCGTCCGGCATGGCGGCCGTCACCGCGCAGATCCGCTCGTCGACCTCGGCCTCCTTGATGAGGCTCTGGGCGAAGACCTTGGTGTAGGAGGGGGCGTTCGAGACCGGCTTCACCTGCGCGCCGGTCAGGACGTTGAACTTGTTCGTGGCATGGCCGCGGTCGCGCGCCGCCTCGGCCGGGGCATAGCCCCTGCCCTTCTTGGTGATGACGTGAATCAGCACCGGCGCGTGCGCGCGCTGCTTGACGGTCCGCAGCACCGGCAGCAGCTGGTCGAGATCGTGCCCGTCGATCGGGCCGACATAGGAGAAGCCCAGCTCCTCGAAGAGCGTGCCGCCGACGGTCACGCTCTTCAGCATTTCCTTGGCGCGGCGTGCCCCTTCCTGGAACGGTTCCGGCAGGAGGCCGAGCGCCCCCTTGGCGGCCGCCTTGAAGTCCTGGAACGGCGCGCCCGCATAGAGCCGCGAGAGATAGGACGAGAGCGCGCCCACCGGCGGAGCGATGCTCATCTCGTTGTCGTTCAGGATCACGATCACCCGGTTCTTCAGGTGCCCGCCGTGGTTCAGCGCCTCGAAGGCCATGCCGGCCGACATCGAGCCGTCGCCGATCACCGCCACCGCGTCGCCCGTGTCGCCGCCCATCTCGCGCGCCGCGGCAAAGCCCACCGCGGCCGAGATCGAGGTCGAGGAATGGCCGGCGCCGAAACAGTCATAGGGGCTCTCGGAGCGCTTGGTGAAGCCCGAGAGACCTCCGCCCTGCCGCAGGGTGCGGATGCGGTCGCGCCGCCCGGTCAGGATCTTGTGGGGGTAGCACTGGTGGCCCACATCCCAGATGATCTTGTCGCGGGGCGCATCGAACACCGCATGCAGCGCGACCGTCAGCTCCACGACGCCGAGGCCCGCCCCCAGATGCCCGCCCGTCACCGACACGGCCGAGATCGTTTCGGCCCGCAACTCGTCGGCAAGCGAGCGCAGCTCACGGTCCGTGAGGCCCTTGATGTCCACCGGGAGCGTCACCCGGTCGAGCGTCGGCGTGCAGGGTCTGTCGGTCATGCTCTTCCTTAGCTTTCACGCGAGATGACGAAGCGCGCCGCCTCGATCAATGTTCCTGCCTCTGGCCCATAGGGCGCAAGCGCCGCCTCGGCCTCCTCCACCAGAGCCCGCGCCCGCGCCTTGGCGCCGTCGAGCCCGAGAAGCGAGACGAAGGTGGCTTTCCCGGCTTCGGCATCCTTCTGGAGCCGCTTGCCCGCCTTCTCCGCATCTCCCTCGACATCGAGAATGTCGTCCGCGATCTGGAAAGCAAGCCCGAGGGCCGTGGCGTATCGGCGCAGCGGCACCCGGTCCGCCTGCCCGAGGATCGCCCCCGCTTCGGCGGACCAGCGGATCAGCGCGCCGGTCTTGCCGGCCTGCAGGTGGGTGATCTGGTCGAGCGTGAGGGGAACGGCAGCCGTCTCGGCCGCGATGTCGAGCGCCTGGCCCAGCACCATGCCCTCGGCACCCGAGGCTTTCGCAAGGCTCGCCACCAGCTCGATCCGCACTTCGGCGGATCCGAGCGCCGGATCGGCCAAGAGCTCGAAGGCAAGCGTCTGGAGCGCGTCGCCCGCCAGCACGGCGGTGCATTCGTCCCACTTGCGATGCACGGTCGGCAACCCGCGGCGCAGGTCGTCATCGTCCATGCAGGGCATGTCGTCATGCACGAGGCTGTAGGCATGCAGCGCCTCGATCGAGGCCGCAGCACTCACCGCCGCTTCGGGCGCGATCCCGTGCAGCCGGGCGGATTCGAGCACGAGGAAGCCTCGCAGCCGCTTGCCGCCCTGCACCGCATAGCGCATGGCATGGACGACCGGCAGATCCTCCCGATCTGCCAGCGCCGCATCGAGCCGCGCCTGCACGCGCGCGGCCGCATCCGTCAAAGCCGTGGAAAAGCTCACAATCCCTCCGCCGGAACCGCTCCCGTCGCGCGCCCCTCGGCGGCACGGATCAGCTCCACCTTGTCCTCGGCGTCCTTCAGCTTCTGCGCGCAATGCGCCTTGAGCGCCGAGCCGCGCTCATAGAGGCGGATGGATTCGTCCAGCGGCACGTCGCCTTTCTCCAAAGCGGTGACGACCGCCTCCAGCGCCGCCATCGCCTCTTCGAACGTCATCTCTGCCACTGCTTTTTCCGTCATGCGCTCCGCTCCAGAAGGACGCCCACATGCGCCGCGCTGCTCGCGGCGAGGGCAGCCAGATCATATCCCCCCTCGAGTGTCGATACCACCCGCCCGCCGCATGACGCCGCAGCCAGATCGCAGAGCCGCCCCGTCAGCCAGGCGAAATCCGCCTCGCGCCAGTTGAGATTTGCCAGTGGATCGGCGGCATGGGCGTCGAAGCCCGCCGAGATCAGGATCAGCTCCGGCCGCCAGTCCTCGATGCGCCGGAAAGCCTCCTCCCAGGCGGTGCGCATCTCGGCGCTGCCGCTTCCGGGCGCCAGCGGCAGGTTCAGGATCTGCCCGTGCGCGCCGCGCTCGTCGGCCGCCCCTGTGCCGGGATAAAGCGGCATCTGGTGGCTCGAGACGAAGAGCGCGCGACTCTCGTCCCACAGCAGGTCCTGCGTGCCGTTGCCGTGATGGACGTCGAAATCCACCACCGCAACCCGGCCGAGCCCGTGATGGTCGAGCGCGCGCTTCGCGGCGATGGCGGCCGAGCCGAAGAGACAGAAGCCCATCGGCCGCTCGCGCTCGGCGTGATGGCCGGGCGGGCGGCAGCCCACGAAGGCCGAGGAGGCTTCGCCCGCCAGCACCAGATCGACGGCGGCGCAGGTGCCGCCCACCGCCCGCATCGCCGCCTCGAACGAGCCCGGAGACATCCAGGTGTCCGGGTCGAGCCCGCGGAGGCCCTCGGCGGGCTCGGCCGCCCGGATCCGGTCGAGATAGGCCTGCGGATGGCAGCGCAGCACGTCGGCCTCGTCCGCCAGAGGCGCCTCGCGCCGCTCGAGCGGCAGCCTGTCGATCCCGGCCGCCACCGCGGCCATCCGCTCGATCCGCTCGGGGTGCCCCTCGGGCGTCGCATGTGCTTCGGATGCCGCGTGCGAAATCCAGACCACCGTCATGCCGTCTCCTCCCTGTCGTGCCGGAGCAGACTGCGGGGAAAGCCGCGACATCTCAACCCGAACGAGGGGAGGAGGCCCCGCCATTCGCGCTTCGTGAATGACAGGGCACGGTCGAACCGGGCCCCGAGGGGCCGTCAGTCCGGCGCGAGCATGTAGCCCGAGCCGCGCACTGTCTGCAGGTAGCGCGGCTGCCGCGGGTCCACCTCGATCTTCCGGCGCAGCCGCGTGATCTGCACGTCGACCGCCCGCTCCTGGCTCTGGCTGTCGTCGCGGCCGAGATCGCCCACCAGCTTCTCGCGGCTGACCGCCTCGCCCGGCTGGGCCGCGAAGATCCGCATCAGCGCGGCCTCGGTCGCCGTCAGCCGCACGGGCTCGGTGCCGCGCCACAATTCCCCCCGCTCGAGATCGTAGCGCACATCGCCCAGATGCAGCACCTTGGGCCCCAGCTCGGGCCGCGCCGAGGGCACGCGCCGCAGGATGGCGTTGATGCGCAGCAGAAGCTCCTTGGGCTCGAAGGGCTTGGCCAGATAATCGTCGGCCCCCGCCTCGAGCCCCTCGATCCGGTGCGAAGTCTCGCCGCGCGCGGTCAGCAGAAGGATCGGCGTCGCCAGATCCTCGCGCAGGGACCGGGTCAGCGACACCCCGTCCTCACCCGGCATCATCACGTCGAGCACGATCATGTCGAATTCGAGCCCGTCGAGCAGCCGCCGGGCCTGCGCCGCGTCGCGGGCCGTCGAGATCAGGAATCCGTTCCGGATCAGGAACTTCTGCAGAAGGCTCCGGATGCGCTCGTCATCGTCCACCACGAGAAGATGCGCCTGTGGCTCACTCACGCCCCACCCTCCTTCAGCGTCTGATACTGACGCCGCAACTCCGGATCCATCATCGCCTCGAGCACCTGCCGGAAGCCCTGCACCGCCGCGGGGCCGGCAGACCGATAGGCCGCCCGCATCCGCGCCCGCTGCGCGTCCGACAGGGTGCGCTCGAGTTCCGTTCCCTTCGGCGTGAGGTAGAGGTGGCGCTCGCGCTTGTCCACCCGGCCGATCCGGCTCTCGACCAGCCCATCCTCGATCAGCGTCCGCAGCACCCGGTTCAGGCTCTGCTTCGTGACGCCCAGGATGGACAGCAGGTTGTTCACCGTGGTGCCGGGGCTGCGATGGATGAAGTGCATCGCGCGGTGGTGGGCGCGCCCGTAATCGAGATCCTCGAGGATGCGGTCGGGATCGGCAGTGAAGCCCCTGTAGGCAAAGAACATCGCCTCGATGCCCTTCCTCAGCTGCTCGTCCGTCAGGAACAGGAGCGACTCGCCGCCCCCGGGTCCCGGTGCTCCTTGCGCCATGATCTTCCCTCCGTTGCCGCGCAGATTTTATGTCAGCCTTGTTGACTTTCCAAGACTCAACTGTTACCGACAGCCCGTCATTTGCGCAACTTTATGCCCGATGCGGACCTATCTTGCGCAATTTATGCAAAGCGCCTACGCGCAGGAGGGTGACATGGCAGGATATGACGATCGCGACGGCAAGATCTGGATGGACGGCAAGCTGGTGGAGTGGCGCGAGGCGAAGGTGCATATCCTGACCCACGCCCTGCACTACGCCTCGTCCGTCTTCGAAGGCGAGCGCTGCTACAACGGCAAGATCTTCAAGTCGGTGGAACATTCCGAGCGGCTGCGCCGGTCGGGCGAGCTGCTGGACATGCCGCTGCCCTACACGGTCGAGGAGATCGAGGCGGCGAAGAAGGCCACGCTCGAGGCCAACGGCCTGACCGACGCCTATGTCCGGGCCCTCGCCTGGCGCGGCGCCGGCGAGGACATGGGTGTCGCCTCGTCCCGCAACCCGATCCGCGTGGCCGTCGCGGTCTGGTCCTGGGGCAACTACTACGGCGACGCCAAGTTCAAGGGCGCCAGGCTCGACATCTCGAAGTGGAAGCGGCCCTCGCCCGAGACGATCCCCTCGGCGGCCAAGGCGTCGGGCCTCTACATGATCTGCACCATGTCGAAGCATGCGGCCGAGGCGAAGGGCTGCTCGGACGCGATGATGTTCGACTACCGCGGCTATGTCGCCGAAGCGACCGGCGCCAACATCTTCTTCGTGAAGGACGGCGAGGTTCACACACCGCTCCCGGATGCGATCCTGAACGGGATCACCCGCCAGACGGTGATCGGGATGCTGCGCGACAAGGGCATCAAGGTGCATGAGCGCTACATCGAGGCCTCGGAGCTCGAAGGGTTCGAGCAGTGCTGGCTGACCGGCACCGCGGCCGAGGTCACCCCGGTCGGCCAGATCGGCGACTACAGCTTCGAGGTGGGCGCCCTCACCCGCGAGATCGCGACCGATTACGAAAAGCTCGTCCGCGCCTGACCGGACAGGGCGCGCCTCGGGCGCGCCCGCCATCAGAAGGGCGCACCCGCAGGCACGCCCCCGACCCTCGTCTTCAGCCTTCGATCAGGCCTCGCGGCCCCGCGCGATGCGCAGGAACTCGAGCACCCGGCGGTTGCCCGCGGGCCGGGCCTCCTCGCGGTGCCAGATGGACCGCGGATGGCGGGCCAGCCGCAGGAAGTTCTTCACCCGTCCGCCGTCCGAAGGGGTGCGCTTGTCAGCGAGGTGACGGCTCATGTCTGTCCTCCTTCAGTTTCCAGACCGCCCCAGCATAGGCCAGGACGGCCCTCCAACCAAGCGTTCCGCCTAAGGTTCCGAGCCCGGACCGAAGCGGTGCGGCAATCGGCGCGGCGCCTCGCCCGGCGCAAACAGCGATCCCGGCCCCGCAAGACCGGCGAGCGCCGCCGTCGCGCGGGCCGCCAGCGGCTCCTGCGCGCCAAGGGCAAGCGCCGTGCCCAGCGCGATCCAGCTGGCCACGATGACGTTGAGAAGGCGGGCAAAAGGCTGCTTGCGCGTCTTGTGGCGAAACTGGCGCTGCGCGATCTTCGCCCCGATCCAGCCCCCCGCCGCGCTGAGCGCGAGCAGATTGGCTTCGGGAAAGCGCCAGCCGCCCGACGCGGCGCGCCGCTTGTCGAGGCGGAAGGCGAACCAGGTGAGAAGGTTCGCGAACAGGAGATAGATCGCCAGGGCGGCGGGAAGACTCAGAACGGGCATCGGCACCTCACGCCACGGATATGGCTCCTCACTGTGGCGAATTTTCGTCCAGCCGCGCCAGCGCCCAGCGCGCCGCATCCGCCACCGCCCCATCGGGGTCGTCCACATGCGGCGCGGCCGCCGCCCGTAGCCGCCGATCGCCCGAATTGCCGATGGCATAGAGCACGTTGCGCAGGAACCGGTCGCGCCCGATGCGCTTGATCGGGCTGCCCGAAAAGCGCGCCCGGAAGCCGGCCTCGTCCAGTCCCGCCAGCTCCTCGAGGGGCGGCGCCCCCACCCGCGCCGCATAGCCGATCTCCGAGGCCGCCTGCGCGAACTTGTTCCACGGGCAGGCCGCAAGGCAATCGTCGCAGCCGTAGATCCGGTTGCCCATCCGGCCCCGCAGCTCTTCCTCGACCGGGCCGCGGTGCTCGATGGTCAGATAGGAGATGCAGCGCCGCGCATCGAGCTGGAACGGCGCCGGGAAGGCCCCGGTGGGACAGGCGTCGAGGCAGGCCCGGCAGGAACCGCAATGCTCGCGCCCGGGCGCGTCGCGCGGCAGCTCGAGCGTCGTGAAGATGGCGCCGAGAAAGAACCAGTTGCCCAGCTCGCGGCTCAGGAGGTTGGTGTGCTTGCCCTGCCAGCCCAGCCCGGCGGCCTGCGCCAGCGGCTTCTCCATCACCGGCGCCGTGTCGACGAAGACCTTGATCTCGCACCCGGCCTCCGCCCCCAGCCAGCGCCCGAGCCGCTTCAGCCGCTTCTTGACGAGATCGTGGTAATCCCTGCCCTGCGCATAGACCGAGACCGCCCCGTGCCCGCGCGCCTCCAGCACCTGCCGCGGATCCTCCTCCGGCGTGTAGAGCTCGGCCAGCATGATGATCGAGCGCGCCTCGGGCCAGAGCGCCGCAGCCGAGCCGCGCCAGGCCTCGCGCTCCTCCATCCAGCCCATCTGCCCCTGCCGCCCGGCGGCGAGAAACGCGCGCAGGCGCCCCGCCGTCTCCGGTGCCGCGTCGGGGGCACAGATGCCGAGGCGCGCGAAGCCTTCCGCCCGCGCACGCGCCTCCAGGCGCTCCCTCAGCGTCTCATCGGCTTTCATTCTGGCTCAAATATCCCACGGGGGGCGCGGGGGGCGTGAAGCCCCCCGCCCGGCTTCCGCTCAGAAATCCAGATCCGCATAATGGGCGGGCTGCGGGAAGCCCGGCACCTGATCGGCCAGCAGCGGCCGGAACGCCGGGCGCGACTTGATCTTGGCATACCAGTCCTTGACCACCGCGTGCCGGTTCCAGTCCACATCCGAGATATAGTCGAGGCAGGACAGATGCGCCGCGGCGGTGAAATCGGCGAGCGTCATGACATCGCCCGCCAGCCACCGCCGCTGGTCCAGAAGCCAGGCCATGTAATCGAGGTGATACTTGATCCGGTTCGAGCCGAACTTCACGTTCTTCGAATCCGGATAGCCCTGCCCCATCAGCTTCTTGTTCACCCGCTCGTAGAGCAGCTTCGAGGTCACCTCGTTGTGGAACTTGTCGTCGAACCAGGCGCAGAGTCTCCGCACCTCGAACCGTCCGTCCACGTCGCGCGGCATGAGCGGCGGCGCAGGCACGGTCTCCTCGACATATTCGCAGATCGCCTGACTCTCCGATAGGACCCTGCTCTCCATCCGGAGCACCGGCACCTTGCCGGCCGGGTTGCGGCGCAGGAAATCGGGAGAGGGATCCCAGAAGCGCTCCTCGACCAGCTCCACCTCGATCTTCTTCTCGGCAAGCGTGAGTCGCACCTTGCGGCAGAAGGGGGACAGCGGAACGTGATAGAGACGGTTCATCGCAAATGTCATCTTTCGGAGGCCGGGAGCCCCCCTTCAATGCCGTGAAGGGCGCCGGGATGCAATCCCGCTCGGGCCCGCTACTCGAAGCAGGCCGCCCGGCCGTCGCGCCGGATGGTGTTCGCGCCATCGAGGATCGCGGCCGATCTCCGGCGCACCACCGGCCCCGGGCTGGCCGCCGAGCGCACCTTGGGATCGGGCAGGACGGCCGCCAGACGCGCCGCCTGCTGCGCGGTGAGCCGGGCCGGTTCGACGCCGAAATAATGTTCCGAGGCGGCGCGGATCCCGAACACCCCCTCGTCGAATTCCGCCACGTTCAGATAGACTTCGAGGATCCGCCGCTTGGTCCAGATCGTCTCGACGAGCGGCGTCATCATCGCCTCGAGCGCCTTGCGCGGCCAGCTGCGGCCCTGCCAGAGGAAGACATTCTTCGTCACCTGCTGCGACAGGGTCGAGGCGCCCCGGTTGCCGCCCGCATCGATGGCGGCCCGGATGGCGGTCATGTCGAAGCCCCAGTGCAGGCAGAAATTCGCATCCTCCGCCGCCACCACCGAACGCGCCACCACGGGCGCGATCTCGTCCCAGTCCGCCCATTCGTGATCGACGGAGCCGAGGCGGAGGCTCTCGCTCATCATGTAGGGCGTGGTGGGCGGGTTCACGAGGCCGAAGAACAGCACGAGCAGGATGGCCGTGACCACCCCCCAGCCGGCGCCCGTCAGCGCCCAGCGCCGCAGGCGGCGCCGCAGCGGAGGAGCGGGCGGCGCCTCGGGCTCGGGCGGAGGCGGGGCGGCCTTGCGACGGGTCGTCTTGCGCGCGGTCATGGGCCGACCTTGGACACGAACGGGCCCCACGGGTCAAGCGAACTTCCGCCCACCCAGAACAGCGCTGCGATGGGTCGCGGCCCCGCTCGGACGGCAGCGCCATGAACGCCTTCCTCGCTGTCGGCGCGGCTCCGCTCGGACAGCGCGACCGCCCTCGGGCGATAGGGCGAAAGACAGGCTCCTCCGGCGCGACGGCGGACCGCCGGGCAGAGGATGCCGTGGCACGTAAACAGAAAAGGGGGGCCTCAGCCCCCCTCTCCGTCTCTTCACTCCGCCGGGACGGCCTGCGGCTCGTCGGACAGCGGGAAGGGCAGATGCACCAGCATCTCCTTCGGGCAGACCTGCAGGAAGTTCGCCCGCTCGGTCTCCCAGTCGTTCAGGATGCGCCCGGCGTGGCGGCTGCCCGTCTCACGCACATGGCGCTCGATCAGGCCCTTCAGCTGCGCCTCCCAGTGCGGATGGCCGACCGCGCAGGTCACGAGCGTCTCGAGGTTCATGAAATCCTCTGCCACGCCCGAAGGGTCGTAGAGGTAGGCCATGCCCCCGGTCATGCCCGCGCCGAAGTTCGCGCCGATCCGCCCGAGGATCACCGCAACGCCGCCGGTCATATATTCGCAGCCGTTCGAGCCGCAGCCCTCGACCACCACCTTGGCGCCCGAGTTCCGCACCGCGAACCGCTCGCCCGCGCGGCCGGCGGCAAACAGGAAGCCGTCGGTCGCACCATAGAGCACGGTGTTGCCGATGATCGTGTTCTCGGCCGCGACGAGCGGGCTTTCCATCTGCGGATGGACCACGATGGTGCCGCCCGACAGGCCCTTGGCCACATAGTCGTTGGCATCGCCCGCGACCTCGATCTTCAGCCCCTTGGCCGCGAAGGCGCCCAGGGACTGCCCGCAGGAGCCCGTCAGCTTCACCGTCAGATGGTCGGGCTGCAGGTTGTTCCGCATCCCGTATTTCCGCACGATATGGCTCGAGGCGCGCGTGCCGATGGTGCGGTGCGTGTTCCGCACCGCATAGGAGAGCTGCATCTTCTCGCCATCCTCGAAGAAGCGCGCGCCATCCTTGACGATCTCGGCATCGAGCGTGTCCGGCACCGCATTGCGCGGCTTCGACCGGTCGTAGGTGATGCGGTTCGACCCGTCCACGGTGATGAGGAGCGGGTTGAGGTCGAGGTCGTCGAGATGCGCGGCCCCCCGGCTGACCTGGGTCAGCAGGTCGGCGCGGCCGATGATCTCGTCCATCGAGCGGGCGCCGATGGAGGCGAGGATCTCGCGCACTTCCTGGGCATAGAAGGTGATGAGGTTCACCACCTTGTCCGCCGAGCCGGTGAACTTCTCGCGCAGCTTCTTGTCCTGGGTGCAGACGCCCACCGGGCAGGTGTTCGACTGGCACTGGCGCACCATGATGCAGCCCATGGCGATCAGCGCGGCGGTGCCGATGCCATATTCCTCGGCCCCCATCATCGCGGCCATGACGATGTCGCGGCCCGTCCTGAGGCCGCCGTCCGTGCGCAGCGTCACCCGGTCGCGCAGGTTGTTCATCGCCAGAACCTGATGCGCCTCGGTCAGGCCCATCTCCCACGGCAGGCCCGCATATTTGATCGAGGTGCCGGGCGAGGCCCCGGTGCCGCCGTTGTGGCCCGAGATCAGGATCACGTCGGCCTTGGCCTTGGCCACGCCCGCCGCGATCGTGCCCACGCCCGAGGCCGCCACCAGCTTGACCGTCACCTTGGCGCGCGGGTTGATCTGCTTCAGGTCATAGATCAGCTGCGCGAGGTCTTCGATCGAGTAGATGTCGTGGTGCGGCGGCGGCGAGATCAGCGTGACGCCCGGCGTCGAATGCCGGAGCCGCGCGATGAGCTCGGTCACCTTCATGCCCGGAAGCTGGCCGCCCTCGCCCGGCTTCGCGCCCTGCGCCACCTTGATCTCGAGCTCTTCGCAGGCGTTCAGATATTCCGCCGTCACGCCGAAGCGGCCCGAGGCCACCTGCTTGATCTTGGCCGAGGGGTTGTCGCCGTTGGGCTCCGGCACGAAATGCGCCGGATCCTCACCGCCTTCGCCCGAGTCGGACTTGGCGCCGATCCGGTTCATGGCGATGTTCAGCGTCTTGTGCGCCTCGGGCGAGAGCGCGCCCAGCGACATGCCCGGCGTCACGAACCGCTTGCGGATCGAGGTGATCGATTCGACCTCCTCGATGGGCACCGGACGGCCGAGCGTCTTGATGTCCAGAAGGTCGCGCAGATGGATCGGCGGGGTGGCCCGCCGCGGGGGCGGGAACTGCTTCCAGATGTCGTAGCTGGCCCGGTCGCAGGCCTGCTGCAGCATGTGCATGGTCGAGGCTTCCCAGGCGTGTTTCTCGCCCGAGCGCCGCGCCTTGTAGAAGCCGCCGATGGGCAGCACGTCGGACCCGCCGAGCCAGCCCTTGGCGTGGATCTGCTCCAGCTTGTGCTGGATGCCCGAGGTGCCGATCCCCGAGATGCGGCTGTGCATGCCGGGGAAATATTCCGCCACCATCGCCCGCGAGAGACCCACGGCCTCGAAGTTCAGGCCGCCGCGATAGGAGGAGATCACCGAGATCCCCATCTTCGACATGATCTTCAGAAGCCCCGCGTTGATCGCGTCGCGGTAGCGGCGCATCGCGTCGTTCAGGCTGCCGTCCAGGAGGCCGCGCTCGATGCGGTCGGCGATCGTGTCCTGCGCCAGATAGGCGTTCACCGTGGTGGCGCCGCAGCCGATCAGCACCGCGAAATAATGCGGGTCGATGCACTCGGCCGAGCGCACATTGATCGAGGTGAAGGTCCGCAGCCCCTTGCGCGTCAGCCAGGAATGGACCGCCGAGGTCGCGAGGATCATCGGCATCGGCACCGCCTCGGGGCCCTGGTTCTGGTCGGTCAGCACGATATGGGCCGCACCCGAGCGCACCGCATCCTCGGCCTCGGCCCGGATCCGCTCGAGCCCGTGGCGCAGCGCATCGTGGTGATGGTCGGCCGGGAAGGTGCAGTCGATGGTCGCCACGTTGGTGCCGAACTGCGACAGCATCGTCTCGAACTCGGAGTTCGCGACGAAGGGGCTCTCGAGGATCAGGATCTCGGTCTGGCTCGAATGTTCGTCGAGCACGTTCTTGAGGTTGCCGAACCGGGTCTTGAGGCTCATCACCCGGCTCTCGCGGAGCGAGTCGATGGGCGGGTTCGTGACCTGGCTGAAGTTCTGCCGGAAGAAGTGGCTGAGCGGCCGGTAGACCGACGAGAGCACCGCGGGCGGCGTGTCATCGCCCATCGAGGCGATCATCTCCTTGCCGTCCTCGGCCATCGGCACGAGCACCTGCTCGATCTCCTCGACCGAGAAGCCTGCCGCGATCTGGCGCTTGCGCAGCTCGGCCGGCGTGAACATGCGCTGCTCGGGCACGTCGGCGAGGATCGCGTTCAGGTCCACGACCTTCTCGATCCAGTCGCCGAAGGGCTGCGAGGCGGCCAGCGTGTCCTTGAGCTCGGCGTCGTGGTAGAGCTTGCCCTCGGCCATGTCGACCGCGATGAGCTGGCCCGGCCCGAGCGCGCCCTTCTCGCGCACGTTCATCTCGTCCACCGGCACCATGCCGGCTTCCGAGCCCGCGATGAGCATCCCGTCACCCGTCACCACATAGCGCATGGGGCGCAGGCCGTTGCGGTCGAGCCCGCCGCAGACCCAGCGGCCGTCGGTCATGGCAAGCGCGGCGGGCCCGTCCCAGGGCTCCATCACCGCGTTGCAATAGGCATACATGTCCGCCCAGGCCTTCGGCATGTCGGTCGTGGTCTTCGACCAGGCTTCCGGCACCATCATGGTCTTGACCATCGGCGCCGAGCGGCCCGAGCGCACCATGACCTCGAACACGGCATCCAGCGCGCCCGAGTCGGACGAGCCCTGCGGGACGATCGGCTTGATGTCCTCGGCCGCATCCCCGAAGGCCGAGGAGGCCATGCGGATCTCGTGGCTCTTCATCCAGTTGATGTTGCCCTTCAGCGTGTTGATCTCGCCGTTGTGGGCGAGCATGCGGAAGGGCTGCGCCAGCCACCATTGCGGGAAGGTGTTGGTGGAATAGCGCTGGTGGTAGATCGCGAACGAGCTTTCGAACCGCTCGTCCTGCAGGTCGGGATAGAAGGTGGCGACCTGCTCGGCCAGCATCATGCCCTTGTAGATGATCGACCGGCACGACAGCGAGCAGAGGTAGAGCCCCTGGATCGCCCCCGCCTGCGCCGCCTTCTCGATCCGGCGGCGGATGATGTAGAGCTCGCGCTCGAACTGTTCGTCGTCGATGTCCTTCTCGCAGCGGATCAGGATCTGTTCGATCTCGGGGCGCGTGGCATTGGCCTTCTCGCCGAGGACGGAGGTGTCCACCGGCACATGGCGCCAGCCGTAGATGTAATGGCCCATGCGCAGCACTTCGGACTCGACGATGGTCCGGCAGCGTTCCTGGCCCGAGAGATCCGTGCGCGGCAGGAAGACCTGGCCCACGGCCACGAGCTTGTGCATGTCGGGCTCGTGCCCGGTGCGGCGGATCTGGTCGTAGAAGAACTTGACCGGGATCTGGACATGGATGCCCGCGCCGTCGCCGGTCTTGCCGTCGGCATCGACCGCGCCCCGGTGCCAGACGGCCTTCAGCGCGGCGATGCCGTTCTCGACGACCTTCCGCGACGGCGTGCCCGAGATCGAAACGACGAGGCCCACGCCGCAGGAGGCATGCTCGTCGTCGGCCTTGTAGAGTCCGTTCGCATCCAGCCAGGCCCGCTTCGCCTCTTCGGCTTTCACCCAGGCTTCATCATAGATCGTCATGGCTCACTCCTCTGGGCTGGCTGGAAGCGTGGCGAGAAACTCGGCTTCCGTCATCTGGTGGGTCGGACCGGCGAAGCTCCAGGCGTCGGGCTTGCGGTCGATGTAGATCTCGTGGGCGAGGCGGATGCCGTTCAGGTCATCCAGAAGCCCCGCCGCCATGTAGTAATCGCGCGGCATCCCCGGCCCGGTCAGCCGATACCAGAGCGTCGAGCCGCAGGTGCCGCAGAAGCAGCGTTCGGCCCAGGCCGACGAGGCATAGGCTTTCACATGTTCGGCGCCGGTCACGGTCAGGGCGGCCTCGGGCACCATCATCGTGACGAAGGCCGAGCCGGTCCAGCGGCGGCACATCTCGCAATGGCAGGCGCCGATCTCGTGCGAGACGGTCGCCACGGCGATCTGCACCCCGCCACAGAGGCAATGTCCGGTCCGGTCAGCGGTCATGGCGCACCTTCAGGATGAGGCCGTCCCCGGGCGCCTGCGACAGGATCGCGTCGCAGTCGAAGATCGGCTCGGTTGCAAGAAAGCCCGGCTCGCCCGGGAAGACGAAATCGACGGGGCTGCCGTCCACGGGCAGCGTGCCCCCCGTGCCGTCGCTCCACCGGGTCGGGCCGGCGAAGAAGAGACGCCATTCGGGATGGATATATTCGTGCCCGTGCGCCTGCCGCAGGACGGTGCCACCGATGCTCGTCTCGGTGAATTCGAACTCCGTTTCCTGAAGCACGATCCCGTCGATGGTGAAGCTCTTGCCGGTCAGCCGGTCGTAGCCGGTCACGCGGCTCCGCTCGCCCGTGCTGCGGGTCAGGCCGAAGTCATAGCTGTCCGCCCCGCCCAGAAGCTCGGTGAAGGAGGCCGGATCGGCCGGGTTCGGGTCGAGCGCCTGCCGCACGGTCGGAAACATCTCGTAGCTCTCGACCCACTGCGCCTCGCGGTCGATGTGGGACGAGAAGAAGATGCCCTCCTGATCGAAATCCACGCGCCACTGGTCGCCCGCCGGATCCTTGTCGCAGCGGTAGTGGTGCGAGACGCGGCAGCCGCGCGACTGCACGGTGAGAAAGGCGGTGCAGCCCTCGGGCGGCGTGAAGGTCCGCCCCGAGCCGAAAGCGGGCGCGGCCGCGATCAGCGCGAGCCCTCCCGCCAGGATCTTCGTCAGAAGAGTCATGCCCATGGTCCCATCACCTCGCGCCCGGCCCCCAGAGGCCCGGCCCGCACCGGCCGCCCGGGACCTTCCGGGCGGTCGCATCGCGCAGAGGCGCTATTCGGCCGCGACGACGGCCGGCTGCGCCAGATAGTCGAGGATCGACTGCGCCGCATCGCGGCCGTCGCGGATCGCCCAGACGACGAGGCTCGCGCCCCGCACGATGTCGCCCACGGCATAGACGCCGGGAAGGCTCGTGGCATGGGTGCGGAAGTCGGCCTTGATCGTGCCCCAGCGGGTCACGGCCAGTTCGGGCACGCCCCAGAGCGTCGGCAGATCCTCGGGCTCGAAGCCGAGCGCCATGATCGCGAGATCGGCAGGCTCGACATAGTCGGCGCCCTCGATGATCTCGGGCATCTGCCGCCCCGTCGCATCCGGCTCGCCGAGCCGCATCTTCTGCACGATCACGCCCTCGACCGCATCGCCCGCAATGAAGCCGCGCGGCGCCGAGAGCCAGACGAATTCCACGCCCTCCTCCTCGGCATTGGCCACCTCGCGCTGCGAGCCAGGCATGTTGGCCCGGTCGCGGCGGTAGAGGCACTTCACGCTGGTGGCGCCCTGCCGGATCGCGGTGCGCACGCAGTCCATGGCCGTGTCGCCGCCGCCGATCACCACGACGCGCTTGCCCTTGGCATCGAGGCCGTCATCGTCCACCTCGTCGCCGAAGCTGCGGCGGTTCGAGGCGGTGAGGTAGGACAGCGCCTGCACCACGCCCGCCGAGCCCACGCCGGGGGCCGCGAGATCGCGCTGCTTGTAGACGCCCGTCGCGATCAGCACCGCATCGTGCTGGCCGCGGATCGCGTCGAAGCTCAGATCCTCGCCCACGTTGCAGTTCAGCACGAACTGGACACCGGCCTGTTCGAGCTGCTCGACACGGCGCGCGACCACGTCCTTCTCGAGCTTGAAGCCGGGGATGCCGTAGGTCAGCAGGCCGCCCGCACGGTCGTAGCGGTCATAGACCGTCACCTGAAGGCCCGCACGGCGCAGCGCGTCGGCCGCGGCGAGGCCGCCCGGGCCCGCCCCGATGATGCCCACCGATTCCGACCGCTCGTAGGCGGGCTTGCCCGGAACGACCCAGCCGTTTTCCCAGGCGGTGTCGGTGATGTATTTCTCGACCGCGCCGATGGTGACAGTGCCGTGGCCCGACTGCTCGATCACGCAGTTCCCCTCGCAGAGGCGGTCCTGCGGGCAGATCCGGCCGCAGATCTCGGGGAAGGTGTTGGTGGCCTGGCTGATCTCGTAAGCTTCCTGAAGCCGGCCCGTCGCGGTCAGGCGCAGCCAGTCGGGAATGTTGTTGTGCAGCGGGCAGTGCGACTGGCAGAAGGGCACGCCGCACTGGCTGCACCGGCTCGATTGCTCGGCGGCCTTGGCCGCGGCGAACTCGCGGTAGATCTCGTGAAAATCCTGAGAACGCAGCGAAGCCGGACGTTTCTCGGGGGTCTCCCTCGCCATCTTGACGAACTGGAGCATCGGTTCTTTTGCCATGCGGAGCCCTCCCTCGAGGCCGACTGCGGGGTGCGGTCGTGTTACTCCAGGTCCGGCAGGCATAAAAGTCAGCAAGGCTGACCTATTTGTCGATTTTTCGCCGGCGCGGCCCCGACGCCGCGCAATTTCCGCAGTTTTTAGGTCAACTCAACTGACCTACCCCCTCAATGGCCTGCCAGCAAGGCTACCAAAGCCGCCGTTCCGACCACGATTCGCCACCAGCCGAACAGCGCGTAGCCATGACGGCTCACATAGCCGAGCAGCCAGCGCACCACGAGAACCGCCGCCACGAAGGCTGCCGCGAAGCCTACCGCAATCTCGCCCAGAGCCGAAGCGTCCAACACGTCGCGGTTCTTGAAGAGGTCGAAGGCGAAGGCGCCGGCCATCGTGGGCATGGAGAGGAAGAAGGAGAATTCCGCCGCCGCACGCTTGCCTGCGCCCAGCATCAGCCCGCCGACGATGGTCGCGCCCGAGCGGGACACGCCCGGCACCATGGCGAGACACTGGATGAAGCCGATCTTCAGCGCCACATTCAGCGGCAGGTCCATCGCATCGTCGTAGCGGGGCGCCGGCGCCATGCGGTCGACGAAGAGCAGCACGATCCCCCCGAGGATCAGCATGACCGCGATGAGGATGGGCGTCTCGAACAGCACCGTCTTGATGAAGCCGTGCGCGAGCACGCCGATCACCACGGCAGGCAGGAAGGCCACCAGCACCGCCACGAGGAACCGGAAGGCCCTCGGGTCGTGCGGCGCGGCCCGGATCACCGAGACGAGCTTGGCGGCATAGACCGTCAGCACCGCCAGCACCGCGCCGAGCTGGATCACCACCTCGAAGCTGCGCCCCGCGCTTTCGAATCCGAGGAAATGCCCGGCCAGCAGAAGGTGCCCGGTCGAGGAGACGGGGATGAATTCTGTCAGGCCTTCCAGCAGTCCCAGAACAAGAGCGACCAGAGTCGTCGAGTCCAGCATGATCGCTCCGTCTTGTTCGGTCCGGGACTCGGCTCAGGTCTTGCGCAGGTTCCGCGCCGAAGCCTTGATCGAGGCATACTGCCCCGAGGGCCGGAAGCTCCAGAGATATTCCGGCAGCACGGCCTCCATCGCGGTGGGCGAGATGCCGAGATCGGCGAGGCCCTTGGCGTCGGGGGCCACGATATTGTCGCGGCGGAGGTTGCGCACCTGATCGCGGGTCAGGGTCTTGTTGGCCAGAAGCCCGAAGGTCGCCGTCTGCGCCAGATCCAGCGCGCCGCCGATCAGGTTCGCGACCCAGAAGGGCACGTTCACGATCATCTTGCGCCGCTCGACTACGCGCAGAAGCATCTTCATCAGGTCGCGGAAGGTCTCGACATCCGGGCCGCCGAGTTCGTAGGTGCCCGGCGCCGCACGGCCGAGCACGCCGGCCACCGCCGCCTGCGCCACGTCATCGACGAAGACCGGCTGGAACTTCGTGGAGCCCCCCACGACCGGAAGCACCGGGCTGAAGCGCGTCATCTGCGCGAAGCGGTTGAAGAAATCGTCTTCGGGCCCGAAGATCACCGACGGACGCAGGATCACCGCTTGCGGGAAGGCCTCGCGCACGGCGGCCTCGCCCGCAGCCTTGGTGCGGCCGTAGGCGCTCGGAGACTGCGCATCGGCGCCGATGGCCGACAGCTGCACCAGCGCCTGCACGCCCTCGGCGGCGGCGATCCGCGCCACGCGGGCCGCGCCTTCGGCCTGCACCGACTGGAACCGGTTCTTGCCGCTTTCGGCGAGGATCCCCACGCAGTTCACCACCGCGTCCGCCCCGTGCATGACGGCGCGCACCGAGGCATCGTCGCGGATGTTGCAGAAGACAGGCTCCACCTGGCCCACGACACCGTAGGGCTTGACGAACAGCGCCTCGTTCGGACGGCGGACGCCCACGCGCACGCGCCAGCCTTCCTGGGCCATCCGGCGGGCGATGTAACGTCCCACGAAGCCCGACCCGCCGTAGATCGTCACAAGCTTGCTCATCTTCCGTCCTCGTCCGGCATGGTCATCAAAGATTGCCCCTTCCCATAACTTTAGAGGGGCTGCGGAACAAGCGCCAATGAGCTTCGCCTTTTTTCGTGACACCCCGTTGACACCGCCGAATCCCCCATATAAATCGCCCCTCACGACACCTGCCCAGGTGGCGGAATTGGTAGACGCGCACGGTTCAGGTCCGTGTGCCGCAAGGCGTGGAGGTTCGAGTCCTCTCCTGGGCACCATCGATCCTTCGTGCCAATTCGAAGGATCAGGCAGTGACAATCCATCTGCACCGCAACGACTTGCCGGACGGTCTCGTCCTCGGCCCGGTCGTGGCCATCGACACCGAGACCATGGGCCTCGACCCGCGGCGCGACCGGCTGTGCGTCGTTCAGCTCTCGGCGGGCGACGGCGATGCGCATCTGGTGCAGATCGAGCGGGGGCAGACCCGCGCTCCCAATCTCGAGCGTCTTCTGACCGACCCGCAGGTGCTGAAGCTGTTCCATTTCGGCCGGTTCGACATCGCCGCCCTGAAGCGCGCCTTCGGCGTGCGCACCGAACCCGTCTGGTGCACCAAGATCGCCTCGAGGATGGTGCGCACCTTCACCGATCGGCACGGGCTGAAATATCTGTTGCTCGAACTGGTCGGCGTGGACGTCTCCAAGCAGCAGCAGACCTCCGACTGGGGCGCGGCCGAGCTGACGGACGCCCAGAAGGAATATGCCGCCTCGGACGTGCTCCATCTGCACCGGCTCAAGGACGAGCTGGAGTCGCGGCTGCTGCGCGAGGATCGGATGGAACTGGCGCAACGCTGTTTCGATTTCCTTCCCACGCGGGCAGAGCTCGACCTCATGGGCTGGGACGAACCGAATGACATCTTCCACCACTGACTTTCTCGCGACCGCCCGGCGGGTGATCGAGGCCGAGACCGCGGCCCTCACGATGCTGGGCGCGAGCCTCGACGACAGTTTCGGCGCTGCGGTCGATACGATCCTGCGCGCCCGCGGGCGCGTGATCGTCTCGGGCATGGGCAAGTCCGGCCATATCGGGCGCAAGATCACGGCGACCCTCGCCTCGACCGGCACGCCCGCGCAGTTCGTCCATCCGGCCGAGGCCAGCCACGGCGACCTCGGCATGGTCACGCGGGACGATGTGGCGCTGGTGCTGTCGAATTCGGGCGAGACGCCCGAGCTGGCCGACATCATCGCCCATACGCGGCGCTTCGACATTCCGCTGATCGGCGTCGCGAGCCGCGCCCAGTCCACGCTGCTGCGTCAGTCCGACGTGGCCCTGCTGCTGCCGCCCGCCCCCGAGGCCTGCGGCAATGGCATCGTGCCCACCTCCTCGACCACTATGACGCTGGCCTTGGGCGATGCGCTGGCCGTGGCGCTTATGGAGCACCGCCAGTTCACGCCCGAGCATTTCCGCGTCTTCCATCCAGGCGGAAAGCTCGGGGCGCGGCTCGCGCGCGTGGCCGATCTCATGCACCGCAACCTGCCGCTGGTTTCGGTGGGCACCTCAATGGGCGAGGCCCTCATCACCATGAGCCGCCTCGGATTCGGCGTCCTCGGCGTCACCGGACCCGACGGGCGGCTCGAGGGAATCATCACCGACGGCGACCTCCGCCGTCATCTCGAGGGTCTTCTGTCGCTCTCCGTCGAGGATGTGATGACGCGCAAGCCCCTCACCATCGCCCCCGACGCTCTGGCCGAGAAGGCGGTGGCGATGATGAACGCCCGCAAGATCACCTCGCTCTTCGTGGTCGAGCCCGAAGGATCGGGCGCGGCGGAGGGGCTGATCCATATTCACGACTGCCTCCGCGCCGGAGTGGCCTGAGCCATGGCGCCCCGGCGGCCCGACAACCTTCATTCGCGGCTGGTCGCCTGGTTGAAGGTCGTCCTGCCGCTGGCGGCGCTGGCGATCCTGTCGACGCTGTTCCTCGTGGCACGGACGATCGATCCCGACGACGCGATTCCCTATGCCGATGTGGATGTGGCCGACCGGGTCCGCGAGCCGCGGATCACCGCGCCCACCTGGGCCGGGATCACCAGCGACGGTGCGGCGCTGAGCGTCGAGGCCGCCGCGGCCCGTCCGGGCCAGGCGCCGGGCGAGGAGGGCCGGGCGGCGGCCCTTCGCGCCCGGATCGACACGCCCGACGGCGCAAGCGCCACATTGGCGGCCGAGACCGGCGCGCTCGACAGCGATGCGCGGCTCCTGCGGCTGGGGGGCGGGGTGGAAGTGACCACCTCCACCGGCTACCATCTGACGACCGAGGCGGTGACCGCCGATCTCGATGCGACCGACGTGCGCTCCGACAGCGCGCTCGACGCCACCGGCCCGCTCGGCCGGATCGAGGCCGGCTCGATGCGCCTGACCGAGGATCCCGAAGCCGCCGGCAGCTATGTGCTGACCTTCGGGAATCGCGTGAAGCTGATATACGATCCGAAGAAGTGATGGACGCGATGTCGAGGCGAGAGATGAGGACGATCCTGATGGCGGCGGCGGCCGCGCTCTGGCTGCCCATGGCAGCGCACGCGCAAGGGGCCGAGGTCGCCTTCGGAGGCGGGCTCAAGCAGGACACCACGCTTCCGGTCGAGATCGGATCGGACCAGCTTCAGGTGAACCAGTCGGACGGGACGGCCGTCTTTTCGGGCGATGTCCGCGTCGCGCAGGGGCCGATGCGGCTCGGCGCTCAGTCGGTGCGGGTCGAATATGCCCCCGGGGGCGGCGCGATCCGCAGTCTCCATGCCTCGGGCGGCGTCACGCTCGCCAATGGCAGCGAGGCCGCCGAGGCGAAGGAAGCCGTCTACACGATCGAGAGCGGCGAGGTCGTCATGACGGGCGACGTGCTGCTCACGCAGGGGCCGAACACGCTGGCCGGTCAGAAGCTCGTCATCGACCTGACCGCCGGCACCGGCCGGATGGAGGGGCGCGTGCAGACCGTCTTCCAGCCGGGCAAGGCGCCATGAACGTGAAATCGGAATTCGTCGTGACCCGTGGCGGGTCGGGCCTGCAGGTCGTGGGGCTCCGCAAGAGCTACAAGCGCCGCCCCGTGATCCGCGACGTCACGATGCATCTCGACCGCGGCGAGGTCGTGGCCCTGCTCGGCCCCAACGGCTCGGGCAAGACGACCTGCTTCTATGCCATCGCGGGCCTCGTCAGCCCCGAGGGCGGGCAGGTCATGATCGAGGGCCGCGACGTCACCGCCCTGCCCATGTATCGCCGCGCCCGGATGGGGATCGGCTACCTGCCGCAGGAGGTCTCGATCTTCCGCGGCCTGTCGGTCGAGGACAACATCCTTGCCGTCCTCGAGATCACCGAGAAGGACCCGCACACCCGGCGCGAACGGCTCGAGGAGCTGCTCGGCGAATTCTCGATCGCGCACCTGCGGCGGACGCCCGCCCTCGCCCTCTCGGGCGGCGAGCGGCGCCGGGTGGAGATTGCGCGGTGTCTTGCCGCAGATCCGCGCTACCTGCTGCTCGACGAACCCTTCGCGGGGGTCGATCCGATCGCGGTGGGCGAGATTCGCGGGCTGGTGCACGACCTCAAGAGCCGGGGCATCGGCGTCCTCATCACCGACCACAACGTGCGGGAAACGCTTGAAATTGTGGACAGGGCCTACATCCTTCACGACGGCACCGTTCTCAAGAGCGGCACTACGGAAGAGGTAGTCCGCGACGAAATGGTGAGGCGGGGCTATCTGGGTCAGAACTTCCGCATCTCCTGATGCTTTCGGGTCAGGCAAAGGGCGTGAGCTTGCTGTTGACAAGCGCGCGCCAAAAGCAGCCAAATGACCCTGATGCGTGCAGAACCCGCCCTCGCCGCCGATCCGCTCAGGCCCCGCTTTCCGGCCAGGCCCCGTGGATCCCGACGTTTGCCCGCGTCCGCAATAACAGTCGGCGGGCACCCCGGTTCGGGGCGGACTGGCCTTGCCGAGTCAAAAGGAGGAATCATGCGATACCAGATCAGCGGGAAACAGATCGACATCGGTGAAGCGCTTCAGACTCACGTCAAATCCGAACTTGGCGAGGTGATCGAGAAGTATGCCCAGCGCCCCACCGAGGCGACGATCGTCTTTTCGCGCGTTGCGCATGAACATGTCTGCGAAGCCACGATCCATCTGTCGACCGGTCTGACGGCCCAGGCGACCGGCCGCGCGACCGAAATCTACGCCGCCTTCGAGAGCTGCCGTGAAAAGATGGACAAGCAGCTCCGTCGCTACAAGCGCCGTCTCCGCGACCATCACCGCGACAGGACGGCCCCGGTTGAATTCGGTCCGGGTTCCTCCTATATCCTCGCCGCATCCGAGGAAGCCGAGGATGGAGGCGCCGACAGCCTGCAGCCGATGGTGATCGCCGAGATGGAGACGAAGGTTCCTTCGATCACCGTGGGCGAAGCCGTCATGCAGCTGGAACTCGCCGGCCAGAACATGCTTGTCTTCCGCAATGAAGGTCATGGCGGGGTGAACGTCGTCTACCGTCGGGATGACGGGAACATCGGCTGGATCGACCCGCGCAACAGCAAATAGCGCGCGCCCGAGGCGCAGGACAAGCGACCGCCCATGGAACTATCCAAACTTCTGATGCCAGGAGCCGTTCGGGTTCTGAGCCAGGTCACGAGCAAGAAGCGCCTCTTCCAGGAACTGGGAGAGGTCGCCGCGCAGGCCTACGCTCTGAATGCGTCGGTGGCCATCGACGGCCTGCAGGAGCGCGAGAGCCTGGGGCCGACCGGCGTCGGGCATGGCATCGCCCTGCCCCATGCCCGGCTCGAAGATCTCGACCGGATCGTGGGGGTGTTCCTGCGCCTCGAGAAACCGCTCGACTATGACAGCGTCGACCGCCAGCCGGTGGATCTGGTCTTCGCGCTGTTCGCGCCCAAGGATTCGGGCGTCGATCACCTGAAGGCTCTGGCGCTCGTCTCGCGCACCATGCGCGACTCGGGCGTCTGCACCAAGCTCCGGTCGAACACCGACCCGGCCAAGCTGCACGCGATCCTCACCGAGACCCGCGCCCCGCAAGCCGCCTGAACGGTCTTGGGGCGGCCCCGTGCCGCCCATTTTCATCGCATCCTCTGGTTTTGCGCGCGAGATCACCGTTGCGTCCTGCGACCCCTGTCGGATGGACGTGCCGGAGCGGCCAAGCCCAAGGGGCGAGCGGCCCCCCCTGTCTGCACGTCTGAGCGGGTCTGGACGTGGCCCAGCTCGATGCCGGTCCGACCCGGAAGTCCGGCGCTTCAGGCGCAGCTGCGCTTGGGACCCCTCGCGGCCAACCGATGACACGGCCCTACCCGGTCAGGCCGATAGAGCGGCAGGCGGAGAGGCCGTGTCGCCGACCGCGCTGCCGGCGAGCCCGACCGCATCCAGAAATGAAAACGGCCCCCGGGCGGCGCGTCAGGAACGCCGGGCCGGGGGCCGGAATGCGCGTGTCGGGCGGTTATTGCGCCGCCTTCTCCAGAGCCATCATGTCGTGCAGATAGCCCGAGAACTCTTCCCGCAGCTCGGGGCGGGCGAGGCCGAAGGCCACGGTCGCCTGCAGGAAGCCGGCCTTCGATCCGCAGTCGTAGCGCTGGCCGCGGAAGCGGAAGCCGTAGACCTTGCCCGAATCGTCGATCTCTTCGGCGATCGCATCGGTCAGCTGGATCTCGCCCCCGGCGCCTTCCTTCTTGCGGTTCAGGTTGTTCAGAACCTGCGGCGTCAGGATGTAGCGCCCGATCACGGCGAGGTTGGACGGCGGATTTTCCTTCGGCTTCTCGACCATGCCATTGACCTTGACGATCGAGCCCATGTCCTCGGCGACCGAGAGCACGCCATAGGCCGAGGCTTTCTCGGGCGGCACTTCCATCGCGGCCACCATGTTGCCGCCGGTCTGTTCGTAGGCCTCCACCATCTGCTGCAGGCAGGGCTTCTCGGCCGCGATCACGTCGTCGGGCAGCATCACCGCGAAGGGCTCGTCGCCGATCAGGCGGCGCGCGCACCAGACCGCATGGCCGAGGCCCAGCGCCTTGTGCTGGCGGACATAGGCGATGGCGCCGCTTTCCATGTTGGTGCTTTCCAGCACGTCGAGCAGATGCTCCTTGCCGGGCTTCTTCAGCGCCGCTTCGAGTTCGGGCGCATTGTCGAAATAATCCTCGAGCGCGCTCTTGCCGCGCGAGGTGACGAAAATGAATTCCTTGATGCCGGCCGCCCGGGCCTCATCGATCGCATATTGGATCAGGGGGCGGTCGACCAGCGTCATGATCTCTTTCGGGATCGACTTGGTCGCCGGCAGAAAGCGCGTGCCCAGTCCTGCGACGGGAAATACGGCCTTGGTAACCTTGTTTGTTGTCATAGCTCTCACTCTGGTTCGCCTGCCCTGATCCGCAGGCTCCGTGCAAACTACACGGAGTTGGAACTCGCCGCACCCTATCGCAGCAACATGTCGGCAATTTGGTGCCGGTAGGAAAAGTTCCCTCCTGTGGATAAGAATCTCGCCTTTCGGTGCCGGACGGAGCGCGGAAAACCGGCGGCAAGCAGAGGTTCAGACAGCTGAAATGGCCGTTGCTTCATCCCGACATGCGTCGGGGCAAGTCGGCCTTCTGCCGCCCGCCCTTCGGCAGGATCGAAGCGGAACGCCTTCATCGGGCGCCCCGTTCCATGCACGATCCCCGGCGCCCGTAACCTTCGCAGAAGGGATGCGGCATGATGCCGCGGGCCGCACCCCTGCCGGCCGGAGGAGCCTCAGCCGCGCTGCATCTCGGCCAGCATGGCCTCGATCCGCACCACATCCTCGGGGTTGTTGAGCTCCCAGAACTGACGGCCGCGGGCCTCGACCTCGACGCAGAGCACCGACCGGCCATTCTCGAGGAAGCGGAGCTGCTCGAGCCCCTCCAGCTCTTCCAGCGGGCCGATGGGCCAGGAGGGATAGGCCGCCAGCGCGGCGGGCCGGTAGGCATAGACGCCGACATGATGGAAGACCGGCGTCTCCTCGGCATCGCCATAGGCCCGGCCGGTGTAGGGGATCACTTCCTTCGAGAAATAGAGCGCGTGGCGCGTGGCGCCGAAGACGGCGGTCGTGCCGCCGACGCGGCCCGCGCGCCGGTCGGTCAGAAAGCCGTTCAACGCGCGCCCGTCGCAGCGCAGCACCGGCGTCGCCACTTCCGCCGAAGGATCCTCGCGCAGGCCCGCCACCAGCTCTTCGATGAACCACGAGGGCGTGAGCGGGGCGTCGCCCTGCAGGTTCACCACGATCTCGTAGCCCGGCAGCGCCGCCGCCACCTCGGCGCAGCGTTCGGTGCCGTTGCGACAGTCGGGAGAGGTCATGACCACCTCGGCGCCGAACGCCTCGGCCGCGGTGCGGATGCGGTCGTCGTCGGTCGCGACCACCACGCGGTCGATGCCGCGCACCGCCATCGCCGCCTCCCAGCTGCGGCGGATCAGGGTCTTCTCGGTGCCGTCCGGATCGCGGAGCGTGACGAGCGGCTTGCCCGGGTAGCGGGTCGAGGCGTAGCGGGCGGGGATGGCGATCAGGACGGACATGGGCACTTCCGGATGGGGACGGGGAGGACGTGGGCGGTCAGGACTTGAGCGTCACGCCCGGCGCATGGGCGATGAAGAAGGGGTTGTCCCAGCCGGACTTGCCGTAGGCGAGCGGCTGGTGATCGTCGAAACGCACCACCACCCCGCCCGCGCCGCGCAGCACCGCATCGCCCGCCGCCGTGTCCCACTCCATCGTGCGGCCGAGCCGCGGATAGAGGTCGGCCTCCCCCGTCGCCACGAGGCAGAACTTCAGGCTCGAGCCCGCGCTCGTCATGTCCTTCACCGCATATTTCGCGATGTAATCGTCGGTCGCCTGATCGCGGTGCGACTTCGAGGCCACCACCATCAGCGCGCCGTTGTCGGGCTTCGAGACCGAGAGCCTGCGCAGGTTGCCGGGCTTCGTCTTGTCGAGCGCGCCCGTCTCCTCGACGGCGGTGCCGTCCGCCTGGGTGTAGAAGAGGCGTCCCTTTGCGGGGGCATAGACGACGCCGCGGACCGGCACCCCCTCCTCGACATAGGCGATGTTCACGGTGAAGTCGCCGCGCCGCTGGACGAACTCCTTGGTGCCGTCGAGCGGATCGACGATCAGAAAGGTGCTGGCGCTGAGCCCGTGCGAGTCGGCCTGCTCCTCGGTGATGAGCGGGATGTCGGGATAGGCCGCGCGCAGGCCGGCCGAGATCAGCCGGTCGGCGGCCTCGTCGGCCTCGGTCACGGGGCTGGCATCGGACTTCGCCTTCACCTCGAAATCGGGGCCGTTGTAGACCTCCATGATCCTGTCGCCCGCCTCCAGCGCGAGACGGCGGATGAGGGCGGTCAGATCGTCGTAATTCATGGAGGATCCTCGATGTGGGGAGCGATGCCGGATGCGACCTTATCCCCGCTCGGCCGCCGGACGGCAAGGTTTCCATGCCCGCCCCGGCGGCCCGCCGCAACCGCGCCCAAGGCCCTGCCTCCGCGGCCTCCGCACTCCAGACTTGCGTCCCGGCCGGAATGGGCCTATACGCCCTCTCCATAGCGGCGCCTCGGCTTCCAAAACCGATGGCTCCACCGATGATCGCAACGGGCCGCTCGGCCCGTTTTTTCGTTTTGGGGGTTCCCATGTCCGACCTCGTCGCCAAGACCGCCATCGACCGCCGCCTCGCCGACATCGTGACGCCGGTGATCGAGGGCATGGGATTCGAGCTTGTCCGCCTCCGGCTGATGAGCGGCAAGACCCGCACGCTGCAGATCATGGCCGACCGGCCCGACGGCGGCATCGTCGTCGACGAATGCGCCGAGATCTCGACCGCCGTCTCCGCCGTGCTGGACGTCGAAGATCCGATCGAAGAGAATTACACGCTCGAGGTCTCGAGCCCGGGCATCGACCGGCCGCTGACCCGGCTGAAGGATTTCGACGTCTGGACGGGCTACGAGGCCCGGATCGAGACCACCGAACTCATCGACGGACGCCGCCGCTTCAAGGGCGAGCTGGCGGGCACCGAGGGGGACGAGGTTCTCATCACCATCGAGGACGGCCGCGACAGCTATGTGACCATCGGGCTGAAGTTCGACTGGCTCGCCGATGCGAAGCTCATCCTCACCGAGGAGCTGATCGCCGAGATGCTGCGCCAGAAGAAGGCGTCGGGCAATTTCGACGAGAGCCAGTTCGACGAGATCGAGGAATCGGAAGGCGAGGAGGCCGACGAGGCCGAGCAGCCCCCCACCAAGCACTGACCAACCCGCCACTGACCGTTTACCGGGAGCACGACCATGGCAATCACCTCTGCCAACCAGCTTGAACTGCTGCAAACCGCCGAGGCGGTCGCGCGGGAGAAGATGATCGATCCCGATCTGGTGATCCAGGCGATGGAAGAGAGCCTCGCGCGGGCTGCCAAGTCGCGCTACGGCTCGGATCTCGACATCCGGGTGAAGATCGACCGCAAGACCGGCCGCGCCACCTTCGCCCGCATCCGCACCGTGGTCGAGGACGAGCTGATCGAGAATCACCACGCCCAGCTGACGGTGAAGCAGGCGAAAAGCTACCTCGCGGATCCCAAGATCGGCGACGAGATCATCGACGAGGTGCCGCCGGTGGACCTCGGCCGGATCGCCGCGCAATCGGCCAAGCAGGTCATCCTGCAGAAGGTGCGCGAGGCCGAGCGCGACCGTCAGTACGACGAGTTCAAGGACCGCAAGGGCACGATCATCAACGGCGTGGTCAAGCGCGAGGAATACGGCAACATCATCGTCGACATCGGCCGCGGCGAGGGCATCCTGCGCCGCAACGAGAAGATCGGCCGCGAAAGCTACCGCCCGAACGACCGCATCCGCGCCTATATCAAGGACGTCCGCCGCGAGGCCCGCGGCCCGCAGGTCTTCCTCAGCCGCACCGACCCGCAGTTCATGGCCGAGCTCTTCAAGATGGAAGTGCCGGAGATCTACGACGGCATCATCGAGATCAAGGCCGTGGCCCGCGATCCGGGCTCGCGCGCGAAGATCGCGGTCATCTCCTACGACAATTCGATCGACCCGGTCGGCGCCTGCGTCGGTATGCGCGGCAGCCGCGTGCAGGCCGTCGTGAACGAGCTGCAGGGCGAGAAGATCGACATCATCCCGTGGAACCAGGATCAGGCCACGTTCCTCGTGAACGCGCTGCAGCCGGCCGAAGTGTCCAAGGTCGTGATCGACGAGGAAGCCGGCAAGATCGAGGTGGTGGTGCCCGACGAGCAGCTCTCGCTCGCCATCGGCCGCCGCGGCCAGAACGTGCGCCTCGCGAGCCAGCTGACGGCCCTCGACATCGACATCATGACCGAGGCCGACGAATCGGCTCGCCGCCAGGCCGAGTTCGCCGAGCGGACGAATCTCTTCATGGAGACCCTTGATATCGACGAGATGATGGCCCAACTACTGGTGTCCGAAGGGTTCACGAACCTTGAGGAAGTCGCCTACGTCGATCCCGAGGAACTCCTTTCCATCGACGGGTTCGACGAGGACACGGCCGCCGAGCTTCAGGCCCGCGCCCGCGACCATCTGGAAGAAGCCAACCGCAAGGCCCTGGAATCCGCCCGTGCCCTCGGGCTCGAGGATTCCCTCGCCAGTTTCGAAGGGCTGACCCCGCAGATGCTCGAGGCGCTCGCCAAGGACGGCATCAAGACGCTCGAAGACTTCGCCACCTGCGCGGACTGGGAACTGGCCGGCGGCTGGACCACGGTCAACGGGCAGCGGGTGAAGGACGAGGGCGTCCTCGAGAAGTTCGACGTGAGCCTCGAGGAAGCGCAGCATCTGGTGATGACCGCACGCGTCATGCTGGGCTGGGTCGATCCGACCGAACTCGCGCCGGAAGCCGAGGAAGAAGAAGAGACGGAGGGCGAGGCCTGAGCCTCGCAGAAGCGATGACTCGCGGAGGCCGGGACGACATGCGGGACGAGCCGGAACGGCGCTGCCTCGCGACAGGTGAGAGCGGGCCCAAGGCGGGCCTCGTGCGCTTCGGCCTCGGCCCCGAGAGCCAGGTGGTGCCCGACATCCTCGGGCGCCTGCCGGGCCGGGGCATGTATGTCTCGGCCGACCGCAAGGCGATCGAGAAGGCCGCGGCCAAGGGGCTTTTCGCCCGGGCCGCGCGCCAGCCGGTGAAGGTGCCGGAGGGGCTGGCCGATCTGGTGGAGGCGCAGCTCGCCCGGCGGGTGATCGATCTCATCTCGCTTGCTCGCAAGGCGGGAGAGGCGGTTGCCGGATACGAGAAGGTGAAGGACTGGCTGTCGAAGGACGAGGCGAAAGTTCTCATCCAGGCCAGCGACGGGTCGGAACGCGGCAAATCGAAGCTGCATCCGCCCGAAGGGAAAAGGTCGTTCATCGGCTGTCTGACCGCCCGGGAATTGGGTTTGGCATTCGGCCGTGAACATGCGATACACGGCGCGCTCGCGGCTGGTGGACTCACGACGCGCGTTCAGGATGAAGCGGCCAGACTGGCCGGGCTTCGCGGGCAGATCGGCGGCAGGGCCGCCGGAAGGGATACGAAAGACGCATGAGCGATACAGACGGCAAGAAACCCCTCGGCCTGGGTGGCGGCTCGCGTTCGGGCCAGGTGAAGCAAAGCTTCAGCCACGGCCGCACAAAGAGTGTCCTGGTCGAAACGAAGCGCAAGCGCGTGGTCGTTCCGAAGCCGGGTGCCTCGGGGTCTTCGACCACGACGAGCTCGCCGTCGCATCTCGGCGACCCGGCGAAGCGCCCCGCCGGCATCTCCGATGCCGAGATGGAGCGCCGCCTCGCCGCCCTGCGCGCCGCCAAGCTGCGCGAAGTCGAGGACGCCAAGCGCCGCGCCGATGAAGAGCGCCAGCGCGAGGAAGAGCGCCAGCGCCGCCGCGAGGAACTCGAGGCGAAGGAACGCGAAGAGCGTGAGCGCGCCGAGGCCCTGCGCCAGAAGGCCGAGGACGAGGAACGCGCCCGCCGCGAGGCCGAA
>NZ_MABH01000067.1 GCF_001720585.1 Cereibacter johrii | reverse complement strand
GGCCCTGGCGGTTGCGGCCGGGCGGCCCGGTCCTGACCGGCATCGTGCGGCTCGACAACGGTCCCGAGTTGCGCCGCGCGCTGGGGATGGCCGAGGCCTCGGACGCCGAGACGGTGCTGGCGGTCTATGATCGCTGGGGGCTCGATCTGCCGCTCCATCTCGACGGCGACTTCGCGCTGGCCCTGTGGGATCCTGCGGCGGGCCGCCTCATCGGGCTGCGCGACCGTTTCGGCGTCCGTCCGTTCCTGTACCGCGCGACGCCGCAGGCGGTGGCGGTCGCCTCCGGCATCGAGGCGCTGGTGGCGGCCTTTCCCGCCTGCGAGCCCGCGCTCGACGAGGTCTGGATCGCGGAATATCTCGCGGGTCAGCCCACCTGCGCCCGCCGGACGGTCTATCGCGGCATATCCCGGCTCGAACCGGCCCACATGCTGCTGGTCGAGAAGGGCCGGACCGAGGTCCGCCGCTACTGGCAGCTCGAGGTGGCGCCGCGCCGCCGCGCCGATCCGCCCGAGGCGCTGCTCGAACTGCTCGACCGCTCGGTGACGGCGCGGATGCAGGGCGGCCCGGTGGGCTCGATGCTGAGCGGCGGGCTCGATTCCGGCACGGTCTCGATGCTGGCCTCGCGCCGGTCCGAGGGGCCGTTGCCGGTCATCTCGATGAAGTTCGACGATTACCCCGAGATCGACGAGAGCGCGTGGATCGCGAAGATCCATGCCGCCGGCCGGTTCCGTCCGGTCTGGATCGACGGGCGCGACGCGCTCGGCGGCGATGTGGCCGAGCTGCTGGCCGAGCAGGGCGGGCCCTTCTTCGCGCCCAATCTGGCCACGTCGCGCTGGCTCTACCGACGTGCCTCCGAGGCCGGCGTCGACATTCTGCTCGACGGCCATGGCGGCGACGAAGTGATCTCCTTCGGCGTGGCCCGGTTGACCGAGCTCGCCTCCGAAGCCGAATGGCGGACCCTCTGGCGGTCGACGGCAGCCGTCTCGGACCTCTTCGGCGGCTCGCGGCGGGAGTTCTTCCTGAACTCGATGGCACAGGGGGCGCAGTCCCGCTGGCTGCGCGCGCTGGCGCGGCGGCTGAACGTGGGCGCAAGGCGCGATCCCCGGGCGTGGCGGCAGGCGCTCAATCCCGCGCTCGTGGCGCGGACGGGCCTCGTCCAGCGCGTGCAGGAGGCGGCGGGCGCCCGCAAGCCGGGGGCCACCGACGATATCCGGCAGCATGTGGCGACCCTGACGGCCCCGCGCTATCCCACCTCGCTCGAGGTGCTCGACCGCGCGGCCGCGCTCTGCGGGATCGAGCCGCGCTATCCGTTCCTCGAGCGGCGGCTGATCGAACATTGCGTGGCCCAGCCCGCCGCTGCCAAGTTCCACGACGGGATGACGCGCGCCCTCCTGCGCGATGCGGTGCAGGGGCTTCTGCCCGACGAGGTGCGGCTGCGCACCAGCAAGACCAACTTCACCCCCAATGTCCGCGCACGCATGCTGGCTAGCTGGGGCGACAATCTCAACCGGATCGCCGGCTGCAATCCCGGCCGGATCGGCGATTATGTCGATCTGGCCGTCATCCGCGAGGGCGTCCAGCGGCTGCGGGCAGGCGAGCCCGACCAGCCGGCCCTCCTCCAGACCATGCGGGCGGTTGTGCTCGACGAATGGCTGCGCGGCGGATCGCCCGCGCTGGCCCCCCGCCTCGACAGAAGGACCCCCGCATGAGTGCCCTCCAGTCGCTCCGCCCCGCGCTCCGCACCGCCTACGGCCTGGCCGTTCGGTCGGACATCGACCTGCCCGAACTCGAGCCCCTGCCGGGCGACGGGGCTGCGGATCTGACCGTGCGCCGCGGCGCGCTTGAGGCGCTGCCGGGCGAGGGCGGCTTCCGCACCCGCTTCGCGCCGGAGCGGGCCGAGCTCTGGTGGCAGACGGTCGGCACCTTCCGGGTCGAGCCGGGCCTCGTGACGGCAAGCCCCCATGCGGGCGTCTCCGAGGATCTGGTGGCCTATCCGCTTCTGGGCTCGGTCCTGGCACTGGCGCTGGAGCAGCTCGGCCTCTTCACGATCCATGCGAGCGCCGTCTCGGTCGGCGGCAACGGGGGGGTGATGATGGGCGACAAGGGCGCCGGCAAATCCACCACCGCCACGGCGATGATCCGGGCGGGCCATCCGCTGATTGCCGACGATATCGTGGCGGTGGACGAGGCACTGCTGCTGCGCCCCGGCTTCCCGCAGGTGAAGCTCTCGCCCGCGGCGGCCGCGGCCTTCGATGCGCCCGATGCGGTCCACCGCCCGACGGTGCCCGAGGTGCCCGAGAAATGCCGCGTCCTGCTGCCCGGGCGGTTCGCCCGGGACGCCACGCCGCTGAAGCGCATCTACCGGCTGGAACGCGCGCCGGCCGGAACCGAGCCCGCCGTGATCCCGGTGTCGCCGATCGAGGCGCTGCCGCTCGCGCTGCGCTTTGCCTATGTCACCCGCTTCGGCGCCGAGGCGCTGAACGGGGCGGCCGGCGCCCGGCATCTGCGGCAGGCCGCGGCCATCGCGGCGAGCGGCGTTCTGCATCGGGTGATCGTGCCCCATGCGCTCGACCGGCTGCCCGAGGTGGTGGCGCTGATCGAGCGCGACGCCGGAGCCGCAGCGTGAGTGACGAGGCCGCCCCCATCCGCCCGCTCGAGGGGCTGCGCAGAGCCACGGCCCTCGTGCGGGCCATGGCGCGCTTCGGCCGCAAGCGGCTGGCGGTGGCGCTCACGTTCCTCGTGCTCGGCAACGTGACCGAGGGCATCTCGATCCTCCTCCTCCTGCCGATCCTGACGCTCGCGGGCCGGGGCGCGCCCGACTATGCGATCGACCTCGGCGGACGGCATGTCCTGGGCTACGCGCTGCCCGACGTGAGCGTGGGGCTCGAGATCCTGCTCGGGGCCATCGTGGTGCTGGTGGCGCTGCAGGCGGCCTTCAACCGGGTGAAGGCGGTCTATCTCTCGGATCTGCTGCAGGATTTCGCCAACGGCACGCGGGCCGGGCTGTTCTCGGCCGTGGCCTCGGCGCGGTGGGAGACGGTGGTGCGGATGCGCCGCGCCGATCTCGAACATGCGCTGACCGGCGAGATCGACCGGATCACCTTCTCGGGCTTCGTCTCGCTCAACCTCATGCAGATCGTCGTGGGGCTCGCGATCTATTTCGTCCTCTGTCTCGCGGTCTCGGTGCCGATGACGCTCTTTGCCTTCGGCTTCGGGCTGATCGCGCTGCTGCTGCTGAAGCCCTACCGCAAGCTCGCCGAGCGGTTCGGCCAGAAGATCCAGTCGGCGCGCACGGTGCAGGCGCGGCTCGTGTCGGAGTTCATCTCGGGCCTGAAGACCGCCCGCTCGATGAACCAGGAGCCGATGCATGTGGCCCAGTTCGAGCGGACGCTCGATGCGACCAAGGCCGACGCGCATGACTATGCCCGGCGGAACGCGCTCGGCAACGGGCTCTTTCAGGTGGCGCTGGCCATCGGTGCCGCGGGCTTCGTGCTGATCTCGCTCCGCATTGCGGGGCTCGAGATGTCGCAGATGCTGGTGCTGCTCGTGATCCTGATGCGGGTGACGCCGCGCTTTCAGGGGGTGCAGGCGCAGGTGCAGGCGCTGCTCGTGGACCTGCCGGCCTGGTGGCGGGTGGCCGATCTTCAGCAGCGGCTCGAGGCCAACCGCGAGGGCGGGAGGGGCTTCGCCTCGGCCCCGGTGCCCGTGCCGCGGCAGGAGATCCTGCTCGACCGCGTGACCTACCGCCACAAGGAAGGCTCCGAGGAGGCGGCCCTGTCCGACTGCACGATCCGCCTGCCCGTGGGGCAGGCCACCGCGCTGATCGGTGCGTCGGGGGCGGGCAAGAGCACCGTGGCCGACATCGTGATGGGGCTGATCCGACCCGAAGCCGGGCGTTTCCTCGTCGACGGGCGCGAGCTCTCGGAGGCCGAGCGGCGGGGCTGGCGCGAACATCTGGCCTATGTCCCGCAGGAGACCTTCCTGCTGCATGACACGATCCGGGCGAACCTCGCCATCGTGGCCCCGCAAGCGACCGAGGCCGAGATGCGGGAGGCGCTGGCGGACGCCGCGGCGGACCGGTTCGTGGCCGCGCTGCCCGATGGGCTCGATACGCGCGTGGGCGACAGGGGCACGCTGCTCTCGGGCGGCGAACGGCAGCGGATCGCGCTGGCGCGCGCCTTCCTGCGCCGGCCGGCCGTCCTGATCCTCGACGAGGCCACCAGCGCGCTCGACTGGGAGAGCCAGAGCCGGGTGGCCGAGGCGCTGGCGCGGCGGGCGGGCCGCATGACGGTGCTGACCATCGCGCACCGCCCCTCGATGGTGGCCTTCGCAGATCGGGTCTACACGCTCGAGGCGGGCCGCGTGGTCGAAGAGGGGGCCATGGCGGACCTCATGCGCAACGGCGAAGGGCATCTGGCGCGGATGTTCGCGCACGAGGCTTCGGAGCCGGGCCGCCGGCGTCTCGCGCAGGGCGCGTAAGCCCGGCGGTGGGCCGTGCAGGACGTTGTGGCTGAGAAACTATCCGAAAGTGGGCGCGCTTCTGCGGCACATCCCACGGCCTTCCGTCGCGGGCGGCAGTCTTGAAGAAGGCTTGGCCGGCGGTCGCCTCACAGGCCCGACTGTTGCGACTTGTGCATCGGAATGAGCTTGTCGGATGAGCACTCCGATGCGCTCCCTTCCTTGCGGCTCAGGGATTCGTCTCGTGTCATCAAGAGGATGAGGCCCAGGTAGAGCATCTGCGAGATCACCAGGGTTCCTGCGACGAACCCCGTGACCGCCCAGCCGGAATAGCCCAGATGGATGGCCCCGGCGGCAACTGCGACGGCTGCTCCGCTCATCCCGATCAAGAACGCTGCTATCCGCATGTTACCCTCCCGAGAGCGCAACCCGAAGTTGCGTCATTCTTGATAAATAGGCAGGATGTTGCCGAAGGAAAAGAGAAGTGTCGCATAGACGTCATCTGTCAGCGAACTGATGCCGAAAATCGACCGAAATGTCGCTCCTGACGCTTCGCAAAACGTCGCATCCCTTGTCCGCGGAACAGGGCCTCCTGCGGGTGAGGCCGGCAAGAGACGCCGAAGATCGACCGAAATGTCGGTCCAGACGTTGCGCCTCACGTCCTGTCCTCGTCCGGGTGGAGGGAGTTTCCTACGGGCGAAGCCGGCACCGAGATGCCGAAAATCGCAGGACCTGTCGCTCCGATGTCCCGCCAATCGTCGCACCCCTTGGCAGGGACAAGGGAGCTTCCTGCAGTTAGGGGCTGTTTGGAGACGCCGAAGAACGATGGGCCATGTCGCTCTCGACGGTCCATCAATCACCGCATCCCTGGAGGGAGCTTCCCGCGGGGGAAGCCAGCACCCGGAATGAAAACGCCCCGGCGGGAGCCGAGGCGCTGGAAGCCGATGCCGGGAGGACCGGATCAGCTCGTGCCGCTGCGGCCCGAGAAGTAGTCGCCATACTCCTCGTAATAATGCTCGCCGCCGGTCTGCGGGACGTAGTCGCGCAGCGCCTCCATGTCGACCTTGTTCAGCACCACGCCGAGGGTCTTCTCCATGAGCGCGGGCTCGTTCATCAGCGTCTCGCGCAGCAGCGCCTTGGGCGTCTTGCCCCACTCCGCCACCATGATGACCTGATCCACCATCGGCACCACGACGCGGGCATCGACGACCGGGCCCAGCGGCGCGAGGTCGAGGATGACGTGGCTGTAGCGGGCCCGGGCCGCGGCCAGAAGCTGCCGCATGCCCTTGGATCCCAGCATCTCGCTGGAATGGGTCATCATGCCGGGGGTGATGCAGGGCAAGAGATGCACGCCGCTGTCACCGATCACCCGCAGGGCCTTGGTCCAATCGGCCCGGCCGAGCGCCGCCTCGACGAGGCCCACGCCGCGCGTCAGGCCGAGCCTGCGGCTGAGGCCCGGATTGCGCGGGTCGGTGTCGATCAGGAGCACCGAATTGCCCGAGGCCGCCATCACTGCGGCCAGGTTCAGCGCGACCGAGGATTTCCCCTCGCCCGGACGGATCGAGGTGATCCCCATGACGATCTGCGACTTGCCCGCGAGGCTCACCTCGGAGGCGAAGCGGATGTTGCGCAGGGTCTCGGCATAGTGCGAGCGCGGATGCTGCAGCGCATGGATCGGCTTTCGCACGACCGGAAGACCCGGCACCGGCTCCTTCAGCTTCAGGGGCGCGTTGCGGGCCTGCCGCGACAGCTGCGGCGCGCCGTTCGCCGCGTCGAAATGGGGCAGGTAGCCGAGGAACCGCTGGCCCACATCGTTCTGCACATCCTCTCCGGTGCGCAGGAACCGATCGCGCCATTCGCGGAGCGCGCCGATGCCCGCGCCCACCATGCCGCCCAGCACCAGCATCACCGCGAGCACGCGCATCGTGCTCGGTCCTGCAGGCGTCAGCGGCACGTCGGCATGGGCGAGGATCCGGACGTTCGAGATCGGGAAGCTCTTCTGCTGGTCGATCTCCTGGAAGCGGGTCAGGAAGGTCTGGTAGAGCGTCTGCAGCGTTTCGGCCCGCTGTTCCAGCGACTTCAGCTGCACCTGCTTGCGCCCGGCTTCCGAGTTCACGTCGACCGCAAGACCCAGACTCTCGCGCAGGGCCTGCACCTGGGCGCTGGCCACATTGTAGGAGCCGCGCGCTTCTTCGTGCAGACGGCGCACCTCGCCGAAGAGGACGTTGATCTGGGCCGACACCTGCTCGCGCAGCCGCACGGCCTGCGGATGGTCCTCGCCGAAGTCGCGCTCGATCCGGTCGAGACGCGCCGACAGGCCCGAGAGCTGGTCCTGCATTTCGATCAGCCGGTCGTTGCCCTGAAGCGAGAAGCCGCTGCTGCGCTCGGACAGGAAGGCCTCGGGCCCGCGGTCGAGGATCTCCTGATAGGTGCTCATCAGCGCCTGCGCCCGGGCCGCCTCGGTCATGGACGCGGCCAGATCGTCGTTCAGCTTCGAGACATTCTCTTCGGTGATGAGCGCCCCGCGGGTCGAGACGAGGTTGTTCTCCGCGCGGAAGATCTCGGCCTCGACCGCGGCCTCGCGGGCCTGCGACTGCAAGGCCTCGAGCCGCTCGCGCAGCCACTCCGTCGTGCGCTCCGTCGCGTCATAGTTCGCGTTCAGCAGGTCGGAGACATAGGCTTCGGCATAGGCATTGGCGACCGAGGCCGCGAGGGCCGGGTCGTGCGAGGCATAGGAGATCTCGAACACGCTGGAACGGCCGACGCGCATCACGTTGATCTTGGCCGAGAGAGAGGCCGCAACGAGCTGACGCTTGCGCTGCTCGATCTGCTCCGGCGTGGGGGGCGGGCCCGCGGGGCCGGTGGGCGTCGAGGGCGAGATGAGGCGGATCGGCGCGCGCACGACCTCCTTCACGCCGTTGACCACGGTCGCCAGAAGCGGCACCGGCCGGTTCAGGAAGGACTCGTTCTCGGTCAGCTTCAGCATGTCCGTCACGGCGAGCGCCACGGGCTGCGAGCGGATCACCTCCTGCGCGCTTTCGAGCGCGTTCTCGGAGGCGCTGCTGTCGATGGCCGACACTTCCTCGATCGACCGGCTGACCTTGCCGGCCAGCAGCACGGTCGAATTCGCGACGAAGGTCTTGGGCGTGGTCGCGAGATAGACGAGGCCGAGGCACAGGCCCATCGCGCAGGAGATCATCATCACCCGCCGTTGCCGACGCACGGCCCCGAGGATCCGGGAGACGTCGATCGTGTCCGCAGGTGCGGCGGCGGCCATCGGCGCATCGATGCGCGGATCGCTGTCGGCGATGCGAAATCCGAACTGCTTCAAGTTCTGCTCCTCGAAACGAGATAACTATCCGTTTTAGAATCAAAGGTAGAAGGCGCAGGCCCGGTCCCGCCATAGATCGTGATGGGTCGTGCGCCGAAAAGTGCCGACAGTGTGCCGACATGCAGCGCACCGCGCAACAGCGCATTGTTCCGTCTGAGAGGATCGTGAACCGCCGCGAGCGCCATCCCGAAGCAGGCCGCAACCTTGGCGAGAGCCACCAGCCCCTGTTTCGCGCGCTGAGCCCGCCCGGGGCCGGCGATGAGGCTCGCATGGGTCTGGCCCATGCGGAATCGGCGACGCAGAAGCCAGCCCAGACGCGCCCGGTCCGCAGGAACGGTCTCGCGCACCAGCGCATCGGGCGCGAATCCCAGCCGGCCGCCGCGCCGCAGCATCGCCTCGAAGAAGGCGGTGTCCTCTCCGCCCGAACGCCCCCGTGCAGGATCGAAGCGCAAGCCTTCGAGGGCGGGGGCCGAAAGGTCCATCAGCACGTTGCAGCTGTAGCCCGACTTGATCGAGCCGTCGGGCAGGAAGGTGGGCCGCGTGTCGTGGATCGCGCTCTCGCGCATCCAGGCCGGGGCCTCGGCGCCATGCTCGGCGCGCACGGGACCGAGCACCGCCTCGGCGCCCGTCCGGGCCAGAGCGGCGGTCAGGGCCTCGATCCAGCCCGGTTCCACCATCTCGTCGTCGTCGAGGAAGGCCAGCCGCTCGATGCCGCGCGCCTCGGCCGCTTCGAGGATGGCGTTCCGCGCCACCGAGATGTTGCGGGCCGGCGCATGAAGATAGCAGACCGGCAGCGACAGGCCCTTGGCCGCCGCGTGAACCGTCTCGCGGGCCGAAGGTGTCTCGTCATTGTCGGCGACGATCACGAGGCCGCTCATGCCCTCGGGCCAGCGCAGAGCCCCGAGCGAGGCGAGGGTGGCGGCAATGCCGGGGCGGCGGAAGGTGCAGATCCCGATGGCTATGCGCGTGCCGGTCATGCCATGGCCTCCGTGCGCGGGCGGCCCTGCAGGAGGTGGCGGCCGAGCTGCACCCAGAAACCGGCCGACCAGGCGACATGCATGGCGCCGGCGGCGAAGCCCGAGAGCAGCCCGCCCGGCGAGCCGGTCTCGCGCGCGATCATGAGGCCCCCCGCGAGGCAGCCCACCACCCATCCCGCGAGCGGCAGGGCGAAGATCCAGTGCAGGGGCGCGAGAAGCGCAAGCAGGAGCGCGGGTGTCAGCGCCACCAGCACCGCCTGACGCAGGCCCGGCCGCGAGCGGTGCTTCAGGATGTTCCGCGCCCGCCCCCTGCCGAAGGCGAAATATTGTTTCACCAGTGCGCCGAGGCTGCGGCGAGGGAAGTAGGTCACGCGCGTGCGCGGCGTGAGCCAGATGCGGAAGCCCGCGCTCCTGAGCCTCAGGTCCAGTTCCGCATCCTCGTTGTGACTGAAGCTCTCGTCATAGCCACCGACCTGACGGAAGGCCGCGATCCGCATCAGCGCATGATGGCCGTGATCGACGAACTTGCCCACCGGCATCACCCGATGCGCGGACCCGCCATTGCCGATCCGCGAATTCTGCGCCGCAGCGATGAGGCTCTGCCAGAAGCCCGAGCCCACCGCCTTCATCCCCACCACGACCGAGTCCGCGCCCGTGGCCTCGGCCTCGGCCAGAAGCACGTCGCAATAGTCGGCCGGATAGGCGCTGTGCGCATCGATCCGGATCAGCCAGTCGGCGTCATAGCCGAACCGCTCCACCGCCAGATTGACGGCGGCGCTCTGCAGGCGGCGGGGGTTGTCGAGCAGCACGATCCCGGGCTCGGGGCGGGCCGTCACCAGCGCCCGGGTGCCGTCCGTCGAGCCGCCGTCGGCCACCACGATCCGCGCGCCGTGGCGCTCGGCGAAGGGCAGGAGGCCGTCGAGCACGCCGCCGATATGGGCCGCCTCGTTCAGCGTGGGGATGACGATGAGCACGCGCGCCGTCATGTGGTGAACCAGCCTTTCCGCCGCATCGCCGCCTGCCGCCTGCGCCCGCGGGCGGCGGCGATCTGGGCCATCAGGCCCGTGATCTCCTGACATTCCTCCGGACCCGTGGTCCAGACCTGCGGCGGCACCTCCGCCACCGCGCGCCTCATCGCCTCGACCTCCGCGAGAGAGAGCGCGCCGAGGCGCCGCCCCACCTCCTCGGCATCGGGGGCGGCGACGGTGAGCCCCAACCCATAGTCGCCGAGGAAGTTCGCGACCTCCGTGCCCGCCAGCGCCACCGGCACGGCGTGGTGACGGCAGCCTTCGTAGAGCCGGTTCGGCAGCAGCCAGTCGGAGTTCTTGCCCGCATCATAGCGGTCGATCAGCCAGGACAGATGGACCTGTCCGTAGATGTCGGCCAGATCGTCCGGGTTGCGGTAGGGCCCGCCGAAGTCGAGGTCCGGGTTCGCCGCCACCGTCGCGTGGAACTGCGGCAGCTGGTCGAGCGCGGGCTTGCCGCGCAGCAGCACGCGATAGCGCCCCGGAGCGGCCCGCGTGACCCTGTCGAGGCAGTCGAGCGACCAGGCGCAGCGCAGGATGCCGAACCAGCCGATGGTGATCGGCGCCACGACCGGCCGCCGTTCGGGAACCGCAGGCAGCGCCGCCTCCGGGTAGAAGCACTTGTTCTCGATGAGCCGGATCGGCATGCGGGCCTGCCCGTGCGGCTGGAAATATTCGTTGACGAAGCCCGGCGAGGAGGTCAGCACCAGCCCCACGCGGCGCATCAGCCGGCGTTCGAGGGCGCGCATCGCGCGCGGCCGCGGCCCGTCGCCCAGCATCATGCGGTGGATGTCGAGCACCTCGTAGACGAGCAGCGCTTCCGGCCAGAAGCTCTTGGCGCGGGCCGCGAGGGCCAGCATCTCGAGGTTGCGGGCGATGATGACATCGGGGGCCTGCACCTCGGCGAGGCTGCGGCGCAGCCCGGCGAGCGCGCGCGCGACCGAGGCCGCACGCTGCAGCATCCGCGCATCGGCGGTCTTGCCGAGCAGGATCGCCGCTTCGGGCAGCGGCCCCTCGCGGCGGCGGAAGCCCGCGGTCTGGACGCTCGCTCCGCCGGCGCGCAGCATGGCCGCGCGCCGCCAGATGGCGCTGTCGTCCAGATCGTGGGCGAGGTAGAGAATGCGCAATCTGCCGTCTTTCCCGCTGGATCAGCTCGCGGCCGCCACGCTGCGCAGCGGCGCGGCGTTCGGGACGCCGAGACCGTATTGCTCGGCAATCGCCCGCAGGAAGGTCGAGAATTCCCCGCGCAGGTCCTCGCGCTGCAGCGCAAGCGCGACGGTGGCCTGAAGGAAGCCCGCCTTCGAGCCGCAGTCGAAGCGCTCGCCCTGGAAGCGGAAGCCGTGGACCGAACCCGGATGGGCGGCAAGCTCATGCGCGATGGCGTCGGTCAGCTGGATCTCGCCCCCCGCGCCGACGGTCCGCCGGTCGAGATGGCGCATGATGCGCGGCCCGAGGATGTAGCGGCCGATGACGGCCATGTTCGAGGGCGCGGTGCCGGCTTTCGGTTTCTCGACGATGCCGCGCGGACGGATGAGCGCGCCCTGACGCTCCTCGATGTCGAGGACGCCGTAGGAGGACGCCTTTTCCGGCGGCACTTCCATCGTGGCGATGATGCTGCCGCCAACCTCTTCGTGGGCCTCGATCATCTGCGCGAGGCAGGGCCGGTCGGCGACCACCATGTCGTCGGGCAGGATCACCGCGAAGGGCTCGTCGCCCACGAGGCGACGCGCGCACCAGACGGCATGGCCGAGGCCCAGCGCCTCGTGCTGGCGGACGTAGGGCACATGGCCGCTGTCGATGTTGGTGGCCTCCAGCGTGGCCAGAAGCTCGGTCTTGCCCGCCGCGCGCAGGGCCCGCTCCAGCGTCTGGTTCACGTCGAAGAAGTCCTCGAGCGCCCCCTTGCCGCGCGAGGTCACGAAGATGAAGTCCTCGATGCCGGCTTCGCGGGCTTCCTCGACCGCATACTGGATCAGCGGCTTGTCGACGAGCGTGAGAATTTCCTTCGGGATCGACTTGGTCGCGGGCAGGAACCGCGTCCCCATGCCTGCGATGGGGAAAATGGCAGTGGTGACCTTCTGGGGAGACATGCGCGACCTCTGGATATGGATCTGTGAAAAGGAGGGCCCGATCTGACCCGAACAATGTTTCATATAATGCTGCACCTGCAAAGGCCGGGAACAGCCCGCGGGCGAAGATAGGTCAAAATGGGGCGTGCGTCAGGCTTTCTATGGCGGGCAGAATGCCTGTTGCTGAGCGAATGGCCAAGGCTGAATCGAAGGGTCAGGTTCCGCCGGAAGACGATTTTTATGCGCATCCTGTCGTCTTTCGAACCGATTGCGCAGCTTTGCAACCCAAGGGAGAAATTCTCTAACCCAAAGTTGCGCGCGGATCTGGCTCGCCGGGCGCGAAGCGCGCCCTGGGCAGGGTCGGCGGGAATCCGCTGCCTAAATCATGAGCGGCAGCGTTTGCCGCAACAGGCGGAGCCCTCCGGGCCGCCAGCCCATCGCCGAAAGCCGGCGGCAGTCGAGCGGACTGACGCGCGAGGCATCCGCGCGCGGGGGCAGAGGCGCGGTGATCCCTTCGATCCGGGCGATCTCGGCGAGAAGATCGTGGCGGTCGAGCAGCAGGTCCGAGACATGGAAGGCGCCCGCGTCGGGCCGGTCGAGCAGGAGGAGCGCCGCCGCGGCCAGATCCGCGCCATGGACCTCGGTCGCGACCCGCGGCTCGATCGGACGGCCCGCGCGAAACTCCTCGAAAAGAGCGCGCCACTTGTGATCCGGCCCGGGCCCGTAGACGCCGGTCGCGCGGAGGCTCGCGCCGCCTTCGGCAAAGAGCGCGACCTCGGCCTCGGCCTTGACCTGACCGTAGAGGCTTTCGGGGCAGGGCGGCATGGCCTCGGTCAGCAACGTGCCGGGCCCGTAGCCGTCGAACACGGCGCGGGAGGAGAGAAAGAGGATCCGCCGCCCCCGCATCGCCTCGAAGAGCCGCAGGCTGCCCTCGAGGTTGGCGCGGCGGAAGCCCTCGGGGTCGTGCCCCTCGCCGCCCCGGTAGCGGCCCGGAACATGCTGGAAGGCACAATGGATCAGCGCATCCACATCGCCCAGCGGGGGAAGCGGGCCCATGAGATCGTAGGGCCGGTGCTCGTCCGCCCCGGGCAGGGGGCTGCGGGCGAGGACCACCAGCGAATGGCCCGCCGCCCGCGCGGCCTCGGCGATGAAGCGGCCGACGAGGCCGCCTGCTCCGGTCAGCGCAAGCCGCATGGAGCCGGCATGTCCGACAGCGCGGGCACCGGCCCGTCGCCCGCATAGGCGCGCCACAGGTCGATCAGCGGGCGCAGGCGGTCGGCCTTGTCGTGCTCCTGCCAGGGTTTCTCATACTGGAAATGCAGGATGCGGATCTGCTCCCAGCTCCAGAGCTCGGGCATCGCGAACCAGACATACTGGAGCATGTTGCAGAAGACCGGCAGGCCCTGCCAGTCGGGAAAGAACTCCTGCAGGAAGCTCTGGTCGGTCCGCCGCCAGAAGGCCCCCGGCACGTCGAGTGCTTCAAGCATCCGGGCGAACGTGTCCGTCGAGGGCCGGGCGGTGAAGACGCCCGAATTCATCCGGTGAAAGTCCGACAGGCTCTCGTAGACGTTCGGCGCGGCGCAGAATTCGGGATAGTCGAACAGCCGGTCCACGTTCCGCAGCACCAGCGCATCGGCATCGATGAAGACGACCGAGCGGTAGTCCACGAGCTGCCAGAGCCGGAGCTTGGCGAAATTGTCGAGCGGCGTGTGGAAGGGCGGCTTGCCGCCCTTGGTGAAGGCCGCGCGCGCATGGAGCGCCTCGCGCGCATGGGCCGCGTTGAACTCGGGCGAGGTGGGCAGAAGCTCCACCCGCACGAGCCGGGCGCCGAGCGCCCGGAGGGGCGCCAGCGCCTCCTCGGGCACATCGGTATGCAGCACCACCCGGTCGGCGGTGGTGCCGCTGAGGGCCAGCGAGCGCAGCAGCGCCCGTGCCCCCAGCGCGTAATCGGCATTGGTCACGAGCGTGACATAGGCCCGCTCGGACCGGGCCGGTCCTTCGGTTGCCAGATCCAATCAGGACACCGAGCGCAGCCGCCGCCCCTCGGGATCGTGCTCGACCCGCTGCGCGATGTCCTTCGTCCAGGCCGAGACGCAAGGCACGCGGCTGCGGTCGATCCGGTGGGCGAACTTCTTCGCCACATCGACCACCTCGCCCAGCAGCCCTTCCTGCAGCGTGATGGGCTTCAGCCCCAGCGCGAGGAACTGGTCGTTCTTGACCACGAGCTCGTTCTCGTCGGCCTCCTTGCGGGGGTTGGGCAGATAGGACACCTTGGCGCCGGTCATCTTCGCCACCAGCTCGGCCAGATCGCGCACGCGGTGCGTCTCGGTCATCTGGTTGAAGATCTTGACCCGCTCGCCGGCCTTGGGCGCATCCGACAGCGCAAGCTCCACGCAGCGCACCGAGTCCTGAATATGGATGAAGGCGCGGGTCTGCCCGCCGGTGCCGTGCACGGTCAGCGGATAGCCGATCGCCGACTGGATCAGGAAGCGGTTGAGCACCGTGCCATAATCGCCGTCATAGTCGAAGCGGTTGATGAGCTGGGGATGGCGGCGGGTCTGGTTCGTATGCGTGCCCCAGACGATGCCCTGATGCAGGTCGGTGATCCGCAGCCCGTCGTTCTGGGCGTAATACTGGAAGAGGATCTGATCGAGGCTCTTGGTCATGTGATAGACCGAGCCCGGCCGCGTCGGATAGAGGATCTCGAGCTCTTTCGGGCCCGCAGGGGTCTCGACCGAGACGTCGAGATAGCCTTCGGGGATCGGCGCGCCCACGGTCGAATAGCCATAGACCCCCATGGTGCCGAGATGGACGAGATGGGCATCGATGCCGGTCTCGACCATGGCGGCGAGGAGATTGTGGGTCGCATTGACGTTGTTGTTGACCGTATAGACCTTGTGGCGGTCCGACTTCATCGAATAGGGCGCGGCGCGCTGCTCGGCGAAGTGGATGATGGCCTCGGGCCGGTATTCGGCAAGCCAGGCGCGGATCCGATCGTATTCGCGCAGGTCGAGAAGGTGGAAATGCAGCCGCTCGCCGGTCTCCTGATGCCAGATCCGGCAGCGCTCCTGGATCGAGTCCATCGGGGTCAGGGACTGCACGCCCAGCTCGGTGTCGATCCAGCGCCGGGACAGGTTGTCGACGATATGGATCTCGTGTCCGAGGTCCGACAGGTGGAGAGCTGTCGGCCAGCCGACAAACCCATCCCCACCCAGAACTGCGATGCGCATGAAGCCTCCTTCGTGAATCGCGCGCGCCGCCTCACGGGCGGCACACGTCCTCGTGACCATGTTGGTGCGTATCGGCTGCAAGTCCACCGGTCGAATGAACTTTTCACGACGTTCGGCAAGCCTGTGCCGATGGCGCGCCCGCTTTCTCAGGCGCTGCGACGCTGGCCGTCGTGCACGCCTTCGGCAAATTCCTCGATCATCTTCGCGCAGAAGGCGTCGAGATCGTCCGGCTTGCGGCTGGTGACGAGGCCCGAATCGACCACCACCTCGCGGTCGACCCAGCGGCCGCCCGCATTGCGGATGTCGGTGGCGAGCGAAGGGTAGGACGTCACTTCGCGCCCTCCGAGCACGTCCGCCTCGACCAGGGCCCAGGGTCCGTGGCAGATGGCCGCCACGGGCTTGCCCGCGCTGACGAAGCCGCGCACGAAGGCCACGGCCTCCTCGCTCGCGCGGATCTTGTCGGCACCCACCGTGCCGCCGGGGATCACGAGCCCGTCGAACTCGTCCACCGAGACGTCGGCGAAGGTGCGGTCGACGCGGTATGTGGCGCCCGGATCGAGATCGCCGTTCACCGTCTGCGCGTCGCCCGCCTCGAGGCTGACGGTCACGACCGTCGCCCCCGACCGGGTCAGCGCTTCTTTCGGCCGCACATATTCCACATCCTCGGTACCGCGGGGCGCGATCAGGATCGCAATGGTTTTTCCGTCGAGTTTCATGGCATGTCCTGTCATTGGGAAGGGCGGCCCGCCGGATGCCTCGAGGCATTGCGAAGGCTCCGGCACAGGCGGCCCGGTCGCCTCGATAACCGGCAGCGGCGGCCTCTGTTCCCGAGCGGCGCTCCCTCTGGCCGCAGAGGCGGGCCTCGGGCTCCGACGAACGGCGGCGGTGCCTTCCTGGCCGCAGAGGCGGGCCCAGGGGAGGCTCCGACGAACAGCGGCAATGCCTTCTGGCCGTGCCGGCGCGGAGGTCCGGTCGTGGCGTCTGTGCAGCGGAGCAGGGGAGCTGTGCCCTGCTGCCCAGGGACGGCGCGCGCGGATATGCTACATCGGGAGCGATCGGCAACGGGAAGATGCACATGACACTCGAATTCGGCCTCGACACTTTCGGCGACGTGACCTGGGATGCGGAGCGGCGGCTCCTGCCGCAGCGCGAGGTGCTGCGCAACGTGGTCGAGGAAGCGGTGCTGGCCGACGAGGTCGGGGTCGATGCCATCGGCCTCGGCGAACATCACCGCGACGATTTCGCGATCTCCGCCCCCGAGATCCTGCTCGCTTCGATCGGCGCGCGCACGCGGCGGATCCGGCTCGGCACGGCGGTGACGGTTCTGGGGTCCGACGATCCGGTGCGGCTCTTCCAGCGGCTCTCGACGCTCGACGCGCTGACGGGCGGCCGGGCCGAGGTCACGCTCGGCCGCGGCTCCTTCACCGAGAGCTTTCCGCTCTTCGGCTTCGATCTCGGGGATTATCACGCGCTCTTCGAGGAGAAGCTCGACCTCTTCGCCCGCCTGATCCGCGAGGAGGAAGTCACCTGGTCCGGCACCACCCGCGCGCCGCTTGCGCGGCAGCGGGTCTGGCCGCCGCTGGGCGAGGCGGGCCTGCGCGCATGGATCGGCGTGGGCGGCAGCCCCGAATCGGTCGTGCGGGCCGTGCGCTTCCGGCTGCCGATGATCCTTGCCATCATCGGCGGCCCGGCCCGGCGCTTCCTGGCCTATGCCGATCTCTATCGCCGCGCCACCGAACAGGCGGGTCTCGAGCCCATGCCGCTCGGGGTTCATTCGCCGGGCCACATCGCGCCCACCGACGAACAGGCGCGCGAAGAGGCCTTCCCGGCCTACAAGGTGCTCCACGACCGGCTCGGCGCCGAACGGGGCTGGCCGAGCCTCGGGCGCGACGACTTCCTGCGCGAGGTCGAGCACGGCTCGATGTATGTGGGCTCGCCCGAGACCGTCGCGCGCAAGATCGCCGACACGGTCGGCGCGCTCGGCCTGTCGCGCTTCCAGCTCAAATATTCGATGGGACCGCTGGCGCACGGGGCGCTTCTGCGCTCGGTCGAGCTCTATGGCCGCGAGGTGATCCCGCGGGTGCGCGCGCTGCTGGCCGCCGGTTGACGCCGGCCGTCAAGATCGCACACCCGCTGCCGATTGCCACAGCCGGGGGACCCCGGATGGCCCGCGGCCAAGGGATCTGCTATCGTCGCACCGACGGCGGTCCTGCCGTTAAGGTCTGGCCCGCCAGCAGAGTTTCGGTATCGGAGCGGTAGCGATGGAGCGTCCTCTGGCGCGTAACGAAGTCACGCGGCTTGGGCCTGACTCGAAATTCCACCATGCGGGCCTGCGCCGCGGCCTGACCCCCGCGACGCTTCGCAAGCTCGATGCGATCTCCCGGCTGCGGGTGTTCCCCCGCGATGCGGTGGTGGTGCCGCAGGGCGGCGCGCTCGAATATGTGGGCAATGTCGTGCGCGGGGTGCTCAGGATGGAGCGGCTCCTGTCGGACGGACGCTCGCAGATCGTGGGTCTTCTCGTGCCGAGCGACATGTTCGGCCGCGTCTTCTCGGAGCGGTCGGACTATTCCATAGAGGCCGCCACCGAGGTGACGCTCTGCTGCTTCGAGCGCCATGCATTCGAGGCGCTCGTGCGCACCTGTCCCGATCTCGAACATGCGGTGCTCCTCGCCGTGCTGGACGAGCTCGACGCCGCGCGCGAATGGATCACGCTGCGTGCGGGCCCCACGGTCGCGGCGCGCCTCGCCACCTACCTCCTGATGCTCTGCCGGCGCTGGCCGCACCAGACCAGCGAACTCACCCAGGACGCGAAGCGAATCGTCGTGAACGTGCCCATCGCGCGCAATGACCTTGCGCATTATCTCGGCACCACGGTCGAATCGATCTCGCGCGCGGTGCAAGCCTTTTCCCGCGACGGGATCATCTCGATTCTGACGCCGCTGCGATTCGAGATCCTCGATCTGCCGGCGCTCATCTCCCTGTCGGACAACGAGGAATTCGACGCGCACGCGCTTCTCGAGGGGCTGCGCGAGGAGCAGCGCGTTTCCCCCTGACCGACCGGGCGAATTGACGCAGGTCAAAGAGCGCACTCTTCATTTCGCCTACTCAGGATCCCGTGCCCCGCTTCGGCGGTCATGTTCACCAGTATTTCGGTTGCCGACATGAAACGCTCGCCTCAAGAGCGAGATCCCGGGAGGACTGAGGACATGCCGTGTCAGACCACCTCGCACTGTCAGACCTGCAAGCAGCGACACAACGCGCTCTGCGCGGCGATCCGGGCCCGCGCGGCCTCGGTCTGCCCGCTGGTGGCCGAGTTCGAGACGCTGCTGCCGGGGGCCGCGCCCACCGACGTGAGCCTCAAGGGCGGGCGGTTCGGCATCCTGCATTCCGGTCTTCTGCTGCGCTGCGGGCCCGAAATGGGGATGGATGTCGTCTCCATCGGCGAGCCTCTGGGCGAGGCCTTCCGCGGCAACCGCGAGATGCGGGTGACGGCCGTCGTTCCGGCCGAAGTCTGCTGGTATGACGTGCATGAGGTGGAGGCGGCGGCGCTGCGCGATCCGCGCCTCTACGGCGCTCTGGGGGCGGCGGCCTCGCATGCGGCCGGGCTGCGCCGGCTCTTTACCCGCATCCGTTCGACGCTGACGCCGCTCGAACGTCTTGCGGCCTTCCTCGCGATCTGCGCCCACAGGCTGGCCGAGCGCGACCGGATGGGGGTGCTGCGCCTGACGCTGCACTGCCGGCACGAGGATATCGCGACGCTTCTTGCCCTGAGCGGGGCCCAGCTCGACGAGATGCGCGACGAGCTGGTGCAGCGCGGGCTGCTGTCCGTGCTGGAAGGCGGCGAGATGGAGCTGCCGCGCCCGGCTCAGCTCGAGGAGCTGTCGACGCTGGCCCTGCCGATGTTCAACCGCGTGGAAGAGATCGTCCCGATCCTGCCGCGGATGGCCGAGCTGCAGCGGGCCTGACCGTCCCCGGCCGCCTGCGCCTTCGGGTGCCGGCGGCGCGTCCGGGACTGTCCGCTGCGCGGACAGGCAGGCTGCTTCTGGGGCGTCGCGGACGGAGCCGCGCCCCTTGGCGGATGAAACCCGCCCCTCGTCAGCGGAAGATGTTGCGCTCGAGGATGTAGCGCATTCCGCGCTGCCAGCTCTCGTCGGTGTTGCCGCGGATGTCGACCGCCTGACCGCGGATCTGCCGGCCGGTCGAGACCTCCTTCACATAGAGGTTCATGGCGAGGATGAGGTTCGAGACCTTCTGGACCTCGCCCACCACCGCATAATCGGCCCCGAGTGCGCGGGCCATGCGCAGCTCGCCCCCGCCGCAGTTCGCGGGGTTGCGGATGCGGGCCAGATCCCCGGCGACCGGCGCGAGGTCGAGGAGCTCGATCCCGTGCGCCGCGAAGGCATCGGCCGCCTGCTGCTCGGCCCGCTCGATCCGCGCCGTCTCGTCGGGGCGGGCGCCGTTCAGCTCGCCCTCGGTCGACGTGTCGATGAACGTCAGGCCGAAGAAGGCCGCCGTGCGGCCCTTCCACAGATCCTCGGCCGAGGCAGGCCCGGCGAGCATGAGGAGGAGAACGAGGAGGCATCGCATGGGCCCCAGTCTCGCCGCCCGGGCACCGGGAACAAGCCGGACGAAAGAGGGAGACCGTGCGCGGGAACACTCCCGGCCGGTCGGGAAGAGGCCGCGCAACCGGAGGGCGGGGCGGGAGGGGACGGCCGAGGGAAGGGGCCGGGAGGGGAAGGCCGAGGGAAGGGACGGGAGGGCAAGACCGAGGGAAGGGGCGGGCGGCGGCGACCGAGGGAAGGGGCCGCATCTCCGCCCAATGGCTGACTGGCTGGACTCGGAGCGGCCTGAGACACTTGTGCGGCATGTCAGGGAGGCTGCATGTCAGGGAGGAAGCAATGAGTGACATGACTCACGGCGACGTCAAGATTCATCCGTCGGTCGATGATGGGATCGTGCCGGCGCGCGAAGGTTTCACGGGCGGCACGCTCCAGTGCCGCTGCACCGACCGGCCGGTCGAGGTGCGCATCAACGGCCAGTCGGCACACAACCATGTCTGCGGCTGCACCAAGTGCTGGAAGCCTGACGGGGCGATCTTCAGCATGGTGGCGGTGGTGCCGCGGGATGCCGTCGAGGTGGTGGCCAATGGCGACAAGCTGAAGGTGGTCGACCCGAACATGGCCATCCAGCGCTACGCCTGCACCGGCTGCGGCACGCACATGTATGGCCGGATCGAGAACAAGGACCATCCGTTCTATGGGCTCGACTTCATCCACACCGAGCTGTCGTCGGAGGACGGCTGGGCCGCGCCGGGCTTTGCGGCCTTCGTCTCGTCGGTGATCGAGAGCGGCGTCTCGCCGGACCGCATGGACGGGATCCGCGCGCGGCTGCGCGAGCTGGGGCTCGAGCCCTATGATGCGCTCTCGCCGCCCCTGATGGATGCGATCGCGACCCATGTCGCCAAGCGCTCCGGAAAGCTCGCAGCCTGAGCGCGGCGGCCGCTCCCTCCCGCCATGCAGGGGGCGGCTTCTCCTGCCCGGGACGCGGGGATATGTGCCCAGAGAGTATGTCGGGCGCGGTCCGATGGCGCGGGGCCCGCCCACGGCCATCTCTGTGCAGGGCCTCGGCCGCGCGGTCGTATGTATCCCTGCACGGCGGCCGTATGGAGAGCCTCCGGCCCCCGGCGGCCGGTCGCCTTGCGGACAGCGCGGACCCCGGCAGGCTTTTGCCGCAGAGGCAAGACCCGTGCTCCTCATCCTTTTTTCCGAATGCCGGGCGCGGATTTTCCCCTTAAGGTCAGGCCATGACAGGCCCGACGCCCCGCCGTCCGGTTGATTGAGAGGGAGAGTAACATGCGCACCCGTGCCGCCGTCGCCGTCGAGGCCGGCAAGCCGCTCGAGATCATGGAGGTCAATCTCGAAGGCCCCAAGGCCGGCGAGGTCATGGTCGAGATCAAGGCCACCGGCATCTGCCACACCGACGAATTCACCCTCTCCGGCGCCGATCCCGAGGGCATGTTCCCGGCGATCCTCGGGCACGAGGGCGCGGGCGTGGTGGTCGAGGTCGGCCCCGGCGTGACCAGCGTGAAGCCCGGCGATCATGTGATCCCGCTCTATACGCCCGAGTGCCGGCAATGCCCCTCCTGCCTCAGCCAGAAGACGAACCTCTGCACCGCGATCCGCTCGACGCAGGGGCAGGGGCTGATGCCCGACGGCACCAGCCGCTTCTCGATGCTCGATGGCACGCCGATCCTGCATTACATGGGCTGCTCGACCTTCTCGAACTACACCGTCCTCCCCGAGATCGCGGTGGCGAAGGTGCGCCCGGACGCGCCCTTCGACAAGATCTGCTACATCGGCTGCGGCGTCACTACCGGCATCGGCGCGGTGATCAACACGGCCAAGGTCGAGATCGGCGCCAAGGCCGTGGTCTTCGGGCTGGGCGGCATCGGCCTCAACGTGATCCAGGGGCTGAAGCTCGCGGGCGCCGACATGATCATCGGCGTCGATCTGAACAACGCCAAGAAGGAATGGGGCGAGCGCTTCGGCATGACCCATTTCGTGAACCCGTCCGAGATCGACGGGGACATCGTGGCCCATCTGGTGAATATGACCAAGACGCCCTTCGACCAGATCGGCGGGGCGGACTACACGTTCGACTGCACGGGCAATGTGAAGGTGATGCGGCAGGCGCTGGAGGCGTGCCACCGTGGCTGGGGCCAGTCCATCGTGATCGGCGTGGCGCCCGCGGGGGCCGAGATCCAGACGCGGCCGTTCCAGCTGGTGACGGGGCGGGTCTGGAAGGGCTCGGCCTTCGGCGGCGCCCGCGGGCGGACCGACGTGCCGCGCATCGTCGACTGGTATATGGAGGGCAAGATCCAGATCGATCCGATGATCACCCACATCCTGAGCCTCGAAGAGATCAACAAGGGCTTCGACCTCATGCACGCAGGCGAGTCCATCCGCTCGGTGGTGGTGTTCTGATCGGCCACCCCTCCAAGATCGTGACGATTTCCCGAGTAACGGTGCCAGCGACCCGGCCGGTCTCCTGACCGGCCGCGGCGGCCTGCCGCGCAGGACGCCCCCGAGCCATCCGCAAAGGGAGAAGACCATGAGATTGACCACCATCCTCGCCGGGGCGCTCGCTCTCGGTGCCGCGCAGGCCGCCTTGGCCGAAGGCGACCCGGCCGCCGGCGAGAAGGCCTTCCGCAAATGTCAGGCCTGCCACCAGATCGGCGCCGAGGCTCAGAACAAGACCGGCCCGATCCTGACCGGCGTCGTCGGTCGCCCGGCGGCCTCGGTCGAGGGCTTCAGCTACTCCAAGACCCTGACCGAGGCCGCGGCCGGCGGCCTCGTCTGGGATCATGCCGCGCTCGAGAATTTCCTGGCCAATCCGCGCAAGGCGATGCCGGGCACCAAGATGGCCTTCCCCGGCATCAAGAAACCGCAGGAGCTGGCCGACATCCTGGCCTATCTCGACACCTTCTCGGAGGGCGGGACGCAGGAGGCCGAGGAGGCCCCCGCCGCGGCTCCGGCAGAGGGCTGAAATGCCTGTCTGCCAAGGCTTTCGCCCGCGTCGTCGCCCCACCGGGGCGATGGTCATACTTTGGGCTTAAAGGGGGACCGGCGGCGTTGACGCTTCAAATCGGCGCGCCGTAGCATGAGGTTCGGTGAGAGGTCGCCAGCTCCGGGGAGGGAGCCGCGGCCGGTGAAGATCACGAGCCAATTCCAAGAAATCAACATCGGGAGGAGCCAATGAAGATGCTGAAGACGGGTCTCGTAGCGACCCTACTGCTCTCGTCTGCGCCGGTCTTTGCCAACGACTCGGTCCTCAAGGCGACCGACGATCCGAAGCAGTGGGCGATCCAGACCGGCGACTATGCCAACACCCGCTATTCCGAGCTCAACCAGATCACGCGCGAGAATGTGGGCAAGCTTCAGGTCGCCTGGACCTTCTCGACCGGCGTGCTGCGCGGCCACGAGGGCTCGCCGCTCGTCGTGGACGGCATCATGTATGTCCACACGCCCTTCCCGAACAACGTCTATGCGCTCGATCTGGCCAATGACGGCAAGATCCTGTGGCGCTACGAGCCGCAGCAGAACCCCGACGTCATCGGTGTGATGTGCTGCGACACGGTCAACCGCGGCGTGGCCTATGCCGATGGCATGATCTTCCTGCATCAGGCCGATACGACCGTCGTGGCTCTCGACGCCAAGAGCGGCGAGGTGAAATGGACCGTGCAGAACGGCGACCCGGCCAAGGGCGAGACCAACACCGCGACCGTGCTGCCGGTCAAGGACAAGCTCCTCGTCGGCATCTCGGGCGGCGAGTTCGGCGTGCGCGGCCATGTCACCGCCTATGACATGAAGACGGGCGAGCAGGTCTGGCGCGCCTATTCCACCGGCCCGGACGCGGAGATGCTGGTCGATCCGGAAAAGACCATGGTGCTCGGCAAGCCCGTGGGCGCCGACAGCTCGATCAAGAGCTGGGAAGGCGATCAGTGGCAGATCGGCGGCGGCACCACCTGGGGCTGGTATTCCTACGACCCGGACCTGAACCTCGTCTATTACGGCACCGGCAACCCGTCGACCTGGAACCCCTCGCAGCGCCCGGGCGACAACAAATGGTCCATGACCATCATGGCGCGCGATGCCGACACCGGCATGGCCAAGTGGATGTATCAGAAGACCCCGCACGACGAGTGGGACTATGACGGGGTGAACGAGAACATCCTCGTCGATCAGGAGATCGACGGGCAGATGCGCAAGCTGCTGGTGAACCTCGACCGGAACGGCTTCGGCTACACGCTCGACCGCGAGACGGGCGAGCTTCTGGTGGCGAAGAAATACGACCCGGCGGTGAACTGGGCGACCGAAGTGGTGATGGACAAGGAGTCCGATCAGTACGGCCGTCCGCAGGTGGTGGCGCAATATTCGACGGCTCAGAACGGCGAGGACACCAACACCACCGGCGTCTGCCCGGCGGCCCTCGGCTCCAAGGACCAGCAGCCCGCCTCCTTCTCGCCCAAGACGGGCCTCGTCTATGTGCCGACGAACCACGTCTGCATGGACTACGAGCCCTACCGGGTGAGCTACTCGGCCGGTCAGCCCTATGTCGGCGCCACACTCTCGATGTATCCGGCGCCGAACAGCCATGGCGGCATGGGCAATTTCATCGCCTGGGATGCGACGAAGGGCGAGATCAAATGGTCGCTGCCCGAGCAGTTCTCGGTCTGGTCGGGGGCTCTGGCCACCGCGGGTGACGTGGTGTTCTACGGCACGCTCGAAGGCTATCTGAAGGCCATCGATGCGGAGACGGGCGAGCTGCTCTATCGCTTCAAGACCCCGTCTGGCGTCATCGGCAACGTGATGACCTACGAGTTCAACGGCAAGCAGTATGTGGGCGTGCTCTCGGGCGTCGGCGGCTGGGCGGGCATCGGCCTCGCCGCGGGCCTGACCAACCCCAACGAGGGTCTGGGCGCCGTGGGCGGCTATGCGGCCCTGTCGGATTACACCCAGCTCGGCGGCCAGCTCACCGTCTTTGCCCTGCCGGACTGAGCCCGATCCCGACCCTGCCGGAGCCCCCGGGCTCCGGCCCCTGCTGCAGGGAAAGCGGCAGTTGCGGCCTCCGCCGCGCGCGGCCCGCACGGGATCTTGGTCCCGCCATGAACCGAAGCCGCCCTTGCGGGCCCCCGCCGGGGCGGCTTTCTTCTGGGAGGAGATAACCGAATGAAGACCACTCTGTCCCTTGGCGCGATGGTGAGCCTCGCGCTGATGGCCGGCGCCTCGTCGCTGGCCTCGGCCGAGGCAGCGGCACAGGGCGTGGATGTCGCGGTCGCCTCGTCGGACGGCATCCGCTCGTTCAATGCCGAGGATGTGCCCACCTTCGACATCGCCGAGGACGGCACGGTGGACTGGCCCACCTTCTCGGGCTACCGCCGCTACCAGTCGGAGTGCCACGTCTGCCACGGCCCGGACGGGATGGGCTCGTCCTACGCCCCCGCGCTGAAGGACAGCGTGATGCGGATCGACTATTACACGTTCCTCGAGACGATCGCGAACGGCAAGCAGGAGGTCGGCGCCGCCAAGACGCTGGTGATGCCCGCCTTCGGCACCAATGCGAACGTCATGTGCTATGTCGACGACATCTGGACCTATCTGCGCGCGCGCGGCACCGGGGCGCTCGACCGTGGCCGGCCGGCGAAGCGGGCCGACAAGAGCCCCGAATATGCCGAGGTGGAAAAGACGTGCATGGAGTGATCCGCGGTCTCCTGCTGTCGGCCGCCGTCCTGGCGGCCGCGCCTGCGCCGGCACAGGTGGCGGACCTCGTCTCGAACGAGGTCCTGCGCGTCTGCGCCGATCCGGCGAACGCGCCCCTGTCGAACCGCGACGGCAGCGGCTTCGAGAACCGCATCGCCGAGCATCTGGGGCAGGTGATGGGCAGGCCCGTCGAATATACCTGGTTCCCGATGGTGACGGGCTTCGCGCGCAACACGCTCTTTGCAGGCAAGTGCGACGTGGTGATCGGCTATGCGCAGGGCGACGAGCTGGTCCTGAACACCAACCATTACTATACCTCGACGCATGTGCTGGTGGTGAAGGGCGACGGGCCGCTGGCCGGTGTCGAGAGCCTCTCGGATCCCGCGCTGCAGGGCAGGAGGATCGGCGTGGTGGCGGGCTCGCCGCCTGCCACGCACATCGCCCGCAACGGGCTCATGGGCAAGGCCAAGCCCTACGATCTGATGGTCGACCGCCGTGTCGAGGATCCGGCGGGCGACATGCTGCGCGACATCGAGGCCGGCGTGACCGATGCGGCCGTGCTCTGGGGGCCGGTCGGCGGCCCGCTCGTGCGCGACCATCCCGGCCTCAAGGCCATCCCGCTCCTGAAGGAGGAGGGGCCGCCTCGGCTCTTCTACCGCATCACCATGGGGGTGCGGCAGGGCGAGGATGTCTGGAAGCGCGAGCTGAACTCGCTGATCCGCCGCGAGCAGGGCGCGCTCGACGCGATCCTGCGCGAGGCGGGCGTGCCGCTCGTCGACGATTACGGCAAGGGGTTGAAGGAAGGCGGATGAGGATCGCGGCGGCCCTCCTGTGGTGTCTTGCGGCGCCGGCGCTGGCCGGAGTGCCCGAGCCCGAGGGGTTCCGGGGCGAGCCCTACCGCGCCGAGGTGCCGGCGACCGTCATGGGCCAGCCCGGCCTCTCACCCGAGGAGGCTCGGGCGCTCCATGCGCGGGGCGTGCCCTTCCTCGACGTTCTGCCCCATGCCGCGCGGCCGGAGGGGCTGCCCGAGGGGACGGTCTGGCGCGAGAAGCCGCATCTGACCATCCCCGGCGCGACCTGGTTGCCGAACACCGGCTACGAGGCGCTGGCCGAACCGGACGCGGCCTATCTGCGGCAGGGGCTCGAAGGCGCGACGGGGGGCGATCCTTCGGCGGACGTGGTGGTGTTCTGCAAGCAGAATTGCTGGATGTCCTGGAACGTCGCGAAACGGGCGATGGAATGGGGCTATTCGGGCATTCACTGGTTCCCTGGCGGGGTCGAGGCATGGCAGGATCTGGGAGGAGATCTGGAGGAGGTACTGCCGGCGCCGCGGTGACCCGCGCGGCAACCGGACGAAGGGAGGAAAAGGATGCGTTTCTTTGCCGCCGCGCTGGTCGTGGCCACCGTTCTGCCATGCGCCGCCGCGGCCCAGACCGAAATCCGCATGGCGGTGCTGCGCGTCGATGTGCAGGGCCGTCCTCCCGTCTCGCGGCTTGACCTTCCGCCCGAGGATCTGGGCTTTGCCGGCGCCCGCCTCGGCACCAATGACAATGCCACCACCGGGCAGTTCATGGGCCAGAGCTTCGTCACCGACGAAGTGGTGGCCACGCCCGAGACCGCGCTCGGGAAGATGCAGGAGATCGTGGCCTCGGGCACCCGCCTCGTGGTGACGCTCGCCGATGCCGAGACGACCGGAGCGCTGGCCGAGGCCGCGGGCGACGAGGTGCTCGTCTTCAACGCCCGCGCCCGCGACGATGTCCTGCGCGGCGAGGGCTGCAGGGCCAACCTCCTGCATACCGCGCCGAGCCGGGCGATGGTGACCGATGCGCTGGCGCAGTTCCTGATGTGGAAGCGCTGGGACGACTGGTTCCTGATCGAGGGCAGCCATCCGGGCGATCAGGCGCTGGCCGCCTCCTACCGCCGCTCGGCCGCCAAATTCGGCGCGCGGATCGTCGAGGAGCGCATCTTCGAGGATACCGGCGGGGCGCGGGCGACCGACAGCGGCCTCGTCCAGATCCAGGCCCAGATCCCGACCTTCACCCAGCGCGCGGCCGATCACGACGTGGTGGTGGCCGCCGACGAGACCGGGATCTTCGCGGCCTATCTGCCCTATCACACCTGGGAGCCACGCCCCGTCGCGGGCTCGGCCGGCCTCGTCCCGGTCAGCTGGCATCCCGCGATGGAAATGTGGGGCGGCACCCAGTTCCAGAGCCGCTTCGAGAAGCTGGCCAAGCGGCCCGCGCGCGAGGAGGATTATCAGGTCTGGCTCGCCCTCCGCGCAGTGGGCGAGGCCGCCACGCGCACCCAGTCGGCCGAGATGCCGGTGCTCCGGGACTACATGCTGGGCCGCGAGTTCCAGCTCGGCGCCTTCAAGGGACAGCCACTGACATGGCGCGACTGGGACGGCCAGCTGCGCCAGCCGATCCTGCTCGGGTCCGGGCCCATCGTGGCCTCGGTCTCGCCGCAATCGGAATATCTGCATCAGGTCTCCCAGCTCGATACGCTCGGCATCGACCGCCCGGAAACGGCCTGCAGGATCGACCGCCAGAAATAATCGAGAGGGGAGGACGACAGATGATGATGCGACTGACGGGCCTGATGGCCTGCCTCTGCACGGCGAGCCCTGCGCTCGCGGGCAAGATCTTCGTGAGCAACGAGAAGGGCAACGACATCACCGTTCTCGACAGCGAGAGCCTTGAGGTGATCGCGACCTTCCCCGGCGGCCAGCGCCCGCGCGGCATCACCGCCTCGCCGGACGGCAAGTGGCTCTATGTCTGCGCCTCCGACGACAATCTGGTGCGGGTCTTCAGCACCGACACCTACGAAGAGCAGCCCACGTTGCCCTCGGGGCCCGACCCCGAGCTGTTCGTGCTGCATCCGTCCGGCAACCCGCTCTACATCGCCAACGAAGACGACAACATCGTGACCGTGGTGGATGTCGAGACCCGGACGGTGCTGGCCGAGGTGCCGGTGGGGGTGGAGCCCGAGGGGATGGGCGTGTCTCCCGACGGCAAGATCGTCGTGAACACCTCCGAAACCACGAACATGGCCCATTTCATCGACACAACGACCTTCGAGATCACGACGAACGTGCTGGTCGATCAGCGGCCGCGCTTTGCGCAATTCACCGACGATGGCAGGCATCTGCTCGTGTCGTCCGAGATCGGCGGCACCGTCTCGGTGATCGATCCGGCCGCGGGGCAAATCGAGAAGAAGATCACCTTCGAGGTGCCGGGCGTGCTGCCCGAGGCGCTGCAGCCGGTGGGGGTCCGGGTGAGGAAGGACGGCTCCAAGGCCTATGTGGCGCTGGGGCCCGCGAACCGCGTGGCGGTGGTGAACGGCGAGACATGGGAGGTCGAGGATTACCTCCTCGTGGGCCAGCGCGTCTGGCAGCTCGCCTTCTCGCCGGACGAGAAATATCTCTACACGACCAACGGAAATTCGAACGACATCTCGGTGATCGATGTCGCCACGGATGAGGTCATCCGGTCGGTGCAGGTGGGCGAACAGCCCTGGGGCGTCGTCGCGGTGCCATGAGAGACGAACGGACAGGGAGAACAGACATGATCGGACGCATCACAGCCATCGGGCTCGCAGCCCTCGTCGCCGCTCCGGCGGTCACGCCGGCCGGGGCCCACGAGTTCGGCTTCGCGGGCGTCATGTCGGCCTCGAACCGCGAGGATCTGGCCGATCTGACGCTCGCCTCGGGCAAGCCCGTCGCCGCCGGGCCCTACGAGCTCAAGTCGGGCACCTTCTACCGCATCAAGATCGTGGCCGACGGCTCTGCCGAACTTGCGCTTTCGGGAGGGGACTTCTTCCGCGCCATCTGGATCAACGAGGTCGTCATCAACGGCATCGAGATCCGCCCGATGGGGGTCCATTCCATCGAGTTCGACGAAGCCGGCGAGGCGCTGATCTCCTTCGTGGCGATCGTGCCCGGCAGCTTCACGTTGTCCATCCCCGGCTCGTCCGGCGAGACGCAACGCGCCACCTTCAACATCCGCTGACAGGGAGGAAAGAGGATGAAGAGACTTGCCACGCTGGCCATCGTGCTGGCAGCGACGACGACCGGCGCCGTCGCGCAGGAGGTGGACGAGGCCACGGTCGGAAAGATCAACGCGATGATGACCGAGATGCAGTGCGAGGTCGATCCGGTGAATATCGAGGCCGATGACGGCGGCTACGAGCTCGACGACGTGTTCTGCGCCGACGGCCAGTACGACATCAAGCTCGACGCCAACCTTGCGGTGACGGAGAAGCGCAAGGAATGACCGCCGCCGCCCCGCCCGCGCTCGAGATCGCCGGACTGAGCCACAGCTTCGGCGCGGTCCGGGCCCTCCGGGAGGTGAGCTTCACCGTCCCGCGGGGCGCCTTCGTGGCCCTTCTCGGCGTGAACGGGGCGGGCAAGACCACGCTCTTCTCGCTCGTGACCCGGCTTTACGATTCCACGAGCGGGACGATCCGCGTGGCGGGCTTCGATGCCCGCCGCCAGCCGGGCGAGGCGCTCGCCCGGCTGGGCGTCGTGTTCCAGAGCCGGGCGCTGGATGCGGACCTGACGCTGACGCAGAACCTGCGCTATCACGCGGCGCTGCACGGGATCGGCCGGCGCGAGGCCGCGCCCCGCATCGCCGAGGTGCTGACGCTGGTCAGCCTGACCGACAAGGCCCATGCGCGGGTGGCGACCCTCTCGGGCGGCCAGCAGCGCCGGGCCGAGATCGCGCGCGCGCTCCTGCACCGGCCCGAGCTTCTGCTCCTCGACGAGGCCACGGCGGGGCTCGACCTGCGCGCCCGCGACGAGGTGCGCCGGGTGGTGCGCAACCTGATCGCGACAGAGGGGGTCTCCGCCCTCTGGGCCACGCACATGATGGAGGAGATTGCGCCCGAGGATCGGGTGGTGGTGCTCCACCGCGGCGAGGTGCGGCTTGCGGGACGCGCCGCGGAACTGGGCGGCAGCCTCGCGCAGGGGTTCCTCGCGCTGACGGAAGAGACGGCATGACCGCGCCGCATCGACCGCCCCGTCTCGCCGCGCCGCGCCCGCGCCCCGGCCATGGGCTCACGCTCCGCGGCCATCTGGTTGCCTTCGGCGGGATTGCGGGCCGCGAGATCCTGCGCTTCACCCGCCAGCGCGAGCGGTTCCTCTCCGCCCTCGTGCGCCCGCTGGTCTGGCTCTTCATCTTCGCGGCGGGCTTCCGGGCGGTGCTCGGCCTCTCGATCACGCCGCCCTATCAGACCTATGTGCTCTACGAGGTCTACGTCACCCCCGGTCTCTGCGCGATGATCCAGCTCTTCAACGGGATGCAGAGCTCGCTCTCGATGGTCTACGACCGCGAGACGGGCGCGATGCGGACGCTTCTCGTCAGCCCCTATCCGCGCTGGTTCCTTCTCGGCTCGAAGCTGGTGGCGGGCGTTCTGGTCTCGATTCTGCAGGTCTATGCGTTCCTTCTCATCGCCTGGCTCTGGGGCATCCGCCCGCCGCCGCTCGGCTATCTCGCCGTCCTGCCCGCGCTGTTTCTGTCGGGGCTGATGCTGGGCGCGCTCGGCCTCTTCGTCTCGTCGGCGATCCGGCAGCTCGAGAATTTCGCGGGCGTGATGAACTTCGTGATCTTCCCGATGTTCTTCGCCTCGACCGCGCTCTATCCGCTGTGGCGGCTCAAGGAGTCGAGCCCGCTTCTGGCCGATATCGCGCTGGCCAATCCCTTCACCCACGCGGTCGAGCTGATCCGCTTCGCCCTCTACCGGCAGGTCGAGCCTCTGGCGCTGGCCGTGGTCGCGGGCGCGGGCCTCGTCTTCTTCGGGGCGGCGGTCTTCATGTATGATCCCTCGAAGGGCCTCTGGGCCCTGCGCAAGCGATAGGAGGTTCCCATGCTCAGATGGTGCATTCCGGCGATCCTCGCGGCGGGCACCGCCATGGGGGCGGATTTCTCCGATCCCGACTGGCCCTGCATCCAGCGCAAGCAGCCGCATCTGTCGCTGGGGCAGGTCTGGAGCGGGCCTCTCCCGGATGCCACGACCGAAGAGCTGGCGCGCGGTCCGGCGATCCAGGGGCTCGCGCAGGAGCTGGAACAGCGGCGGCTTCCGGTGGAAGAGGCCGAGGGGCGGATCGCCCGGTTCGCGGCCGATCACGAGCCGCAGGAGCTGGTGGCGCTCTATGTCGCCACCTTCGAGCGGATCGAGGCCGTCCGCAACCGCGTGATGGCGGGCATCACCCGCTATGCCCACAGCCAGGAGGCGCTCGACCGCCGGATCAACGCGGCCCGCACCGAGATGAGCCGGCTCATGGCGGCGGAGGACAAGGATTTCGACCGGATCGACGCGCTCGAGGAGCAGCTCGACTGGGACACGCGGATCTTCCGCGAGCGCCAGCAGTCGCTGACCTATGTCTGCGAGACGCCGGTGATCCTCGAGCGCCGGGCCTTCGCGCTGGGCCGGGCGGTGACGCAGCATCTGCCGAAATAGTCTCGCCGCTCGCTCGAGAGGCGGCGCCTCTCGGGGCTGCTGCGGGGTCTCGATGGGGCTCGGGGCGAGCCCGAGGGTGGTCCTCCGCGCCCCTGTCCGCGCGGCGAGCCCGTCCCACCGGGCCGGGCCGCCTATTCCCACTCCAGCTCGGCATAGGCGGCTGAGGCGTTGCGCGGATGGCTCTCCTCGTAGCCCGCCGTCCAGTGCCGCGCCTCCTCGGGGTCGCGCGCACGGATCGCGGCGCTCATCGGCAGGCCCTCGGCGATCGCCGCGCGGATCGTCCGGCGCAGATGCTCGAGATAGCCGCGCGTGGCCTGCGCCCCCTCGGGCCAGGGCAGGGGCGCGGGACCGTGCCCGGGCACGATGCGGCGCACTTCGGGATGGGCGGCCGCAAGCCAGCCGAGCCAGCCATTGAGCGAGCCGTCGAGCGTCGGCAGGAGGCCGTTGAACACCAGATCGCCGGTGAAGAGCGTGCCCGAGACCGGCTCGAACACGGTCAGGTCATTGTCGGTATGGGCCGTGGCCACGGCCTGCAGATGCAGCCTGAGGCCGCCGAGATCCAGCCACTCCTCCGCCACGCCGCGGTCGGGCGGCAGGGGCCGCGTGCCGAGCAGCGCGCCCGCGCCGATCTGGGCGGGATAGCTCTCCATCCAGCCGTCGGCGCGCGTCTCGATGCCTGCGGCGAGTTTCGGCGCCCCGAGGATCTCGGCACCCGCCTCGCGGAAGAGGTCGGCGCCGAACGTGTGGTCGGGATGCATATGGGTCAGGATCACCGCCCGGATCGGCAGGTCGCTCCGTGCGCGGATCGCGGCATAGAGGGCCTCCGCCTCGGCCCGGCTCGCGCCCGCGTCGATGACGGCGATACCTGCGGTGCCGATGGCAAGACCGAGATTGGCGATGGCGCCGCGGTTCTGTGGATCGGGCAGGGCGGTCTGGCCCTCATGCACCCAGAGGCCGCCGCCGATCTCCTTGATCTCCAGCTGTGGCAGCGCGCGGGTGGGCAGGCACCGGCTCTCGCCGCCGGCAAGCTCGGGATGCGCCGAAAGCCAGTCTGCCGCCCGCGCCGCCGCGGTCTTCCGGCAGTCCGCCTCGCTCAGCGCCTCGGGCGCCGGAAGCAGCCGCTCGGCGCAGAGGGCGGGATCCGCCACCAGGCAGACGCTCAGCATCAGATGGAACATGCCTCTGCCTAGCCGCTTCCGCAGGCGCGCGCACTCAGCCGAAAGTCTCATAGGCGGGGCGGGCTGCGCATGGTTTCATGGTCTCTGCCAGCACAGGAGATCGCCATGCGCATCGTCCGGTCGAGCATCATTTGTGCAGTTCTGCTGACCACCCCGCTCTGGGCCCAGGAAAAGCCCAGCCCGCTCCAGTCGGGCGAGACCTGGGAGAGCCTGCAATATGACGTCTTCGGCACCGAGGACATCGTCGAGACGCTCGGCGCGCTCAGCCTCGATACGCCCTTCCGGGCGCATGATCCGGCGCTCGTGCCGGTGCGGGTGACGCAGCCTGCCGACGGGCCGCGGATCGAGGAACTGACCCTGGTGATCGACGAGAACCCTTCGCCGGTGGCCGCGACCTTCACGCTGGGCCCGGCGATGCATCCGCTCGATCTCGAGGTGCGGGTGCGGGTGAATGCCTATTCCAACGTGCGCGCGGTGGCGCGGACGGAAGGCGGCCAGTGGCAGATGGCGGGGCGGTTCGTCCGCGCCACGGGGGGCTGCGCGGCGCCGGCGGGCAAGGATGCCGAGGCGGCGCTGGCCCATCTGGGGCGGATGCGCTTTCAGCCCGTCTCCGCCGACACGAGCGGGGGCGACCTGCGGCGCGAGGCCAAGCTCATGATCCGGCATCCGAACTATTCGGGGCTGCAGCGCGATCAGGTCTCGCTGATGATGATCCCCGCGCGCTTCATCGACCGGCTCGAGGTGACGCAGGGCGAGGAGCTTCTGTTCTCGATGACGGGCGGCATCTCGATCTCGGAGGATCCGGTCTTCACCTTCCGCTACCGCGACAATGGCGCGGGCGAGGTGACGGTGCGGGCCGTGGACACGGAAGGAGTGGAGTTCGGGGCGACCTTCCCGCTGCCTGCCGGCTGAAGGCGGCATTCGCCCTCAGCCGGGAACCGCAGGGGCTTGCCGCGCGTTGGGGAAACCGGGCAGGATCGCCCGGGATGCGGATGCGACCATGGGGAGGCGAGGCGGTCGGGGCCGACGGGGATGACCGCGCAGGGAGGAGCAAGCCCGCGCGGCAACGGGAGGAAGAGATGGGACATGTTTCCGGAGGCATCGCCTGCGCAGGGGCGCAGCGGGTGCCCACACGCATGATCGGCGACATTCTGATCGTCGATGACCACCCGCTGATGTGCGACGCGCTGGCGATGACCTTGACCCACGCCTTCGGCCTGAAACGCGTCCGCAGCGCCGCGAGCCTCGCCGCGGCGGAGAAGGTCCTGCGCGAAGGGCCCTTGCCCGATGCCATCGTGCTCGACCTGAACCTGCCGGACGTGCGCGGCATCGAGGGCGTCATGAGCCTGAAGAAGCTCGCGCGGAGCGTGCCGCTCACGGTGATCTCGGCCGAGGTCGATGCCGAGATGGTGACGGCCGTCATGGCGGCCGGGGCGCAGGGCTACGTCTCGAAAAGCCTGCCGCGGCCGCAGATGGTCGAGGCCTTCGGCCGGATGTGGACGGGCGAGTTCGTCACGCCCGAGGAATATGATGCCGACGGGGCGGGCGAGGACGGCGGGGAGCAGATGCGCGAGCTGGCCCGCAGCTTCGCCACCCTCACGCCGCAGCAGATGAACATCCTGCGGCTGATCTGTCAGGGCCGGCCGAACAAGCTCATCTCCTACGAGCTCTCGATCGCCGAAGCGACGGTAAAGACCCACATCGCCGCCATCATGACGAAGATCAACGTGAGAAACCGCACGCAGGCGGCCCTTCTGGCCAGCAAGGCGCGGATCTTCGCGCGGTAGGGAGCGGCGCGTGACGACAGAGCATCCGGCGGAGGTGAGGGGGACCGCCCGAGGGGCGGGGGCGCCCGTGGTCCTGTCCGAGCCTGCGGATGCGCCGGATCTGGCCGAGCGCCTGCGCGCCGGGCTGGCGGAGGCGGAGCCTGCCGCCGTGCTGCTCTTCGCCTCGCCGGGCGCCGATCTTCCGGCGCTGGCGGCCCATCTCGGGCCTGCGCTCGGCACGCGGGTGGTGGGCTGCTCCTCGGCGGGCGAATTCGCCTGCGGCGGCTACGGCCACGGTCACGTCGTGGCGGTGGGCCTGCCGGCGGCGCGCTTCCGCACCGAGGCGGTGTGGCTGCGCAACCTCGCGGGGCTCGGCGTCTCGGAATGGATGGCCGAGCTGCGCGCCCTCTTTTCCCGCTTCGAGGTCCAGCCGCGGCGGCACCGGTTCGGGCTTCTCCTGATCGATGGGCTCAGCCGTCAGGAGGAACTGGTGGCGGCGACCGTCGATGCGGTGGCCCATCGCCTGCCGGTGCTGGGCGGATCGGCGGGCGACGGGCTGCGCTTCGAGGAGACCTGCCTCGTCCTCGACGGCGAGAGCCACCGCGACAGCGCGATCTTCGCGCTCTTCGAGACCGATTTCGCGCTGGAGCAGGTGATCTTCGACCATTTCACCCCCTCGGGCAGCCGGATGGTGGTGACCGCCGCCGTCCCCGAGGAACGGCTGATCCTCGAGATCAATGCCGAACCTGCGGCCGAGGAATATGCGCGCCTGATCGGCCTCGCGCCCGAGGCGCTGAACCCGCGCGTCTTCGCCGAGAACCCGCTCCTCGTCAGGATGGGCGGGCAGTATCATGTCCGCGCCATCCGCGAGGTCACGCCCGAGGGCGGGCTCACCCTCATGTCCTCGATCGAGAGCGGCGTGCTTCTGGCGCTCGGCCGGGCGGACGATCTGACCCACGGGCTTCAGGCCCGGCTCGAGGCTCTGGGAGAGCGGCCTGCGCTGATCCTCGCCTTCGACTGCATCCTGCGCCGTCTCGCCCTCGAGCAGGCGGGGCTCGAGCCCGCCGTGGCGCGGCTCTTCGCGGATTGGCGCATCGCGGGCTTCAACACCTACGGCGAGCAGCATGGCGGCGTGCATGTGAACCAGACCTTCGTGGGCCTCGCCCTGATGGAGCCCGCCCATGCTGCGTGACGACGACGGCCTCGAACGGCAGGTCGAGAAGCTGAAGCGGATCAATGCGGCCCTCGTCGAGCGGCTGGATCGCGCGGATGCCTCGCGCGGGTCGCACTGGATGCTGTTCCAGACCGCGACCGTGCTCGAGCAGGAGCTGCTGGCGCGCAACCGAGATCTGGAACAGGCGCTCGCCCATCTGGAGTCGGTGAACCGCGAACTGGCCCTCGCGCGCGAGACGGCGGACGAGGCGAACCGGTCGAAGAGCCGTTTCCTGCGCGCCGCAAGCCACGATCTGCTGCAACCCCTGAGCGCCGCGAAGCTCTTCCTGTCGCATCTGTCCGAGACGGTGAACGAGCCGCTGCAGGCCGATCTCGTGTCGCGGATCGGCACGGCCTTCGATTCGACCGAAGAGCTGATCCGCGCGCTGCTCGAGATCTCGCGGCTCGATTCCGTCCGGCTCGACATCTCGACCGAGCGGGTCTCGCTGGGGCGGCTCTTCCAGCGGCTGATGGTGGATTTCCACGGCGACGCCGCCGCCCGCGGGCTGGAGCTGCGCTTCGTCATTTCCTCGGCGACCGTCATGTCGAACCCGGTCTTCCTGCGCCGGATCGCCCAGAACCTTGTGTCGAACGCGATCAAATACACGCGGACGGGACGGGTGCTCGTGGGCGCACGGCGCGAGGGGGCGGATGTCTGGCTCGAGGTGCATGACACGGGCCCCGGCATCGCGCCCGAGGACCGCGAGCGGATCTTCAACGAGTTCGAGCGGCTGGCGCCCGAGGGCGAGGAGCCGGGAACCGGCCTCGGCCTCTCCATCGTGCGGCGCGCCTGCCTGCGGCTCGGCCACGAGGTCGCTTTGGACAGCGTACCCGGGCGCGGCTCGGTCTTCCGCATCCGCCTGCCGCGCGCGCTCGAGGCGCCGGGGGCGATCGAAGCGGGACCGGCCTCGGCGGCCACCACCGGCGCGGTCCAGCGGATGGCCGGAACGCCGCCCGAGCGGATGCTGATGGCCGATCCGCTGGCGGCGGGCCCAACGGCCGCGCCCCTCGTCGGACGGCGGGTGCTGGTGGTCGAGAACGATGCGGCCATGCGCGACGCCTACGCGCTTCTCCTCCAGCGCTGGGGGATGCTGGTCGCCACGGCCGACGGCACTCAAGGTGCGCTCGACCGGCTCGGGACCTTCCTGCCCGAGCTTCTGGTGACCGACTACCGGCTCGACCGGGGCGAGACCGGCCTCCAGACCATCGCGGCGCTGCGCCGCCGTCTGGGTCCGCGCCTGCCCGCGCTGATCGTGACCGCCGAGCCCGCCGCCCAGCTCGAAGCACAGGCCGACCGGCTGGAAGCCGCGCTGCTGCGCAAGCCCGTATCCGAAAGCGCGCTGCGCGAGCGGCTTTCGGCGCTTCTGGAGGGCCGCCGCCGGGGAGCGGCCGCCGCGGAATGAAAGGATGAGCATGAGACCCTTGCGAGCGATGCTGCTCCTGGCGGCGCTGACGGCGGCCACCGGGGCCGAGGCCGGACGGCTGGCCGAGGTGATCTTCCGCCCCGGCGCCTTCGCCGCCACCGGCGAGGTCACGCGCTATGCCCACCGCCGCGAGGGGCCCGAGGTGCGCGGCCTCCAGCTGGTGCCCGAGGGCGAGCTTCTGGTCACGCCCGAGGCCGGGGCCGAGGGCCCGCGTCTCGCGCTCGTCCAGAGGGTGGACGGGCGCGACCAGCCCGTCGCCAGCTTCGCGGCCGCGGGCGGCGATCCGGTGCTTTTGTGGTTCCTCGAGAATACGGTGCGCAGCATGGCGACCATCACCGAGGGCAGCCCCTTCTATATCCGCAACCGGATGCGCGAGGCGCTCGGGGCCGCGGGCCTTGCCGAGGCCGAGGGGCCGGTGACGGCCGAACTGCACCCGTTCGCCGAGGATCCGAAGCGGGCGGCGATGGGGGCCTTCGCGGGGCTCGTGCTGCGGATCACCGTCGATCCTTCCGCCCCCGTTCCGATCCGCGCGCTCGAAGCCGACACGACGGCCGCGGGCGGCAGCTACCGCGAGACCCTGACGCTGGAGGCGCCATGACCCCCCTTCTGCCGTTTCCCCGGACGCGACGCCTCGCGCTGATCCTGGCCCTCCTGCCGCTGCCCGCCATCGCGCAGACGGGCACACCCGTCGCGCCGCCTGAGGTCGCAGGTGGCGCCGTGACCAGCGCCCCCGCCGACGCACCCCGGCGGGC
>NZ_MABH01000066.1 GCF_001720585.1 Cereibacter johrii | reverse complement strand
ACCGGGCGGCGGGCGTCCGGGCGGCCGAGGCCGCGGGGGCGCAGGCGATCCTGCTCGACGACGGTTTCCAGAACCCGTCCGTGGTCAAGGATCTCTCGCTCGTCGTGGTCGATGCGGCGGTGGGCTTCGGCAATGGCCGCTGCCTGCCCGCGGGCCCGCTGCGCGAGCCGGTGGAGGCGGGCCTCGCCCGTGCGGACCTCCTCCTCTCCATCGGTGGGCCCGAGGCGCAGCGGCGCTTCGCGACCGACTGGCCCGCGCTGCCGGTGCCGCGCCTGACGGGGCGGCTTGCGACCCTCCGGATGGGGATGGACTGGCAGGGTGCGCGGGTGCTGGCCTTCGCAGGCATCGGGCGGCCCGAGAAATTCTTCGCCTCGCTCCGCGCCGAAGGCGCCGAGCTTCTGCGCGCCGAGGCGCTCGACGATCACCAGCTTCTGGGCGAGGCGCTGATGAAGCGGCTCGAGATCGAAGCGATGGCCCTCGGGGCGCAGCTCGTCACCACCGAGAAGGATGCGGTGCGCCTGCCGCCCTCGTTCCGGCAGAAGGTGCTGACCCTGCCGGTCCGGCTCGAATTCGATGACGCAACGGCGCTCGATGCGGCCCTCGACCGGCTGGGTCTCGCGGCCCGGAGCTGAGCGGGTGGCCTCATTCCGGGTCGTCTTGCCGCAACGGCAGCCGGATCAATACTGCCGTCTCCTCGCTCAAAGACACCGTGCCGCCCGCACGGGCGCGGCCCGGAGCTGGAGCGTCCACCGCGTCCTGCACTCGCGGTAAGGACGGATCGGTATCCTCGGCTGCAAGCGGACAGCAGGCGCCGGGCGGTCGTGCTCCTTGAAAAGGGAGGCGAGGGACGACCTGCCTAGTCCTGATCCGCCGGTTCGCCCAGCACCTCGGCCTGATGCTCGCCGAGCCGCGGGGCGGGGCGGGCGAGGGCCAGCTCCGCCTCGGAGAAGCGGAAGGGAGAGCGCACGCCCGGCACGCCGCCGGGCGCGATCTGCATGCCGCGATGGCGGATCTGCGGATCGGCGAAAAGCTCGGCCATGTCGTTGATCGGCCCCGCCGGCACGCCCTCGGCCTCGCAGGCGGCCAGAAGCTCGGCCTTCCTCCAGCCCGAGGTGACAGCTGTCAACGCGCGCGTCAGCTCGGCCCGGTTCGCCACCCGGTCGGCGTTGGTGAGGAACGCGGGCGCCGTGGCCAGCCCCGGCAGGCCCAGAAGCGTGCAGAGCCTGCGATATTGCGCGTCGTTGCCGGTCGCGATGATGATCCAGCCATCGGCGCAGTCGAAGACCGCATAGGGCGCGAGGTTCGGATGCTCGTTGCCCATCTTCCGCGGCGCTATCCCGGTGGCGAGATAGTTCATCGCCTGATTGGCCATGATGCCCGCGGCCACATCCATCAGCGCCATGTCCACCTGCTGCCCGCGGCCGGTGCTGGTGCGCTGGTGCAGGGCGGCGAGGATGGCGGTGGCGGCATAGATCCCGGTGAAGATGTCGGTCACGGCCACGCCCACCTTCTGCGGCTGGCCCTCGGCCGCGCCGGTCACGCTCATCAGCCCGGCCATGCCCTGGATGATGAAATCGTAGCCCGCCCGGTGCGCGTAGGGGCCGTCCTGCCCGAAGCCCGTGATCGAGCAATAGCCCAGCCGCGGGTTCACCTCCCGCAGCGACGGCCAGTCGAGCCCGTATTTCGCGAGCCCGCCTACCTTGAAATTCTCGATCACCACATCGGCCTCGGCCACGAGGCGGCGGACGGTCCTTTGCCCCTCAGGCGTTCGGAAATCGGCCGTCACCGACCTCTTGCCGCGATTGGCCGCGTGGAAATAGGCGGCCGAGCGGTCGCCCTCGCGCTCGATGAAGGGCGGGCCCCAGCGGCGGGTGTCGTCGCCCTCCGGCGCCTCGACCTTGACGACATCCGCGCCGAGGTCGGCCAGCACCTGCCCGGCCCAGGGGCCGGCCAGGATCCGGGCCAGTTCCACGACCCGGATCCCGGCAAGCGGCGCGCTCATCCCTTGGCGAGCTCCGCGTCGAGGATCTTCTTCAGCTCCTCGTAGCTCATGTTCGAGTGCTTGGTGCCGTTGATGATGAGCGAGGGCGTGGCGGTGATGTCGTCGGCCTGACTGTTCTTCTGGAAGGCCGCGACCAGCGCCTCGGCCTTGGCCTGATCGTTCATGCAGGCGTCGAGCGCCGCATCGTCGAGCCCTGCGGTCTTGCCGATCCTGCGCAGGTTGGCGGCCACCTGCGCCGGGTCGTTCGTCACCCATTCCTTCTGCTGTTCGAAGATCAGGTCGGCGATGCCGAAATAGCGCATCTCGCCGCCGCAGCGCGCGACCATGGCGGCCCAGAGGCCGTAGCGGTCGAAATAGACCTCGCGGAAGGTGAAGCGCACCTTGCCCGTGTCGATATAGTCGCGCTTGAGGGGCGTCAGCACCTCCTTCTCGAAAGTGGCGCAGTGGGGGCAGGTGAAGGAGGCATATTCCACGATCGTGACCGGCGCATCCTCGGCGCCCATGGTCATGTCCTCGACCGCGGCCGCGGTCTGCGCGCTGCCGGCTTCCTGAGCCGAGGCCGCCATCGGGGGCAGCAGCGTCTGCCCGGCGTCGCGGCTGCCGTTCCAGAGGGCCACGCCCGCGACCGTCGTGAGTGCCAGCGCCGCCAGCCCGAGTTTCTTGACCATTCCGTGCCTCTTCATGCTTTTGCGCGTGATAGGAAATTCTGGGCGAGCCGTTCGAGGGCCGCCTTCAGCCCCTCGTCCTGCACCCCGTCCGCGGTCTCGGCCGCCCGCGCCTTGACCGCCGGATCGACGGGCCGCGGCGCCGGGGGCGCGGGATCGAACAGGGCCTGACCTTCGGCGAAGCCCGAGGGCGCCGTCTGGGTGAGCGTGATCCGATGGATCGCCGCATAGCCGTAGCAGGCATTCACCCGCTCCTTCAGCGCCGGCAGCTGCATCTGCACGAGCGGCGCATGGGCCGAGGAGACGAGGATGGTGAGGGTCGCCCCGAACCCCTCGCGGGCGCCATAGCCCACCTTCACCGGCCGGGTGATCCGCGCGAGATCCTCGCCCGCCACCTCGGGCCAGTGGGTGAGCAGCCGCGTGACCGCAAAGCCCCGCTTTTCGCCGGCCTTGCGGATGCGGTCCTGAAGCAGGCCCGACGCGGCCTCGAACCCGCGCATCCGGCGGTTCGGCTTGGCAGGCGGAGGGGCGGGGGCTCGGGTCATCTGTTCATTCCTGATCGCGGGCCTATCTTAGGCGCCGCGCCGGGGGGCGCCAGAGCCGCGTTGCCGGAGGGAGCATAAAGATTGCGTGACACCGACGAAAGCCCGGACGCCGGGGACATCTCCGCCCGGCTCCTCGTCTGGTATGACCGGCACGCGCGCGTCATGCCTTGGCGCGTGGGCCCGGCCGAGCGGCGCGCGGGGCAGAGGCCCGATCCCTACCGGGTCTGGCTGTCCGAGATCATGCTCCAGCAGACCACTGTGGCCGCGGTGCGCGATTACTTCCGCCGCTTTACCGAGCGCTGGCCCGATGTGGAGGCGCTGGCCGCCGCGCCGGATGCCGATGTCATGGCCGAATGGGCGGGCCTTGGCTATTACGCGCGGGCGCGCAACCTCTTGAAGGGCGCGCGGGCGGTGGTGGCGCTGCACGGCGGCCGCTTCCCCGGGACGCGCGACGGGCTGCTCTCGCTGCCGGGGGTCGGGCCCTATACGGCCGCGGCGGTGGCCTCGATCGCCTTCGACGAGCCCGCGACCGTGGTCGACGGCAATGTCGAGCGCGTGGTCTCGCGCCTCTTCGCGGTCGAGACGCCGCTGCCGGCGGCCAAGCCCGAGCTGACGCGGCTCGCCGCGACCCTCACCCCGCAGGAGCGGCCGGGGGATCATGCGCAGGCGATGATGGATCTCGGCGCCACGATCTGCACGCCGCGAAAGCCCGTCTGCAGCCTCTGCCCGCTCAGGCCCGATTGCGAGGGCCACCGCGCAGGCCTCGAGGCGGAGCTGCCGCGCAAGGCGCCGAAGGCGGAAAAGCCCGTGCGCGAGGGCAGGCTCTGGATCGCGGTCCGCGCCGACGGGGCGGTGCTGCTCGAGACCCGGCCCGAGCGCGGGATGCTCGGCGGCATGCTGGGCTGGCCCGGCACCGACTGGGACCGGAGCGGCGGCCCCGCGGGCGCGCCGCTCGAGGCCGACTGGCGCGAGACGGGAGTCGAGGTGCGCCACACCTTCACCCACTTCCACCTGCGGCTCGAGGTGCTGGTGGCGCAAGTGGCCGAAGCGGCGCTCCCCGCCCGCGGGAGCTTCGTGCCCCGCGCGGACTTCCGGCCCGCGGCCCTTCCGACCCTGATGCGCAAGGGCTGGTCCGTTGCCGCAGCGGCGATCCGTCACCCGACCGGGGAGGAGCGACTCGCTTAGGCTCGCGCGCATCGACAGTAGCAAGTGGAGTTGTGAAATGGTTTCTGCTCCGGACGTCGTGAAGCCGAACCCGCCACCCATCGCGCATCTCAAGCGCGCGCTGCCCTTCGCGATCCCGTTCGCGACCGTGCCCCTCGCCCTGATCGGCGCCGCCCAAGGCGGCTGGACGGTCCTGCTGTTGCCCCTGTTCGTCTGGGGGCTCTTCGACCTGCTCGACCTCGCTCTGGGCCCGGACCCGGGAAACGAGGATCCCGCCACCGAAAAGAAGGACCTGTTCTGGTTCCGGCTCCTTTCCCTGATCTGGGTGCCGCTCCAGCTTCTCACGGTCTTCGGGCTGGTCTTCCATGTGAGCCACGCGGCCCATCTCGGCCTGATCGAGAAGATCGGCCTCTTCATCGGCATCGGCGCGATGACCGGCAGCGTGGGCCTTGTCCATGCGCATGAGCTCATCCACCGCAACAACCGGCTCGAGCGCGGTCTGGGCGACGTCCTGCTCGCCAGCGTGCTCTACAGCCATTTCCGCACCCTGCATCTCAAGGTGCACCATCTTCTCGTGGGGACCGCCGAGGACCCCGCGACCGCCCGCTTCGGCGAGGACTTCCCGACCTACCTCCAGCGCGCCCTGACCGAAGGGCACCGGCGCGCCTGGGAGACCGAGGTGAGCCTTCTCGCGCGCACCGGCCGTCCGCCGCAGGCGCTGAGAAACCCGTTCTGGATCTATGGCGCGCTGCAGTTCGCCATGATCGTGGCCGCTTTGGCGCTCGGAGGGGCGCAGGGGCTTCTCCTGTTTCTCGTGCAGGCCTTCATCGCGGTCTGCCAGCTCGAACTCGTGGGCTATGTCGCCCATTACGGGCTGACCCGCCGCCTTCTGCCCGACGGCACGCCGGAGCCCGTCCAGCCGCACCACAGCTGGAACGCGCCGCAGAAGGCCTCGGGCTGGCTGCTTCTGAACCTCGGGCGCCATTCGGACCACCATGCCCGGCCCGACCGGCGCTATCCGCTGCTTCAGGCCCTGCCCGCGGCCGAGGCCCCGCAGCTTCCCCATGGCTACCCGGTGATGGCGGCCATGGCGCTTGTCCCGAAGGTCTGGCACCGCCGGATGGACCTGCGTGTGCTCGACTGGCGGCAGGCCCGCTATCCCGACATCGAGGACTGGACGCCCTACGGATCGGGTGCGGGGGCCGCCGCCGATGCAGAATCGCCGCTGCCGGAAACGGTGGCGGCCGAAACCCCCGTCGCGCCGGTGGCGCCTCCGGCTTCGGAGGTGCCCGAGGCTCCTGCCGCGGAGCGCAGGCCCGAGACGGTGTGAGATCCGGGCCCCCGCCGCGCCGGCGGGGGCCTCGGCCCGCCGCTTCTTCCGCTGCAGATGCGGGGGCGTCGCATGAAAAGACCCCGCCGTGAGGACACGGCGAGGAAGTGGTGCCGCGGCGCAGGACCAGCGGCACAGGCGGACGAAATCCGAAAGGGATCAGTTGGGGCGCGGGTCTTCCATCTCCGCCCGGATCTGCTGGCGCAGGATGTCGATGGGGATCATCTTCCCCTCGCGCTTGTAGCACCAGTAGGTCCAGCCGTTGCAGGAGGGCGCGCCTTCCAGCGCGGCGCCGACCTGGTGGATCGAGCCCTTCACATCGTTGCCGATCAGCGTGCCATCGGCGCGCACCTTCGCCTTGTGGCGGTTGTTCATCGAATAGAGCTCTTCGCCCGGGCGCAGCATCCCGCGCTCGACCAGCTGGCCGAAGGGCACCCGCGGCTCGGCCCGCTTCGAGCCGGAGACCTCGAGCGCCGAAGCGTCGTAGCGGCGCACGCGCGACAGCCGCTCGGCCGCGATCCTGCGGTAGCTCTCTTCGCGCTCGATGCCGATGAAGTCGCGGCCGAGCATCTTGGCCACCGCGCCGGTCGTGCCGGTGCCGAAGAACGGATCGAGCACCACATCGCCCGGATTGGTCGTGGCGACCATCACCCGGTGCAGGAGCGCCTCGGGCTTCTGGGTCGGGTGGGCCTTGTCGCCCTGCTCGTCCTTCAGCCGCTCATGGCCGGTGCAGATCGGGATCACCCAGTCCGAGCGCATCTGCACGCCCTCGTTCAGCGCCTTCAGCGCCTCGTAATTGAAGGTATATTTGCTGGCCTCCTGCTTCGAGGCCCAGATCAGCGTCTCATGCGCGTTGGTCAGCCGCTTGCCCTTGAAGTTCGGCATCGGGTTCGACTTGCGCCAGACCACATCGTTCAGGATCCAGAAGCCCTGATCCTGAAGCGCGGCGCCCACGCGGAAGATGTTGTGATAGCTGCCGATGACCCAGATCGCGCCGTTGGGCTTCAGCAGCCGCCGGGCGGCCGCGAGCCACTCGCGGGTGAACTGGTCGTAGACCGAGAAGCTCGAGAACTGGTCCCAGTGGTCGTCCACCGCATCCACCCGGCTGTTGTCGGGCCGGTGCAGGTCGCCGCGGAGCTGCAGGTTGTAGGGCGGATCGGCGAAGATCAGGTCGACCGAACATTCGGGCAGCGACCGCATCGTCTCGATGCAATCGCCCGCAAGGATCTGGTTCAGCGGAAGCACCGGGGCCTCCGTCGTCTTGGTCTTGGTCGCCATTCTCTGCCTCTGTCGCCGGCATTCATTCGCCGTTCTATGGGGGCAAAGGATGAGTCATCGGCGAATCGCCGTCAAATTCTTTTTTGAATCAAGGGCTTATGGAAGCCTCTTGATACAAGATATTGTGGACGGGTTTGAACGAACGCCTATGGTGAGGGGTCGGGCCAAGATTTAGAAGAGCCTGAAGATGATCCTTCGTCCCGTATCCCGCATTGGTGCGCCAGCCGTAGCCGGGATGCTGTTGCTCCAAATCCACCATGATCCGGTCGCGCGCGACCTTGGCCACGATCGAGGCGGCGGCGATCGAGAGACAGAGCGCATCGCCCTTCACGATGGCCCGGCAGCGGTGGCCGAGGCCCTTGGGCACGATATGCCCGTCGATCAGCGCGAAGTCGGGCCGCGAGGGCAGGCCCGCCAGCGCCCGCCCCATGGCAAGGTGGCTCGCCTGAAGGATGTTGAGCCGGTCGATCTCCTCGACCGACGCATGGGCGATCGAGACCTCGGCCACCGTATGGATCTCGGCGGCGAGCATCTCGCGACGCGGGGCGGTGAGCTTCTTGCTGTCGTTCAGACCCTCGGGGATGCGTCCGGGGAAGAGGCGCACCGCGGCGGCCGTGACGGGGCCCGCGAGCGGGCCGCGGCCCACCTCGTCGACGCCGACGACGCAGGTGAAGCCTTCGGCGAAGGCGGCGGTTTCGTGGGTCCAGTCGGGGCAGGCGATTTCCATGCCCGAGCATTAGCCCGCCGGACGGCGGTCTGGAAGGCGGAAAGACGCGCCTCGGAGGGACCCTGCCGGCGGCGGCTGCGGGCCGATCCGGGACGGCAGCGGGTGGGGGCGGAAGGGGATCGGTCTTCCGCCCCCGGCTGCCGGGCGTTCCGGGGGGAGACGCCCGGGCAGGTCAGCTGCGGAAGCCGTTGCGCGCAAGGCAGACCGCATCGAAGGCGGCGCGGCCGCTGCGCGTCACGATCAGGCACTCCCGGGGCAGGTCGCGCAGCACGGGCCGCGGCGGGCCCTCGCGGCGCGGCCCGCGGTCATGATGCTCGGACCAGCGGCGCCAGTCCTCCCAGGCGCGGCGGTCGTCCCAGGGGCGGTGATCCCCATGCGCGGGCCGAGGCCCTTCGGCCCGATGCCGCGGAACGGGGATCTCCTGCGGCGGCGGATAGATCCGGCCCCAGGCGGCAGGACGGTCGTGCCCCTCGCCGGGCATCACCGGACGGGTCCAGGGCAGGGGGACGGGACGGTCCCCGGCCGAGACGAACGGGCGGGGCGCGCCCGTCTGCGACCATGCGGCCGCGGGCAGCAGGGGGGCCGCGCAGATGAGCGCCGCGGCGAGCGAAAGCGGAATGCGTGCGAACCGGATCATGCTGTCCTCGCTGGAGCGGCCGCGGCGGGTAGGACCGCGGCCGGAGTGAAGATGTCTGCCCGGCTCCGTCCTTCGGGGCCGGATGGGCGGCTGGTCGAGACGACAACGCTCCGCCTGTGGGAAAGGCGGCCCCTCGGGCGAGCCCGGGGGGCTACGAAGGCCCGCGTCGGTGCGGTCGGAAAGCCCGGTCGGCAGGGGACGCCGGACGATGGGGAGAGGCTGGACCCCAGGGGCCGGAGAGGCAATATCAGCCCGCGGAAAGGGCATGACCGTCCCCTGATAGGAGATATCGAGGTGCCGGGACGGGGTAGGACATTGATTATCACCCCCGGCCTCCCCATGATCGGCACAAGAGAAACCCGGAGCAGTTCCATGAGACTTTCCGTCCTGCTGGCCGCGCTCGCGCTGGGATCTGCGCTGGCCGCGCCGGTCGAGGCTGCCTGCTTTGCCGATTACAAGGCCAAGCAGGACCGCCCCCTGCGCCTGCATTACGGGGTGGCAAAGGTTCCGGATGGGGCCTGCAACCGCAAGGGCGCCACGCGCGTTCTGAAGCCGCGCCTGCAACAGGCAGGCTGGACGCTCCTGAACGTCCTCTCGACGTTCGGGCCCGAGGGACTGGACGAAAGGAAAGCGAGTGCGGGAAGCTACTTCCTCCGCTACTGACGCGCTCAGAGCCGGCAACCGCGTGGTGGCCGGCGGCATCTCGGCCATCGTGCTGATCCTCGCCGCCGCCGCCGTGTTTCTCTTCCTCAACCTGCCCGACGCCGATGCGTTCAACGCGCGGGTCGAGCGGCTGTTCGTCGAGGTGGATGCGCTGCGCTCGGGGCCCGAGATCCGGCTGCTCGAGATCCTCGCCCAGTCCGGCACCACCTTCTCGGAGGTGCTGGCGAGCTACCGCATGGTGATCTTCGTGCTGCTCGTCTTCTCGACCTCGCTTCTGGTGGCCGCGCTGGTGCTGCTCGTCACCATCGTGGCGCTGAACCGGCGGATGTCCGCGATCCAGCGTTCGGGGATCCAGGTGGCATCGCTGATGATCAGCCGCGAGAGCCGGTCGGTCTTCATCAATGACATGGAATTCAGCCTGACCGAGGCCGCCATCGAGACGCTCTCGGTGCTGGCCGAAGCCCGGATGGACGATGACATGCTGTCGGGAGCCCAGATCGAGGCGGTGATCTCGGGCAAGAACGTGACCGACTGCGACGAGGCCGCGGGCGCCACGCGCGTCAAGCGGCTGCGCGACGCGCTGGGCAACCAGCTCGTGAGCGAACTGCTCGTCAAGACCGTCGCGCGGCGGGGCTACATGCTGGCGGTGGAGAAGGACGTCATCCGCATGGTCTGAGGCGCGTCCTTCCATGGGTGCAACCTCAGGTCTTCGGCTCGACCTCTTCGGGATGCAGATCGTAGGCCGTGCCGTCGATGGTGACGCGCAGGGCCTGCATCCGGTTCTCGCCGTCCGCGGCGCGGAGGCCGAGAACGTGAACCGCCACCCCGGGCTGCGCCGCCTCGGCATCGAGGCCGGCGCGCTCCATCCGCTCGGGCTCGCCCAGATCGATGATCCACCGCGCTCCGTCGGGGGCCAGCAGCTCGAGCTGCGGCGGCGGCGTCATCGAGATCGACTGCAGCTCGCCCGTCACCTGCGCCTTCTGCTCCCCGGCCTGCGGCTCGCCTTCCTGGGCGAAGGCGGCGGTGGTGGCGAGGGCGGCGGCAAGGGCCAGTCCGAGGCGGGGAAAGGTCATGGCGGTTCTCCGTGCTGGGTCCTGCCCAACGTCCGAGACGCCCCTTCGGGTCGCCCCGCCGCCATCACGGGTTCTTGAGCGGGAGGGGCAGGCCTGAAAAAGGCGCGCGCCGGCTCGTCTGTCATGCCTGCGCCGCAAAACCCTTGCATCAGGGGGGGGGGGGCCCTATACGCCCCCGTTCTTCCTTCTCGCGGGGGGTCTCATGATCCAGACACCTTATTATCTGATCGACGCGGACAGGCTGCGGCAGAACATGGCGGTCGTGGACCGGCTGCGGCAGGCATCGGGAGCGAAGGCGCTTCTGGCGCTGAAATGCTTCGCGACCTGGCCCGCCTTCGAGCACATGCGCGACCATATGGACGGCACGACCTCCTCGTCGCTCTACGAGCTGCGGCTCGGACGCGAGAAGTTCGGCAAGGAGACTCACGCCTATTCCGTGGCCTGGCCCGATCACGAGATCGACGAGGCCGTGGGCTATGCCGACAAGATCATCTTCAACTCGACGGGCCAGCTCGCCCGGTTCCGCGACCGGACCGGGGGCATCGCCCGCGGCCTGCGGCTGAACCCGGGGCTCTCGACCTCGGGCTTCGATCTGGCCGATCCGGCGCGGCCCTTTTCGCGCTTGGGCGAATGGAGCGCGGAGAAGATCGAGGCGGTGCTGCCCGACATCTCGGGCGTGATGATCCATTACAATTGCGAAAATGCCGATGTCGACCTGTTCGAGCGGCAGCTTTCTGAGATCGAGGGCCGCTTCGGCGCCATCCTCGACCGGCTGGACTGGGTGAGCCTCGGCGGCGGCATCCATTTCACCGGCGAGGGCTATCCGGTGGACCGGCTCGCCGCGCGGCTGAAGGCCTTTGCCGCGGCGCATGGGGTGCAGGTCTATCTCGAGCCGGGCGAGGCCGCGATCACGCGCTCGGCCACGCTCGAGGTGACGGTGCTGGACCTGCTCGACAACGGCAAGCAGCTGGCCATCGTCGACAGTTCGGTCGAGGCGCACATGCTGGACCTGCTGATCTACCGGCAATCGGCCAAGGTTGAACCTGACGCCGGAGACCATAGCTACATGGTCTGCGGCAAGTCCTGCCTTGCGGGGGACATCTTCGGCGAGTTCCGGTTCGCCGAGCCGCTGAAGGTGGGCGACCGCCTCTCCATCGCGGATGCCGCGGGCTACACGATGGTGAAGAAGAACTGGTTCAACGGGGTGAAGATGCCCTCGATCGTGATCCGCGAGCCCGACGGATCGCTGCGCGTGGCGCGCGAGTTCGGCTATGGCGACTATGCCTCGAGCCTCGGCTGAGGCGCTTCCCTCTGTCCTTGAAGGAGACGGTTCGAAGTGAAGAAGAACGTGTTGATCATCGGTGCCGGCGGCGTCGCACAGGTGGTGGCGCACAAGTGCGCGCAGAACAATGACGTGCTGGGCGACCTGCACATCGCTTCGCGCACGGTCTCGAAATGCGAGGCGATCATCGCCTCGGTGCACGAGAAGGGCGCGATGAAAGCGGCGGGCCGGTTCGAGCCCCATACGGTCGATGCGACGGACACGGCCGCGGTGGCGGCGCTGATCCGCGAGACCGGCGCGGGGATCGTGATCAACGTGGGCTCGGCCTTCGTCAACATGCCCGTGCTCGAGGCCTGTCTGGAGACCGGCGCCGCCTACATGGACACGGCGATCCACGAGGATCCGGCGAAGATCTGCGAGACGCCGCCGTGGTATGGCAACTACGAATGGAAGCGGCGCGACCGCTGCGCCGAGGCGGGCGTCACGGCGATCCTGGGCGTGGGCTTCGATCCGGGGGTGGTCAATGCCTATGCGCGGCTGGCTGCGGACGAGTACCTCGACGAGGTGCGCTCGATCGACATCGTGGACATCAATGCGGGCAGCCACGGGCGCTGGTTCTCGACCAACTTCGATCCCGAGATCAACTTCCGCGAATTCACCGGGACGGTCTATTCCTGGCAGAACGGCGACTGGCAGTCGAACCGGATGTTCGAGGTGGGGCAGGAGTTCGACCTGCCGGTGGTGGGCCGGCAGCAGGCCTACATGACCGGCCATGACGAGGTCCATTCGCTGGCGGCCAACTATCCGCAGGCGGATGTGCGCTTCTGGATGGGGTTCTCGGACCATTACATCAATGTCTTCACGGTGCTGAAGAATCTCGGGCTTCTGTCCGAGAAGCCGGTCAGGACCGCCGAGGGGCTCGAGGTCGTGCCGCTGAAGGTGGTGAAGGCCGTGCTGCCCGATCCGTCCTCGCTCGCGCCCGACTATACCGGCAAGACCTGCATCGGCGACATCGTGAAGGGGACGAAGGACGGCCAGCCCGCCGAAGTCTTCATCTACAACGTGGCCGACCATGCCGAGGCCTATGCCGAGGTGGGATCGCAGGGGATCTCCTACACCGCGGGCGTGCCGCCGGTGGCGGCGGCGATCCTCGTGGCCGAAGGCACCTGGGACGTGAAGAAGATGGCGAATGTCGAGGAGCTGGATCCGAAGCCCTTCCTCGCGCTGCTGAACCGGATCGGGCTGCCCACGCGGATCAGGGATGCGGCGGGGGATCGGGCTCTGGAGTTCTGATCTGCTCCGCGGGGACGGATCGGGCCCGGTCGCCTTGGGGCGGCCGGGCCTTTTCCTTGGCAACCCGCCGGGGCTCTGCCCCGGACCCCGGGATATTTGGGCAGAGTGAAAGGGGTTTGGGGGCGGCGGGCTTTTCCGTGAGGGAGGGGCGGCGCGATCAGGCGGGTCTGCGCCGGCGGATCGGATCGGCGAGGAGGCGCAGGCCGTTCAGCACCACGAGCACGGTGCCGCCCTCGTGGCCGATCACCGCGAGCGGCAGCGGCAGATCGAAGAAGAGGCCGGAGAGGACGAGCGTCACCATCGCGCCCATCGCGAAGACGAGGTTCTGGCGGATGATCCGGGCCGTCCGCCGCGAGAGCCGGTGCGCGAGGGCGAGGCGGCCGATGTCCTCGGACAGAAGCGCCACGTCGGCCGCCTGAAGCGCCACTTCGGAGCCCGCGGCCCCCATGGCGATCCCCACATCGGCGCGGGCCAGGGCCGCCGCATCGTTCACCCCGTCGCCCACGAAGGCCACCCGGCCTTGCGCGGCGAGCTCGGCCACGATGCGGACCTTGTCCTCGGGCAGGAGGTCGGCGCGGATCTCTTCGGGCCCGATCCCGAGGGCGGCGCCGATCCGGTCGGCCACGGCGCGGCGGTCGCCGGTCAGCATGGCGATGCGCCGGACGCCCGACTGCCGCAGGG
>NZ_MABH01000065.1 GCF_001720585.1 Cereibacter johrii | reverse complement strand
CGGATGGCGCACAGCGCCTCGGCAGGCCGCGGCCCGAGGGGGGACAGGAAGCCCGTGCCGGAGCGCCGGGCCCGATGCGGCAAGGCCGCTCGGCCGACAAAGGCCGCAGGCGGGCGGCCGTGACCGGCAAACGGGCCTGCGGTGCAGCGGCACGGTCGGTCGCCTTTCAATAGCCGGTCATCTCGAGATAGCCCCTCCCGGCATGGCTGCCCCGGATCGCGATGGGCCCCTCCCAATAGGGCACGGACGTCTCCATCCAGGCCCTGTCGTTCAGGCCCCCCCCCGTGACATCGACCCCTTTCGCGGGCAGCTTCCCCCGCCATTCCACCGGGATCTTCCGCCCCGCCACCTCGGCCTCGCGCCCCGGCGTCACATGGAGCGCGCCGGGCGGCATCGGCTCGGCCCGGCCGTCGGGCGAGATCCAGGTGGCGCTGGTGTAGCCCTCTCCGCCGTCGCGGAGGCGGAAGCCCATCAGCCGGGCCCCGTCGTCGAACATGAGCGAGAACCAGTCCCAGCCGGTCTGGTCCTCGGCGAGGGGCTGCGAGGACCATTCGCGGTCGAGCCAGGCCTCGCCGGTGACGGCGATCCTCTTCCCCTCCACCTCGATCCGGCCCTCGACCCGGTAGAAGGGCTGGGAATAATACCAGCTCGCCTGTCCTGCGGCCGATTTCACCGAATAGCCGTTCGCGCCCTGTGCGACGAGCGGACCCTCGGCCTCGAGCCGCAGATCGTAGGAAAAGCCTGCCCCCGAGGCGGCAAGCGTGAGGGTCGACAGCGCATCCGCGCCGGGAGAGGCGCTGCCGGTCATGTGCCAGTCGTCGATCCAGGCCTCGAAGGGCCGGGCGGTGACGCCCGCCTGCCCGATCCCGCCGCGCCCGTAGCGCTCGGCCACGAGATGCCGTTCGGGCGTGGTCAGGGCCGCATGGCCGAGCCAGAGCTGCGGGCTCTCCCAGCCCGCCCCCTCGTGCGGAGCCAGCGCCGAGCGGAACAGCGTCCACTGGATGCCGTAGTCGCGCCCGTCCTCGCCGGTCAGGACCGAGGTCAGATACCACCATTCGATGCGGTAGTCGGGATGGGGCCCGTGATCGCGCGGGAAGACGAGCGGCTGGCCCTGCTGCGGCGTGGCAAAGCCCTCGGCGGTGGCGCCGAGGCCGGCAAAGCCCTGTGCCTCTGCGGGTGCGGCCTGGCCGAGTGTCGCGAGAAGGATCGCCGCCGCGATGCGACGGGCGAAGCGGAAGGGGGAAAGCCTCTCAGCGTTCATTGGCAAAGACCCTCAGGAGGTCGGCGGGCCGCAGCCGGGCCAGGCGCCGCACCGGCACCGTAGCGGCGAGCGCCGCGGCGACGAGGGCCAGCGCGCCGAGCGTGAGCCAGTCGAGCGGGAAGACATGCATGGGCAGCCGCCAGCCGAAGGCCTGCACATTGACCACGGCCAGCAGCACCCAGGCGAGCGCCAGCCCGAGCGGCAGGGCGGCGGCCATCGTTCCCGCCGCCAGAAGGAGCGTGCGGAGCATCTCGAGCCGGGCCAGCCGCGCCTTGGTCAGCCCCATGGCCCAGACGGGGGCGAGCTGCGGCAGCCGCATCCCCGACAGCACCATGAGGCTTGCGAACATGGCGAGCCCCGCCACCCCCAGCGTCAGCACATTGAGCGCGGCCGTCACGGCGAAGGTGCGCTCGAAGACCTGCAGCGAGAAGCCCTTGAGGCTTGCCTGATCGATCAGCCCCTCGTCGCCCAGATCGAAGGCCGCGCGCATCTCCTCGGCGAGCGCGGCGGCGCGGTCGGGGGCCACGCGGATGCCGTAGCGCCGCCGCTCGGCGTCGGGATGGAGCGCGAAGAAACGGTCGAGACCCAGGATCACCTGCGCCGAGGGGTTGCCGTAATCGCTGTAGACGGCCGCGATCCGCCCCTCCCAGCCCGGCAGGCGGATCGGATCGCCCGGCTCCAGCCCCTCGCGCCGGGCGAGCTGCTCGTTGACGAGCGCCCAGCCGCCGCCCGCCAGCAGGTCCCACACGCCCGGCGCCTCGGCCAGCAGGGGCCAGTTCTCGCGATAGGTCGGATGGTCCGCCATGCCGTAAAGCTGGGCGGGCTGGCCCCGGACTTCGGTCTCTGCGCGCACGATGGGCAGCACCGCCTCGGCCCGCGGCTCGAGCCAGCGCACGACCCGGTCTGCGGTCTCCTGATCGGGGGCGCTGAGATAGAGTTCGAAGGCGAGGCGCTGGTCGAGCCATCCGGTGAAGGTCAGCCGGAAGCTCGAGACCATGGTGCCCACGCCGATATTGGCCGCAAGCGCGAGAAGGAGCGCCATCAGCGCAAGCGAGAGGCCGGGCAGCTGCTGGCGCGTGTCGGCCCAGAACCACTGCGCGATGGGTCCGCGCGCCAGCCCCTGCGCGCCCCGCAGGAGCGCCGCGAGCAGCACGGGCAACAGGAGCGCCGCGCCGAGAAGCAGCGCCGCGAGCAGCACGAAGGCCGCGACGATCCCCCGGCCCCAGAGCAGGAGGGCGCCCGCGAGGATCAGGAGGCCCACCGCCGCCATGGCCTGCCGCCAGAGCGCGCGCTCGGAGGCCACGGCCCAGGCGCGGGGCTGGGCGGGGGCCAGAAGCGGCAGATGGGCCACGCGCCAGAGGCTCTGGGCCGAGGAGACGAGGGTGCCCAGAAGCGCGATCCCGAGCCCGGCCGCGGCCCATCCCGGGCGGAAGGCGAGCGTGCCCGGCACCTCGGCGCCGTAGAGGCCGCGCAGCGTCGCCGCCACATCGGGCAGCAGCAGCGCCGCCACCAGATAGCCGAGCAGGAGGCCGGCCGCGCCCGCAAGCAGCGCGAAGAGCAGGAGTTCCGCGAAGAGCAGCCCGATCAGGGTCCGCGCCGTGACCCCCAGCGCGCGCAGGGTGCGGAACATCGGGCGGCGCTGCTCGAAGGCGAGCCCGATGGCGGAATGGACGATGAAGAGGCCCACGGCGAAGGACAGAAGCCCGAAGGCCGTGAGGTTCAGGTGAAAACTGTCGGTGAGCCGCGCCACGTCGCTCTCGCTGTCGGGCGAAACGAGGCGCAGCCCGTCGGGCAGGGGCCCCGGCTGCGGCGCCTCGGGATCGAGGAGGAGATGCGAGATCCGTCCCTCCATGCCCAGAAGCCTCTGCGCCTGCCCGATGTCCATGAGCCCGATGCCGGGGGGCAGCCCCTCGGCTGCGCGCAGGGGCGGCAGGTCCGCGCCCTCCATCCGCGCAAGCGTCTCTGGGTCGGCGAAGATCAGCCCCGGCGCGGTCAGGAAGGGCAAAAGCGCATCGCCCTCGCCGAATTCCACCTGCTGCGCCGGCGCGGGCAGGGTCAGCGGGTCGATCCCGATCAGGCGCAGGCTCCGCCGCTCGTCGATGCGCAGCCGCTCCTCGACCACCGGCGAGACGCGCCAGCCCGCCCGGCGCAGGGCGACATAGGTCTCCTGCGGGACGGGCCCGTCGGCCGCGATCCGGCTCAGCCGGTCCTGCCCGAGCGTCGCCGCGGCTTCGGCATAGCTCGCCCGCGCCTCGGCATTGATCGCCTGCACCCCCGACCAGAGCGCCGTGGCGAGCGCGAGCCCCAGAAGCAGCATGGCAAGCTGCAGCGGGCTCCGTCGCCAGTGCGAGAGCAGCGCCGCCAGCGCGGCCCTCATGCGAGCCGCCCCGCCGAGAGCTGCACCCGGCCCTGAAGCCGCGCCGCAAGGCGGGCCGAGTGGGTGACCATCAGAAGCCCGGCGCCGGTCTGGTCCACAAGCCGCAGGAAGAGCGCCATGACCGCATCGCCCGTGGCCTCGTCGAGGTTGCCGGTGGGCTCGTCGGCCAGCACGAGGCGCGGGCGGGCGGCGAGGGTCCGGCCGATGGCCACGCGCTGCTGCTGGCCGCCCGAGAGCTGCTCGGGGTAGCGGTGAAGGCAGGCCGCGAGCCCCAGCGTCTCGGCCAGCTCGGCCTGCCATCGGGGGTCGTGCCGCCCGGCAAGGCGGGCCTGAAAGGCAAGGTTGGCCGCCACGTCGAGCGAGGGGATCAGGTTGAACTGCTGGAAGACGAGCCCGACCGTGCCTCGCCGCAGACGCGCGCGCTCGGCATCGCCGGCCTGCGAGATGTCATGGCCCGCCACGACGATCCGGCCCCTGTCCGCCGCATCGAGCCCCGCCGCCAGATGCAGGAGCGTGCTCTTGCCGCTGCCCGATTCTCCCGTCAGGGCGAGGCTCTGGCCTGCGGCGAGCGTCAGGTCCACCCCTGCCAGAACCTGCACCGGCCCCTCGCCGGTCGCGTAACTTTTGCTGACGCCCTCGAGCGAGAGCAGCTTGTCCGAAGGATCCTTCACCCGCACCGTCCACACCTTCCTTCCGGCAGCCCCCGCCGGATGGCCCAGAGGTAGCACGGCAGATTGGGGGCGCCAGAGCGCAGGCTCTCACGAGATGGTGGTGCAGGCACCGCCCGCGTCTGCGGGAGGCCGGACGGGGACGGCCCTGTCCGGCGGCCGCTCCCGACATTTCGGCGGGAGCCGCGTCAGGAGAGCTGCGTCTCTCCGCCGTGGCCGACCTTCGCGGGGCGCAAGCCCCGGCAGGCGGGGTGGTCGGGTGATGTCGCCCGAGGCGGTCCTCCCGCGGACGCCGCGGCTGTCAGATCCGCACGAGGTGATTGTCCCAGGCGGCTGCGGTGCGCTCGAGCGGACGGAAGCCTTCGGGCGTGAGGCGGGTGATCGCGCCGCCGCCGTCGGTCACGAGGAAGCCGCCCGGCAGCGGGGCCACGCCACAGGCATCGGGCCGCGCCAGCGTGGCGAGCGGCGCGCCGTCCTCGGCATGGAGCTGGACGACCCCGCCCCGCGGCGAGGTGAGCGCGATCATCCCCTCCGAGCGGGCGATGGAGCCCGCATAGCCGCGCATGGCGAAGAGATCCTCCTCGCGCGGAGGGCAGAGCCGCAGCGCCTCGCCGCGGCGATGCAGGCCCAGCAGCGGCACGGGCTCGGCCGGATCGCCCTCCCACTGCATCGCGAAGGCGACCGTCCCGTCCTCGGCCAGGGCAAGGTGGCGGATCGAGTTCTGCCGCAGCTCCTCGGGCAGTTCGGCCTGTTCCAGAATCGCACCGTCGGGCGAGAGGTAGGAGAGGTTCGGGCGCATCGTCTCGATGTTGAGCTTGCTGCGGTCCTGCGGATCGGTCCGGATGCCGCCGTTGGCCACCACCAGATCGTCCGAGCCGGGCAGGCGGCGCAGCTCGTGCGGGCCGATGCCGCCCGAGGGGAACTCGTCCACCCGATGCCAGCCGGCGGTATCCCAGACGCCGACCACGCCCTCGGAGGTCTCGGCCACGACCTCGGAGGTGTAGAGAAGGGCTCCGTCCGCGGAATAGGCGCCATGGCCGTTGAACTGCCGCCCGTCGGGCGGCGTCAGGCGGGCGCGCAGCGTGCCGCTCGCGCAGCCGATCACCAGCGCGTAGGTGCCGGGGCGGCGGGCGAAGGCCACGGCTTCGGCCCGGGTCGGATGGGCGGCGGCGGCATGGCCGCGTGCGGGCAGCGGGATCGCAAAGAGCATGGCGCCCGCCTCGGTCAGACCGTGCAGCGCGAAGGCGCCCGAGGACATCCGCGCGGCGGCGAGGAAGGCGGGGCTGCCCGCATCGGCCCAGCTCAGGCGCGGCAGGGCCGAGGCGACGAGACCAGCGAGGATGTGGCGTCGCGTGGCCATCTCAGTCTCCGTCCGCGGCGTTGAAGCCCACGCTCACGCCCAGCGCGCCGCCGACCTCGGCCGAGAGCACGTCGCGGAGCGCATGCAGGCGCTGCTGCAGGATCTCCACCCGGAGCCGCCCCGAGGGGTCCGCCACACCGTCGAACCGCGGATCGTCGAGGTTGGCGGCACGCGACCGCGCCTGATCGAAGCCCTCGCGGGTGCGGGGGCTGTCGGGGGCCAGCGCCAGCGCCAGCCGTTCGAGGGCTGCGAGCGAGAGTTCGACATTGCGCAGGCTGCGGCCCGAGAGCCGGGCCTCGGCCCGCTCCGGACGGGGCCGGTCGAAACTGCCGAGCGGGCGGCCGAGCCGCTGGTCGGCGGTGAATTCGAGCCCCGCCATGAGCTGGGTGAACAGCGCCTGCCGCGCCTCGGCCTCGGTCAGGAAGCGGTCGTTGCCCTCGCTGCCCGCCGTCAGCACGAGCGGCGCGAAGGTCTCGCGCCAGTCGGTCTCGAGATCGGCGGCCATGCGGGCCAGATCCGCCGCCGTCGCGCGGGTGAGCGCGCAGGCATAGTCGCCGGCAAAGGCCGGATCGTAGAGCAGCCGCTCGAGCGCGAAGAGGCCGCGGGCCGCAACCGAGACCTCGGCGAACCGCTCGGGCGCAAGGAGGGCCGGGTCGGCCGCATCGAGGAGGCGCGCCTGCGTGCGGGCGCCGCTGCCCTTCGGGTCGGGCCAGAAGGCGATGGCGAGGGCGCGCCCGTCGGTCTCGGACGGTCCGATGCGCAGATGCGAGACCGCCATCCAGGCGTCGAAGGCCGCGTTCCAGGGCGCCTTCAGCGCCTCGGCGCTGCAGTCGGCGCGGGCGGCCGTGTCGAGGGCTGCGGTGGCAGCGGTGAAGCCTTCATAGCCGGGCAGGATGGCCTCGCTGACCGCCTCGGGCACGCCCGCGCGGAGCGGCGCGGCGGCCAGAAGGGCGAGCAGGCCCCAGAGCGGGGCGGAGAGGGCAGGACGCATCAGAGATCCTCCACGAAGGCAACGAGGGCGGCACGGTCGGGGGCGGGCAGGGCCATGACGCGGGCCCTGGCGGCTTCGGCCTCGCCGCCGTGCCAGAGCACCGCCTCGAGGATGGAGCGGGCGCGACCGTCATGGAGGAAGTTCGCATGTCCGCTCACCTGTTCGGTCAGCCCGATGCCCCAGAGCGGCGCGGTGCGCCATTCGCGCCCGGTGGCGCGGCCCTCGGGACGCCCGTCGGCCAGCCCCTCGCCCATGTCGTGCAGGAGAAGGTCGGTATAGGGCCAGATCAGCTGGAAGCTCTGCTCGGGCTGGTCCTTCAGCCGGTGGGTCACGAATTTCGGCACATGGCAGGCGGGGCAGCCCGCCTCGTGGAAGAGCTGCTTGCCGCGCAGCACCTGCGGATCCTCGACCCGCCGCCGCTCGGGAACGGCGAGGTTGCGGGCGTAGAAGGCGGTCAGGGCAAGGCCCGTGCGGTCGATCTCGAGATCGTCGCGCTTGCCGGGCTCGATCCCGTGCGGCGCCGCGCGGCAGGCGGCCTGCGCCTCGCTGCATTCGCCCCAGGGCTCGGGGAAGAGCGTGTTGGCGATGCCCATGTCGCCCGAGAAGGCCGCGGCCGATTGCTGGAGCACGGTGGGCGCGCCTGCCTTGAGCCCGAAGCGGCCCAGCATCGGCGCATCGGCTTCGGCCGACCAGACGAAGCTCGGCCGGCCCGAGATGCCGTCGCCGTCGCGGTCGTCCGGATCGGCATGGGCGAGGATGTCGGCGGCGGGGATCGCCTCGAGAAGTCCCAGACCGATCATCTGCGGCGTGACGCGGGGCGAGAGCATCGCATCGGCCGCCATCGGCCCGTAGCCCAGATCCTCGACCGAGTAGGAGGGTTTGCGCAGTGTCACCACCGTGCCGTCGCCGAGCGTGACCGGCACCTCCTGCCAGTCGATCCGCATCCGGCCCTCGGGCACGAGGCCGGGGGCCGCGAAATCCTGAAGCTGGCCGCCGTAGGTGGGCTCGGCGCTGGTGGCGATCCATTCCTCGATCCCCTCGGGGGTGGGTCCGCCCGGCACCGAGAGCCGCAGGAACATCGAGACCGCCTCGTCTCCGGGGCCCTCCGGCACATGGCCGCGCCCGTCCTTCAGGTGGCAGTTCTGGCAGCCGCGCGCATTGTAGAGCGGCCCGAGCCCGTCGGACGCCTGCGTCGAGGAGGGCGAGGCCACCCACAGCTTGCGGAAGAGCCCGTTGCCGAGCTTGAAGTCCATCTCGCGCTCGAAGGGCATGTTGCCCGAAGAGAGCGAGAAGGCATCCGACGTGTCCCGCGCCCGCACGCTCGCAGCGCCGCCGGGCATCGCCTCGAAGGCCTCCGGCGCCGAGAAGTCGGTGGGCGCTGCGAGGACACCCGCGATCCGCGCCGCCTCGGCCGCCGTCCGCGGCACCACGGTCAGGTTGGGCGGATCCAGCGGCTCGGCTGCGACGGGAAAGGCCAGGAGACTGAGCAGAACGGGCAAACGGGACATGGGGCGGAATCCTTTCCCCGCCTGTCTCGCGCCATTCCCCGAGTCTTTCAATCGGAAAAAGAGGCCTCGCCCGCCCGCAGGAAGCCCGGTTCCCTGAGGGGGAAGCCGGCGCCGGTCAGGCAAGCCGATCCCGGCTGATCTCCAGGACCGGCCCCGCCACGCCGGGCGTCACTCGGCTTCGTCGGCCGGCTTTGCGTTGAGCATCCCGTAATTCTGCTCGCCGATCGAGCCCATCAGGTCGATCTGGGTCTCGAGATAGTCGATATGGCCTTCCTCGTCGGCGATCAGCTCCTCGAAGAGCATCTTGCTGGGATAGTCGCGCACCTTCTCGCAGTGGTCGCGCGCCTCGATATAGAGGGTGCGGGCATCGTGCTCGGCGGCAAGGTCGGCATCGAGCGTCTCGCGCAGGGTCTGGCCGATGCGCAGCGGGTCGAGCCGCTGCAGGTTCGGATGGCCCCCGAGGAAGATGATGCGCTGGATGAGCTTGTCGGCATGGTGCATCTCCTCGATGCTCTCCTTGCGCGACTTGTGGGCGATGCTGCCGAAGCCCCAGTCTTCCTGAAGCCGGTAATGCAGCCAGTACTGGCTGACGGCAGTCAGCTCCGACCGGAGCGCCGCATTCAGATATTCAATGACCTTTGCGTCACCCTGCATTCCCGTTCATTCCCGCGGTTGTGGCGCGGCGGAGGCCGCGCAGGTTCACTGGCACCTCAAAACTGTCGCACTTCCGCATCGTGTCAAGGAAATGGGGCATGCAGCCGCCGCAATCGGCCCGCTTGCCGAGCGCGCGGTAGATCTTGCCGGGAGTGACGATGGTCTCGGGATCCGAGGCGCGCATCCAGTCGATGGCGGAGCGGATGTCCTTGTCGGTGATGCCCATGCAATGGCAGACGATCATCGGTCTCTCCCGGCGGGGTTGCGTCCCGCCTGTTCTAGCCGGGCCGCCCCTCGGGAAGGTTGCGGCCCGGCAAGGTCGAGGTCACTGGAAGACGGCGTTCGGGTTGTCGAGGCTGTCCGATCCTTCGAAGGCAACGCCGGTGAGGCCCAGGGCGGTGGTGGCGCGCTCGATCGAGGCGGTCTGCGTCACCAGCGCATCGACGGCGCCCATGATGAGCGCCTCGCCCTCGGCATTGCCGGGCGCGAGCATCTGGTCGTAGGCCATGCCGCCCGCGACCGCCGTCCGCAGCGCGTCGAGCCGGTCCACCGTGGCATCGAGCTGGCCCGTCAGCACCTTGTCGAGTTCGGGATCCGCCTCGGCCACCAGATCGGACAGCGACGGACCCTCGACCGTGCTGCCGTCGACGCGGGCATAGTGACCCTGATAGACGTTCCGGATGCCCAGCCCGTCGTAATAGTGGCTGTTGTGGGTATTGTCCGAGAAACAGTCGTGCTCTTCCTCGGGGTCGTTCAGCATGAGCCCGAGCTTCATCCGCTCACCCGCCTGCTCGCCGTAGGAGAGGCTGCCCATGCCGGTGAGCATCGCCCGAAGGCCCTTCTCGGGATCTTCGGTCACAGCCACGCGCGCCGCACCGCCGTCGGCCCATTGCGCGGCCATGTAGTCGAGGTCGCTCACCAGAAGGTCGGTCGCGGCCACGAGATAGGCCGCGCGCCGGTCGCAGTTGCCGCCGGTGCAGGCCTCGCCCGTCGCATAGTCGGTGAAGGGCCGGTCGCCGGCGCCCGCCTCCGTCCCGTTCAGATCCTGGCCCCAGAGCAGGAACTCGATGGCGTGATAGCCCGAGGCCACGTTGGCCTCGATCCCGTCCGCCTCGTGCAGCGTGCCCGAGATGAGCTCCGGCGTGATCTCGGTCGCGTCGATCTCGGTGCCCGACAGGGTGAATTTCGGCGTGGCGATCACGTTCAGCGCCGCGAGGTCGTTCTCCTCGGTGGCGCCGCCGTAGCTTGCATCCACATAGTCGATCAGCCCCTCGTCGAGCGGCCAGGCGTTCACCTTGCCCTCCCAGTCGTCCACGATCGGATTGCCGAAGCGGAAGGCCTCGGACTGCTGGTAAGGCACGCGCGCCGCAAGCCAGGCGGAGCGCGCAGCCATGAGCGCGGCCTCGGAGGGCTGGTCGACAAGCGCCTTCACCGCCGTCTGCAGCTCCCGCGCCGTGGCGAGGCTGTCGGCATAGGTGGCCTCGGCGATGTCGGCATAGGTCTCGACGACCTCCGACCGCTCGACCGCTAGCGCGGGCAGCGGCAGGAGCGCGCAGGGCGCGACGGTGGCGAGGGCGAGAAGGCGTGCTTTCATGGCGGCTCTCTGTCTGGAGGGGGCGGGCGGCTGCGCCGTCCCGCGCCCGGACTTCATTTCGTCAGGATCAATTTGCCGGCGCGGGTGATGCGGAGGCAGTAGATCTGCCCGTCGAGAAGGATCCGGGCCTGGGTTCCGCCATCGGTCAGGGAGCGCGCGTCGTGCACGGGGATCCCCGCCTCGATCAGCTCCATCGGGTCGGTCATCGCGTTCATGCCAGACGCTCCATCCGGTCGAAAAGGAGATCGAGCGAGCCGGAGGGCAGGAACCCTTCCAGCGCCTGGCGAAGCAGTTCGGTGAAGCCCGGGTCGGGCAGCTGTCGAGACATGGAACCTCCGTATCTGGCTGAAGGACTCCGGGCTGACCCTCGTGGGCTGGCTTGGATGCAGGGGAAAGGTGACTGAATCAGTCGGACTTGTAAAGGCTGATTCTTTCGGTCGGTTTATGCGCAGACGCGACAAGGAGACGCTGTCGTTGTTCCAGCCACATCCCGGCGCCCCTCCGATTGCGCGGGCGCGGCCGCCTTCCCATATGGGCCTCAGATGTCTGCAGAGGAGGCCGGAGATGGACGAGACCGGATTTCTGCGCGGTGGACCGGCGGAGCGCCCGACCGGAGGCTGTCATCCGGCAAGGCTGGCCGGCACTGCGGCCGAAGGATCCGGCTGCAGCGGTCTTGCCGATCTGATCGCGGGATTCCTGCTGGGCGACCGCTCGCGCTGCTGCGTTGAAGGTGCCGCGGCGCGCCGCGGCATCGTGGCGCTCTCCTGTGTCGTGGCCGGCCGTGCCTGGGCCGACTGGCGGGATGGGCGCGAGGCGATGGCCGGGGCTCCGGGCGGGGAGGGGAGAGCGCTCGGGCTTGACGCGGACGGCGCCGCCGCCGAGGGGCTGTGCGAGCGGCTCCTGCAGGCGATGGTGGCGGCCGCCAAGTCCGGAGGGCGCGTCTGCCGCGAGGAGCGGCGCTTCATCCACCGCCGCCTGCGGGAACTCGATCTCGACTGCGACGCGCAGGCCCTGATCGCGGCCGAGCTCGAGGCGCTGCAGGACGCGGGGCGCATCGCGCGGCTGGCCCGGACGCCCGAGGAGGCGGCGGGCATCTATGCGGCGTCCCTGCTGGCGGCCGGCCATGGCTCCGTCGCCGAGGGCAGCTATCTCGCCGATCTGGCCGCGCGTCTGAAGCTCGAGGCGGGCCTGATTGCCCACCTTCACCGCCGCGCAGCCGCCGCCGGATCCGCGGCGCTCGGCGATTGAGCCGCCCGCGCCTCAGCCGCGTACGCCGCCCGTGGCCTCGGTCACTTCGTCGGCGGCCTCCCGGACGAGGGTGCCGAGGCGGGTGCTGTCCGACAGGCTGAGCCGGAAGGCGGGGCCCGCGAGCGTGATGGCCGCCACCGGCTCGCCGAAGCTGTTGAACACCGGCGCCGCCACCGCGCGCATGCCCTCGGCGCCCTCCTGATCCTCCAGCGCATAGCCGCGGTCGCGCGTCCGCGCGAGGTCGCGCATCAGGGTGGAGGCGGAGGTGATGGTGAGCGAGGTGAATTTCGCCAGACCCTCGCGGTCGAGGATCGTCTCGATCCGTTCCTCGGGATACCAGGCGAGCAGCGCCTTGCCGACCGCCGTGGCATGGAGCGGCGCGGAGGATCCCTCGGGGAAGTAGGCGCGGATCGCCTGCCTCGTCTCGACCTGCGCGAGATGCATCACCCGCCCGTCGGCCTCGACGCCGAGGGCCGCCGTCTCGCCCGCGGCGCGCATGAGCCGGTCCATCGGCAGGCGCGCGCGCTCCACGAATTTCGCCCGGCGCAGGAAGGCCGATCCGACGCGGAAGGCGCCGCTCCCGATGTGCCAGACCTGACCCTGCTCTTCCATCTCGATCATCTGGTGCGCCTGAAGCGTGACCAGCGCCCGGTAGACGGTGGCGGCCGCCTCGCCGCTCTCGGCTGCGAGCTCCGAGAGGGTCATGCCCTCGGACTGGCTGAGCAGGCGGAGCATGGCGAGGGCGCGGTCGAGCGACTGGACGGTGTTCTGCTCGGTCTTGTCCTCGGCCGCCTTCGGCCGACCTCGTGCGCGCCGGGTGGTTGCAGGGCTCGACTGGACCATCTGGGCGCCTCCGGTTGCCGTCATGCGGAAAAAGCGTTCCGGTGCATGAAAAATGCTGCAGCTGCACTTGGCAAGGGCGAAAGCGCCCCGGCGGGGGGTTGCGCCTCTGGAAGGGCAGGCGGAGGGGGCCTCCTGCATGCCGATCGGGCAATGCAACAAAGCGTTATGCGGAGGGCAGGGCGGGGATTACACTTTATGGGCGACTCTCGGGAACAGGAACAGGAGTCGGAAGTTGTAGCTGGCGGTTCATCTCATCTGGGGGGAGGCAAGATGATCGACCAATGTTCCTTGCATGTGACAGATCTGGAGCGTTCACGGTGCTTCTATGACGCAGCCCTTGGGCGCCTCGGAATCCCTACGGGGCGTGCCGCGCGCAGCGGTGTCCACTGGGTGGGCGACGGGGTGGAAGCCTTCTCGATCAACGAGATCCGCTCCGGCCGCAACGCCCGCCAGGTGCGTGAGGCGCATCTGGCCTTCGTCGCCCGCTCGCGTCCTGCGGTCGACGCCTTCCATGCCGCGGCTCTGAGGGCCGGCGGCCGGAACGACCGCGAGCCGGGCCTGCGGCCCGAGTATCACCCGAACTATTATGCGGCCCTGGTGCTCGACCCGGACGGCCATCGGATCGAGGCGGTCTGCCACACGCCCGACTGACGGCGGCGGAAAGCGGCCGAGGCGCCCGGATCCCGGGCGCCTTACTCATGTCCGGGACGCATGAAGAAGGGGCGCGGGCGCCGCGGAAGGCAGGCTGCAGGCTCGAAGGATCGGGGCGATCAGTCCTCGATCGTCCAGGCCTCCTCGAACCAGTGCTCCTCGAGATTGGGACTGTCGCCGATCCGGTCGAGGACGGCGAAGAGGCCGGGCTCGGCGAGCGGCGTCAGCACGCCGTGCCAGGTCCCGAGGTGGAGGTTGATGCCCTGTCCGGGCGCGGTCCGGAAGGCGCGCGGCGTGCCGGGGCGGCCGCCTTCGTCGGGCGCCACGACGACGAGGAACGGATGATCGGTCATCGGCAGGAAGGCCTGCGAGCCCTCGGGATGGCGTTCGACCATCTCCAGCCGGTAGGGCAGGTGGCGCGGCTCGGCCCGGAAGATCGAGAGGCCCGCGCGGCCGGCGGGGCCGAAATCGAGCCGGGCGCGGTCGTGCCAGCGGCCGCAGAGCCCCTGGTTGATGAGCCGGTCCGGCGGACCCTCGGCCGCAATGAGGTCGCCGAACGGGGCGAAGCCTGCGGCGGTGAGCGGCTCGGGGCGGATCGGGGGATGGGGCATCTTGCCTCCTGTCGGGCCTGGGGCTCCGCGGAGGCGGGGGGCTGTCTGCCCCCCGGCCCGGCTGCGCCGGGCTCCCCCCGAGGATATTTGGACAGAGTGAATGAAGGGCGCCGGGGCGGGCGCCCCGGGGCCGGGATCAGCGGCCGAAGGCGCCGGGGCCGCGGAGCTTCGCGTGGCGGTTCACATCCTTGTAGAGGAGGTAGCGGAAGGGGCCGGGGCCCGCCGCATAGCAGGCCTGGGGGCAATAGGCGCGCAGCCACATGAAGTCGCCCGCCTCCACCTCGACCCAGTCGCGGTTGAGCTTGTAGACCGCCTTGCCCTCGAGCACGAAGAGCCCGTGTTCCATCACATGGGTCTCCTCGAAGGGGATGAGCCCGCCCGGCTGGAAGGTCACGATGTTCACATGCATGTCGTGGGCGAGATCGGCGGGATCGACGAAGCGCGTGGTGGCCCAGCGGCCGCCCGTCTCCGGCATGGCCACGGGGGCGATCTCGCGCTCGTTGGTGACGAAGGCCGCGGGCGGGCTTATGCCGGGCGCCGGCTCGTAGAGCTTGCGCACCCAGTGGAAGCGGGCGGGCTCGTGGCTGCCATTGTGCAGCCGCCAGCGGCAGCCCGCGGGAATATAGGCATAGCCGCCCGGCCCCAGCTCATGCTCCTGCCCGTCGAGCGAGAGCCAGACCTCGCCGTGGGTGACGAAGAGCACCGCCTGCGCCCCGGCCTCGGGCTCGGGCGCGTCCGAACCGCCGCCCGGGGCCACTTCCATCACATATTGCGAGAAGGTCTCGGAAAAGCCGGTCATCGGGCGGGCGATCATCCAGAGCTTCGTCTGGCTCCAGCCGGGCAGCGCGCTCGTCACGATGTCCGAGAAGACGCCGCGGGGGATGAAGGCATAGGCCTCGGTGAAGACGGCCCGGCCGGTCATGAGCTGGGTCTGGGGCGGCAGGCCGCCCACGGGAGCGTGATAGGAGGTCATTTCAGCATGTCCTGAAGCCGGAGTTCGGCGATACGTTCCACCTGCCGGCAGGCGGTGGCGAATTCGGTGGCGCTGTCGTGGGCGAGCCGGGTCTCGAAGGCCGCGAGGATGCCCGCCTTGTCGTGGTCGCGCACGGCAATGATGAAGGGAAAGCCGTGCTTGGCCACATAATCGGCATTGAGGGTGGCGAACTCGGCCCGCTCGGCGTCGGTGAGCGCGTCGAGCCCGGCGCTCGACTGTTCGAAGGAGGAGGAGGCCGTCAGCCGCCGCGCCTGCGCGAGCTTGCCTGCGAGATCGGGGTGGGCCTTGAGCACGCCCAGCCGTTCCGCGGGCGTGGCGCTGCGGAAGATGCGGGCGAGTGCATTGGCGAGGCCCGCGGGGCTGTCATGGGCGGGGCCCAGTTCCAGCTCGAAGGCGCGTTCGGCGATCCAGGGCGAATGTTCGTAGATCCCGCCGAAATGGCCCACGAAGCTCTCGCGGTCCATGCGCGAGGGCCGCGGGCGGCGGCGGTGGGGATGGGTTTCGTGCCAGTGGCGGGCGATGTCGCCCCGGCGCGGGAACCAGACCCGCTCGTGGGTGCGGGCATAGTCCAGAAACCGCTTCAGCCCCGCGATCTTGCCGGGGCGCCCGATCAGCCGGCAATGGAGGCCGATCGAGAACATCTTCGCCTGCCCCGCGCAGCCTTCGGCATAGAGCGTGTCGAAGCTGTCGCGCAGATAGGTGAAGAACTGCTCGCCCTCGATGTAGCCCGGGGCCGTGGCGAAGCGCATGTCATTGGCCTCGAGCGTATAGGGGATCACCAGCTGGTCGCGCGTGCCGGTCTCGAGCCAGTAGGGCAGGTCGTCGTCATAGGTATCCGAGATCCAGTCGAAGCCGCCCTCTTCCGCGGTGAGCCGCACCGTATTGACCGAGCAGCGCCCCGTGTACCAGCCGCGCGGCCGCTCGCCCACCACCTCGGTATGCAGCCGGACCGCCTCGGCGATCTGGCGGCGCTCCTCCTCTTCGGGCATGTCGCGATGCTCGACCCATTTCAGCCCGTGCGAGGCGATCTCCCAGCCGGCAGATTTCATCGCCGCCCCCTGCTCGGGCGAACGGGCCAGCGCGGTGGCCACGCCATAGACGGTCACCGGGATGTTCAGGCCGGTGAAGAGCCGGTGCAGCCGCCAGAAGCCCGCGCGGGCGCCGTAATCGTAGATCGATTCCATGTTCCAGTGTCGCTGACCCGGCCAGGGCTGGGCGCCGGCGATGTCGGACAGGAAGGCTTCCGACTGCGCATCGCCGTGCAGGAGGCAGTTCTCGCCGCCCTCCTCGTAGTTCAGCACGATCGAGACCGCGATCCGGGCGCCGCCGGGCCAGGCCGCATCGGGCGGAGTGGGCCCGTGGCCGCGCATGTCTCGGGGATATCGGTTCATCGGAGGCTCCTTCTTCCCGCGGGCGGGCCCGTGCAGGAAAGCGGGAAGCGGCGGCGCCCGCAAGCCCCTCCGGACGGGGCGCCGCGGCGGCCCTCGCATCCCGCGCCGAAAGGCGGCAGTCTGGCCTCCTCAGACAGGAGGATGCGATGGGACGACTGACGACGCATGTGCTCGACACCGCGCAGGGCCGGCCGGCCGCCGGGGTGCGGATCGTGCTCTGCCGCCTCGAGGGCGGCAACCGCAGCGAGATCGGCACGGCGGTGACGAATGACGACGGGCGCACGGACCGGCCGCTGCTCGAGGGCGCGGCGCTGGTGCCGGGCACCTATGAGATCACCTTCGAGGCCGGCGCCTATCTGCGCGCGGGCGGGCTCGGGGCCGCGTCGCCGCTCTTTCTGGACGAGATCCCGATCCGCTTCGGCATCGCGGATGCGGCGGCGCATTATCATGTGCCCCTCCTTCTGTCGCCCTACGGCTACTCCACCTACCGCGGAAGCTGAGCAAAGTGGTCTTGCGGCACCCTTCCGGGCAGCGTCCGGCAATAAGTCGCACCTTTCAAGGCTTCTGTCAGGTCATGCGGACATTGCGAATGTCAGGGATTCGATACAGGGTCGAAGCGTCGAGAATTCGGTAAGGGCGCCGGGCGGCATTTGGCAACCATCCAGGCCAGCGGGATCTGCCGTTTTCGAAGCCTAGCGTGCAGGCCCTACACGCATCGAGGAAGCACATTCGGGAGAGTACAAGTGACCGATGATCCGAAAAAGGTCTGGCCGAGCGGCCTGACGATCGCCGAAGCGGAAGAGGTGCATAAGCAGCTCATCCTGGGCACGCGCGTGTTCGGCGGCATGGCCCTGATCGCGCATTTCCTGGCGGCGGCGGCGACGCCGTGGCTCGGCTGAGGGAGAGGTAAAGATGAACAACTCGAAGATGTGGCTGACGGTGAACCCCAACCTCGGCGTTCCGCTGCTGCTGGGCTCCGTCGCCGTCGCGTCGCTCGTGGTTCATGGGGCCGTGCTGACGACGACCCCGTGGATCGCGAACTACTACCAGGGCTCGGAGCCGTGGCCGGTCGCTGCCGCGCCGGCCGAAGAGGCTGCGGCCCCGGTTGAAGCCGCGGCTCCGGCGGCCGAAGCCGCAGCCCCGGC
>NZ_MABH01000064.1 GCF_001720585.1 Cereibacter johrii | reverse complement strand
CGTGGCGATGGCGGTCACGTCGATGCCGCCGGGGCTGGCCGCGCCGGGCGCCGTCATGACGGGCGCCGGGGCCACGGCAGGCGCTGCCGCCACCCGTTGCGGCAGCACGACCACCTCTCCCGCGCGGAGAGGGTTCTGCGGCGAGAGGGCGTTGTAGCTCGCGACCTGCGTGGCATCGAGCCCGAGCCGGCTCGAGAGCGAGGCGACCGTCTCGCCCTGACGGGCGACGGCCACCTGATAGGTCGGATAGGAGATGATCCCGCGATCGTCGGCGCGGGGGCGGGGGGCGCTGACCGCCCGCGCTGCCTCGGACGTGCTGAGTCCGCCGGGGCGACCGCGCAGATCCCAGTCTAGCTCCGAACTGCTGCAGGCGGCGAGGATCGTCAGCGTTGCCGTCATGCAAAGGGCGCCTGCGCGCGTGGGACGGTGGAACATGCTCTGCCTCTCGTCTTGCGGTCCGGGTTGATCCCGGAGCTTGTCGATCGCCCGGGCGGGATCCCGGAGCCACTTCGGCACTGCTCTGCGCCGGCGGACTGTCCGGGCAATCCCCGGTGACGGGTCAGTCCGACCCGATGCCTTCGACCAGAGGCACGAAGCGCACCGGACGAAGTTCCTCGTAATCGTAACCCTGCTCGAGCCGGGTCACCTTGATCAGGTTCTGCACCGCATCGGTCTGGCCGACCGGGACGACCATGATACCGCCGATCTTCAATTGTGCCAACAGGGGGCCGGGCGGGTCCTCGGCGGCGGCAGTGACGAGGATCCGGTCGAACGGGGCCTGCTCGGGCAGGCCGAAACTGCCGTCCGCAATGAGCGCGGTGATGTTGGTCAGGGACAGGCGGTGGAAGACCTCCGTCGCCTCGCGCACGAGGCGGCGATGACGGTCGACGGTGTAGACGCGGCGGGCGAGCTGGCTCAGGACGGCGGCCTGATAGCCCGAGCCGGTTCCCACCTCGAGCACCTTGTCGCGCGGGTTCACCGCCAGCGCCTGGCTCATCAGCCCCACGACCGAGGGCTGGCTGATGGTCTGGCCGCAGGCGATGGGCAGCGGCATGTCCTCGTAGGCACGGTCGGCGAAGATGCCGCGGACGAAGGCGCCGCGGTCGATCCTTTCCATGGCGGCGAGCACGCGGGCATCCGTGACGCCCCGCGAGCGGACGGCGAACAGGAACCGCATCTTGCGTTCGGCCGGATCCTCCCCGTCTGCCTCTGCCGTCATCCGATGAGCGCCTCCAGCTCGGCCAGCCGGTCATGGGCGGTCAGATCCGCGCGCAGCGGCGTGATCGAGACGAACCCTTCGAGGTTCACGGCCGCGTCGGTGCCGGGCAGCGTCGGGCTCTGCTGGGCGCCGCCTCGGATCCAGAGGAAGCGGCGACCCGAGGGCGACATGTGCGGCTCGACCCCGAAGGAGGTGTCGCGCCGGAAGCCCTGCGCCGCCACGCGATGGCCGCGCAGGTTCGCAGCCGGCACGGGCGGGAAGTTCACGTTGTAGAACAGCCTGTAATCCTCGCCGTCCCAGAGCCCGCGCTCAAGGAGGAGGCGCACGATGCGCGCGCCATGGGTGCGGGCGCATTCGAACGGATCGGCAAGACCCTCCGTTTCGGGGCCGAGGAACTGCGACAGGGCGATGGCAGGCAGCCCCTGCAGCGCCGCCTCGAGCGCGCCGCCCACCGTGCCGGAATAGAGCACGTTCTCGGCGGAGTTGTTTCCCCGGTTCACGCCCGACAGGACGAGGTCGGGGCGGGCGCCCTGCAGCACGTCGTAGAGGGCGGCGAGCACGCAGTCGGCCGGACTCCCCTCCGCTGCGTAGCGGCGCGGCCCGAGCTTGGCGATCATCATCGGATGCGTGTAGCTGATCGCGTGCGAGACGCCGGACTGCTCGAAGGCGGGGGCGACGGTCCAGACCTCGCCGTCGGGGCCTGCCAGTTCGAGGGCGATCTGCTCGAGCACCTCAAGGCCGGGAGCGTTGATGCCGTCGTCGTTCGTGATCAGGATGCGCATGGGCCTCTCTCTTTTTCGATCATCTGCTTAGACGAGCGGGCGCCGGGGGTAAAGCACGCAGGTCCGGCGCCGGGTCCGAGGCCCTTTCCTGTGGCCGGGGCGCGCGAGCTTTCGGGCACGAGGACCGGGCCTCTGGGGGAACCATCCCGGACGCCGCGTGTTGGCGGGTCTCTGGAGGGGCTGCGACCCTGTCCGGCCGCCCAACCGTTCATCACAGGAGGTCCGCGCCCGTGCTGCGCCGCCGCGGAAGATCGATGCAGCTGCAGCGGCGGGGCTCCGCCTGCGGTGGGAAAGGGACCTTGATCTTCCCGGAGGCTTTCCGGTGGGCCGGGGCAGGGGCGTCCGGTTCTTCGCGCCACGCTCACCGTGCGCCGCGTTCGTTCTACCTGGAGATGTTGCAATTACTTCCTTGAGTTGCGGGGGATTCCGGGATCCCCGCAGGGCGCGAACAATCAATCTCGGCCTTGAAAAATGCCTAGAATCAGCGAGGATCATAGAAGCTGGAGCCTCGCCGGAGAATCACCCTCGCCTCATGGTGGAACCCCAGTGTTCAGAATGATTAGGATCATCCAATTTCGCGGGTGCAGCGAAAATCCGCACATCCACGATGAAGAAACCGCCCTGAAAATGGGCATGTCTTGACACTTTAGCGAAAGCGTTAGAAATTCTTGTTCTCATTTGGACAATAATCAACCCGGAAGACTTGGCACGACAAGGCTCAGCAATTTCTGGATTAAAGTCGGTCCGTGCCTGAGTGGCGACACTCAAAAGCAACAGGTGTTTCATGGAATTCAATCCACAATCGTCTTTGACTCCGGACAACGTCAGTCCGGATCACCTCTACCTGTCCTCGCTGCCTCCGGTTGCCGAGGCGGCCTCGGCTCCCGTGGGAGGTGTGCTGAAGCGCCTCATCGACGTGGCCATCGCGGTGACGGCGCTGATCGCTCTGGCGCCGCTCATGATCGGCGTGGCGCTGATCATCTGGTTCGGCAGCAACGGCCCGATCCTCTACGGCCACCAGCGCGTGGGGTTCGGCGGGCGGACCTTCCGCTGCTGGAAATTCCGCTCGATGGTGGTGGACGGCGACGTGGTGCTCGAACGCTATCTGCGCGCCAACCCCGAGGCGCAGCGGGAATGGGAGCGTGACCGCAAGCTCCGCAAGGATCCGCGGGTGACCCCGATCGGGGCCGTGATCCGGATGCTGTCGATCGACGAACTGCCGCAGCTGTTCAACATCCTCGCGGGCGAAATGAGCGTCGTGGGCCCGCGCCCGGTGGTCGCTGCCGAGCTGCGCCGCTACCGCGGGTCGGCCGGTCACTATCTGCGCACCCGTCCGGGCCTCACCGGCATGTGGCAGGTGAGCGGCCGCAGTGACCTCAGCTACCGGCAGCGCGTCCTGCTGGACCGCTACTATGTGATGCGCTGGACCGTCCTTGCCGACCTCGCGATCATCCTGCGCACGGTCCCGGCGGTGCTTCGCTCGCGCGGCTCCTGCTGACGTCCCACTCCTTTTGGCAGCGGCCGCGGCGGAAGCTCCCGCCGCGCCTTCATGTTCAGAAAGGTATCCGAATGGCCGCCCTGCGCCGTCACCTCCTTCCCCTGTTCGTCGCCGCGCTCGTCCCCGGCGTTGTTCTGGCCGACAGCTACACGATCAGCGAGAGCGACCTGCTCCGCCTGCGGGTGCTGGAATGGCAGCCCGTCGACGGCACCATGCGCGAGTGGGAGGCGATGACGGGGGAATATCGCGTCAATGCGGATGGCACGATCTCCGTCCCGTTCCTCGGCCCGGTCGAGGCCGCGGGCCACACGCCCGCCCAGCTCGGCACGCTGATTGCCGACGGGCTGATGGAGCGCCTCGCGCTGCCGGACATGCCCGACGCGACCATCGAGATCGCCGAATACCGCCCGATCATCGTCGCGGGCCATGTGCGCGAGCCGGGCGAGGTCGTCTTCCGCCCGGGCCTGACCGCACGGCAGGCCATCGCCATGGCGGGCGGCCCCAGCGACGAGATCCGCAGCACGCCCGCCCTCGTGCGCGACCTGATCTCCGAGGAGGGGGCGCTGCGCATCCTTCTCGACAGCCGCGAGGGGATGATGGCCCGGCGCGCGCGGCTTCTGGCAGAGCGGGACAACCAGACCGAGCTCGGCCCGGTGCCCGAGCTCGACACGGCGCGGGGACGTGCGCTGCTGGCCGAGGAGCAGTCCTTCATGGATCTCCGCCGCGATCAGGTCGACCGGAACCTCGCCGCCATCGACGCCCAGAGCGAGCTCCTGAAGGCCGAGATCGAGGCGCTGCAGGCCAAGACGGGTCAGCTCGAGACCCAGCGCGCGCTGGCCGAGAAGGAGACCGCCAACGCCAAGAACCTATCCGAGCGCGGCCTCGTCGCCAGCGGCCGCCTGTTTGAGACCCAGCGCACCCTGTCGACGGTCGAGAGCCAGCTGCTCGACACCTCCACGGCCATCCTGCGCGCGCGTCAGGGCATCACCACCGCCGAGCGCGACCGGATCGCGCTGATCGACGGCCGCTCGTCCGAGATCGCCTCGCAGCTGCAGGAGGTCGAGGCGCAGATCCTCGAGATGGACCGCAAGATCGACACGCAGCGCAGCCTGTCGGTGTCGCTCCTGAGTCAGGCGGGCGGCAAGGATGTGGCGGCCGACCCCTCGACCATCGCCGCCATGAGCGATGTCGTGGTGATGCGCTTTTCGGGCAACGAGATGCGCCAGATCCCCGACGCGATGGATGTCCGGCTCGAACCGGGCGACATGGTGCAGATGACCCTGCGGGCGCCCTCGACGAACTAGGGGCGCGCGCCCGCCGCGGCGGGACATCGAACGCTGATCTTTCAGGAGGGCGCCGGCAGCGGCCCCTCCTTTTTCATGGGCGTCGGGGTGGAGCCGTTCTCCATCCTGATGCCGACCGGAAGGCGCAAGTGCGGCCGGTCTCGGACTGCACCCTGTCAGGCCCGAGGCTCCGGGACGGTCGCGTCGGCTTCAGGCGGCTGCGGTGGGAGGGCCGTCCGACGGCAGGCGCACCCTGCGGTGGACGGGGGCGCCGGCGGGCAGGCGCGCCTCGCGCATCCGGCGCACGCCATAGACCAGTGCCGCCACCAGCATCAGGGTCATCAGGTCGAACTGGGTGTATCCCACCACCTCGGACATGCTGAGCACGGCGCTGCGCATCATCAGCGCGGTGAGGAAGATGGACTCGGCCCGAGGCTCGCGGAACGCCCAGAGCACCGCGAGGCCGAGCGCGCCGAACAGCGCCGCCGCCTGCATCGCCACCCCGATCGCGCCGATCTCGACCGCGTTCGAGATGAAGGTGTTGTGGAAGTGGAAGCCGCGTTTGCCCGAGATGCCGAACTCGCTCCACATCGCCTCGGCTCCGGGGTTTCCGGGCACCCAGTAGGCCTGGAACCCGACGCCGGTGAAGGGATGCTGCACGATCTCGCGGAAGGCCAGGGCCCAGAGCTCGGTGCGGCCGGTGAGGGTCGCGTCCTTGCCCGTCGTCTCGAGGATCAGCGCCATCACCTCGTCCTGCAGCGCGACGAGCAGGATCGTCACCACGATCCCGAGCCCCAGCGTGAAGCCCGCCAGCAGCAGACGCTGGGTCACGGTGAGCCAGCGGCCGAGAAAGAAGGGCAGGGCGAAGGCCAGCGCCGCGCCGGTGGCCAGCAGCTGGCCCGCCGACTGGGCCTGGATCAGCAGGAAGGTCCCGAGCAGGAAGGCCCCGGTCGCCACCAGCCGCCAGCTGCGCGGCTGATTGCGGTCGAGCATGATGGCGAAGGCGCAGAGCATCAGCGTCGACATCGGCAGCGAGAAGGCGTTCTTCGAGCCGAAGATGCCGAGCCAGCCGTTCCCGTCCGACCGGACACGCCCGAAGAGCACGCTCAGGACCGCCGCCAGAAGATGCGCGCTGAACAGGATGCGCAGGAAGACGAGCGGCGACAGCCGGTTGGCAATGGCCACCGCAATGGCGAAGGTCACGCAGAGCTGGATGCCGTAGCGCAGGCTCAGCGAGGCATATTGCGACCAGAGCACCGTGAAGAGGCACCAGCCCGCGAGCGCGAAGATCATCCAGTAGCGGCGGATCTCGAGAAGCGCGGTCTGGGGCCGCCTGACGACGAGGAGGCAGCCCGAGGCGAGGAAGCCCGCCGCCGCGATCGAGCCCACCCACTGCACGAGCAGCAGGCACATGATCGTGAGGAACGCCAGAACCGCCGTCGGACAGACGTCGATGAAGACCCCGGCGGAGCGGGGGGAGCGCGGTCGGACGGCGGTCATCGGGTCAGGCGTCTCCTCAGTTCTCCAGCTGACATAGCACGGATTCGGGGAACTGGCACGTCTCTCCCGGCGCGGTCCAGGCCACCCAATCGACCTCGAGCGCGACCGGCTTCTGCGGCGCGCGGTAGGCCCCCATCCATTCGGTCAGGACATCGGTGCTCCAGTGGCTGAAGAAGATCTTCTGCGCGGTCACGGGCAGCGTCTCGGTCGCCTCGTGGACGAGGGTGCCATCGACGAACCAGCGGATGCGCTCGGGCTCCCAGATGAAGGAGAACGTATGCCAGTCCTCGTCGGTGGGCGGGTCGAGCGCGACCTTGGCCCCGTTCTTCGGCTCGCCCGAGACATAGGGGTTCACATCGACCGACGAGGTGTTGCGGGTCAGGATCTCGAAGTCGATCTCGTCATGGGGCTCGCCATGGACGGGGCCGATATAGCTGAAGAAGGCCGCATTGATCCCCGAGGTTCGGTGATCGGTGCGCACACGGGCCTCGAACGTGCCATGCAGGTAGCGCTCCTGCGTCTGGATCTCCGAGCAGCGGTTCTTGCCCTCGCCCGAGGGGTCGGTGAAATACATCAGCTTCAGGATGCCGTCCTCGGCGCGCACCGCCTTCTGCGACCAGTCGCAGTTCTGGTGCTTGCCGTTGGTCCAGCCGTCCGAGATGAACCAGCGCTTGCCGTCGATGCGGTCGAAATCCTCGCGGAAGGAGGCGGGTCCGTCCTGCGCCGCCGCGGGCAGGGCGAGGAGGAGGGGCAGGCTCGCCGCAAGGCAGCGGCGCAGAAGGGTCTGACGGGGACTCATCGGGGGCTCCGTTTCTGTTCGGTCCAGACGTTAGGCGGCGCGGGCCTCCGTGGCGACCTCTCCCCGATCACATTGGCAACAGCTTGCCGCGGTGCCGCATAAGTTGGCAGACTGGGCCCCCCGACCGCGGCTCGGCGCTGCACCGGGTTACGCCCTTCGCACAGGGCGGTTACACAGGGACGATTCGGGCTTGGGCGGAGGACTTATGCGGATTTCGGTGCTGATGGCGAATTACCGCGGCGCGGCCTATCTGCCCGAAGCGGTGGAGTCGGTGCTGCGCCAGAGCCATGCGGATCTCGAACTCATCGTGGTGGACGATGCCTCGGGCGACGAGAGCGTGGCGCTGCTTCAGGAGATCGCGGCCACGGACGATCGCGTCCGCGTGATCGCGATGGCGCAGAACGGCGGCCCGTCGGCTGCGCGCAACCGCGCGCTCGAGGCGGCCAGCGGCGACTGGCTCGCGGTGATGGATTCCGACGATGTGCTCCACCCCGACCGTCTGGCGCGGCTTCTCGCGGCGGCCGAGGCGCTCGGGGTCGATGCGGTGGCCGACGACATGCTGTTCTTCGGCGAGACGCCGGACGCGAGCGGCCGCACGCTGCTGGAGAGCCTGCATCTGGTCGAGCCGATGGCGGTGGATGCGGCGACCTTCGTCGCGGCAAACGGCGGGTCGGACGATCTTCCGCCCATGGGCTATCTCAAGCCGCTGGTGCGCCGGGAGGCCTGGGGGGCCCTGCGCTACGACGAGACGCTGCGGGTGGGCGAGGATTACGACCTCTATCTCCGCCTTCTCCTGTCGGGGGCGCGGCTCGCGCTCCTGCCCGAGGCGCTCTATCTCTACCGTCGCCATTCCGCCTCGATCTCGCACCGGCTGTCGGTGGGCACGCTGGAGCCGCTCCTCGCGGCACACGACCGGTCGGCGGCGGGCGAGACCGATGCGGCGCTTCTGGCCACGATGCGGCGCAGGCGGGCGAGGCTGGTGCGGCTTCTGGCCTTCGAGCATCTGGTGGCCGCGATCAAGGCCCGGCGGCCGGTGGCGGCGCTGGCGGCCCTCCTGCGCCGGCCGGTTCTGATGGCCGAGCTGGTGCGGAGCCTGCGCGAGCGGCTGGGGCGGCGGGCGGCTGAGGCGGTCGAGCCGCATCCCCTGTCGATCGTGCTCTCGGCCGATCCGCGGCCCGTGGGCGAGGGGCAGCGGCTGGTGGCGGTACCACCGCTCCTGCCGCCCGAGCAGCCCCATCCCTGGCCCCCCGCGCAGCAGGCGGCGCTTCTCTCCGATCTCGCGGCGCGCCACGAGCTCGACATCTGCGCCGAGGGCGAGGAGGGGCTGTTCTGGCTCTGGCTGGTGCCGCGCTGGACCCGCGCCGAGGTGGTGCTGCCCGAGGGCAGCAGGTTGGCGCTGCCCCCCGGGGCCGAGCTCGCCGCCTGGACGTTCGAGGAGGAGGAGGAAGAGGAGACGGCGGAGGATGAGCCCATCGGGGGCGAGTTCGACACGGCCTTCGATTCCGACCTCGAAGAGGACGTGGCGCTGGAAGAGCTCGGGGATCCGGCGGCGGAGGAGGACGAGCCGGCGCGGCGGACCCATCGGCGTGATGCGTCCGACGAGGAGGAGGACGAAGCAGAGCCGCGACCCGGAAGGGCACGCTGACTGGCCCGCGAGCCGGCCGGCCGCGCGGACCGGCCCGCGGCCCGTCAGACCGGCAGCAGGAACCGCTCGGCCCGGGGGGGGGCGGGCGGCCGCAGGGCGGCGATCTTGTCCCGCGCGACCCCCTTCGCGATGGGCAGGAAGCGCGCGGGCGGGGCGAGCGCAAATCCAAGCGCCGCGCCCAGACCCGCCTCGGCCTTCCGGTCGAGGAACTGGCGCAGCAGGAGCTTGGCCTGACCCTGCCGCAGATGGCGGCGCATCGCCTCCTGCGTAGCGGCAGAGGCGGGCATCTCCAGATGCGCGCGGCAGCAGGCCTCCAGCGCCGCCAGATCCGCCGTCCGGTGCCGCCCCGAGAGCGACGCGCCGCGCTGGACCGCAGCATAGCCGATCGCCCGCGTCAGGCCGAAGCGCGCGCCCAGCAGCAGCATCCGCATGTAGAGGTCGAAATCCTCGCCCAGCCACATGCGCTCGTCATAGCGAAGCCCGTGGCGGCTGAGGAAGGCGCGCGACATCACGGGCTTCAGAAAGCCCAGTTCTCCGCGATGCACCCCCTGAGCCAGATTGCCGAGCGCGAACCGTTCGGCGTCCAGCATCTCGACCCCGGCCGGGGCCGCGGGCAGTCGGGCGGGATCGAGCCGGGCCGCATGATCGGGCGTCACGAAGACGATATTGTCGGCAGCGAGATCGAGGTTCGGGTCGAGCCGCGCGAAGCGGCCGGGCAGGAAGAAGTCGTCGGCATCGAGAATGGCGATGCGCGGCGCCTGCGACAGCGCCATGGCGCGGTTGCGCGCCGCCGACGGCCCGCCGTTCTGCGCCTGCCGCTCGACGATCAGCCGACCGCTGCCGTCGCAGGCCGCCCGGGCGGCCTCGGCGGTGGCATCGGAGGAGGCATCGTCGACCACGACCACCTCGGCCACCTCGGCTTCGGCGAGGGCAGAGGTCACGGCCTGCCCGATGGTGGCTTCGGCATTGTAGGCGGCGATGATGACGCAGATGTCGCTCATGCGGCTTTTCCTTCACGGCGGGCAATCAGGCCGGAGCGGATCAGCCCCTTCAGCCAGAGGCGGTGGGCTTCGGACGATTTTGCCGCCAGCGTCTCGCGCGCGAAGCGCAGGGGATGGCGGCCCGACAGCGCCCAGAGGATGCGGCTCCGGCGCGGCCAGTCAAGGCCGGGCTGCCAGGGCGCGACGAGCATCCGGCGCAGATCCGGGGCGGACAGGGGGCCGAGCGGGTTCGGCCCCTGCGCATAGGGGCGGGGAGCCAAGCCCTCGAACAAGGCGTCGACCCCGTGGCTGGCGAGCGCGAGCGTCTCGGTCAGCCCCTGCACCGCCGCGATCCCGGACAGGGCGCGCGCCTCGTCGGGGCTGAGCCGGTCGAGGCTCGCCCGGAGATCGCAGAGATGGCCCGCGCAGGGCTCCTGCGCGACGAAGGCCTTGACCACGCCGATGGCGGCGACGAGGCAGCGGTCGGGCGCGGACACCATCGGCACCTTCTGTCCCGCGTGGGACATGTCCATGGCGCGGGCGAGGAAATCCGCCGTCTGCCGGGGCCGCGGCGCACCGGGCTGCTGCAGCCGGTGGTGGAGATCCACCACAGGCCCGCCCTCGGGGCGGCGGAAATGCTGCTCGCCCAGATGCCGCGTCCACCAGTCGGCGAGCTCTGCCTCCTGCGGGACGTATCCCGCCGCGCGCAGGGCCGCCGCCGCGGCGGCCAGGTCGGCCTCTGCCACCAGAAGATCCACGTCACCCGTGGGCTTCCAGCAGGGGCCGCCATAGAGCGCGATCTGCTGAAGCGGGCCCTTGAACTGGACGTGGGCGATCCCCGCCTCCTGCATCAGCCGCGCCACCTCGAGGCTCGTGCGCAGGCTGTGACCGTTCCGCGCAGCGGTCTGAAGCCGCATCGTCTCGAGTTGCGGCGCCATCGCCGACCAGTCGGCGGGAAGGTCGGCAGGACGGGGCGCGAGGAAAAGCCCCACCTTGTTCAGCCGTCCCATCTCGAAGAGCACCCCGGGCGTCACGCCCTCGGGAAGCCCCACGGGGTCGCCGAAGCTGCGGGCGAGCGCCCTGCGCAGGGCTTCGGTTTCCGTCCGGCACTCGTGCTGGCGCACGAGGGCGAACTGTTCAGGCGCGAAGGTCATCCCGTCCCTTTCGTCCGGCTTCCGGTCCCACTCTCGAATCACTCGCAGGAGGGAGAGGCGCTCCTACCTCAAATTGAGGTCGGAGTCGCCATTCGAGTGAGGCCCTTCGCGTTAAGGTTGTTGAATCTGATGATTTTTCGGGCAGCATCTTTTTCGTGAAAAGATTATCTGTCATTTTGACTTCAACTAATGATTGCATTATCCACGCCAATTGATAAATATTTTCGTTACACCGTCCGAGTGCCCTGCGCCCGGACTCTACCCGCGTTGACTTCATACTCGTCCGGACACAGGCTTTGGATCGGTCCTATAGGCCGAAGATACCTTATCCTGAGGAAATTTGACGTGGCAAACAACATCCAAACCCTTGCGTACGAAGCTCCCGTGCTGCGCGTTCATGGCACGCTCGAAGCGATGACCCATGGTGCGACCGACGGCTGGTCGCTCGACGCTTCGTTCCCGGTGGACACCCCCCGGGGCGACCTGACCTTCTCCTGATTTCAGGACGAAGTTGACGACGGGTCGAGGCAGTCCGCGACTGCCTCGACCCATGAAAGACATTTAATCCAAGGAATAATGACCGTGAGCATCAGGGCGGCCGAAGGCTGCGTTCCCTGCGCGTTCGGCGATGGCATCGCCATCTTCGACACGAGCAGCAACTCCTATTTCAGCATGAACGCCGTGGGCGAGTTCGTGTGGTCGCAACTTGGCCAGCCGATCACGCTCGAGGATCTGGTCGGACGCGTGGCCGACCGCTACCGGGTCGACCCGGCGGTCTGCGAGGGCGACATCCGCAAGCTGGTGGATGACCTCGCGGCGCACCGGCTCGTGACCCTGTCCTGACGGAGGCTCCATGCGTCGACTGCGCCGCCTCCTCTCGCTCCGGCCGGCCGAGGCACGGGCCTTGTGGCAGGCCCTTATGACGGTGGCCGCGGTGCGCCTCGCCATCGCCCGGCGGCGGACGGACGAGGTGCGGGCCGCGACGGCGGCGCTCGGAGCCTGTCGCGAGGCGCCGCAGTCGGATCTGCGGGTGGTGGCCTGGAGCGTGACCGCAGCGGCGCGGCTGATCCCCGGTGCCACCTGTCTCACGCAGGCGCTGGCGGGGCAGAGGATCCTCGCCCGCAAGGGCTATGCCTCGACGGTGCGGCTGTCCTTGCCTGCGGGACGCGACAGCGACTTCCGCCCCCATGCCTGGCTTCTGGCCGGCAATGTCATCGCGCTCGGCGGCACGGCGATGGACTATCGCCACCACCGCGCGCTTCTGGATTACGAAAGCTCGGGCCGGGCCGATCCGGTGGCCGAACCTGCGACGGGAGCCGGGCAATGAGCGCGCTTGCAGCCTTCGTCACGCTGGGCGGAGATCCGGGCGAGGCCCAGAGCCGCGTCCTGTCGATGCTGTCCGCCATGCCCACGCGCGGCACCGAGCTGCGGGTGAGCGCGCTGCCTGCCGGCGTGGCGCTGGGGCACGG
>NZ_MABH01000063.1 GCF_001720585.1 Cereibacter johrii | reverse complement strand
GCCTCGGGCCCGTCCGTCCGGTGGCCCGCCAGCACGTCGGCGTCGCGCAGGTCGCCCAGAATGCGAGAGAGCCTGCGCGCCCGCCGCCCCGTCTTCCGCGCGAAGCCTGCGTCGAGGATCTGATCGAAGGCCGCCAGCGCCGAGCGCAGCCGCCGCAGGGCCACGCGCGCCTTGTGCGGCCCCTCGGGATCGTCCTCCTCCATCGTGCGGGCGTGGCTTGCCGCAAAGGCCTCGCCGCAGTCGAGGGCAATGCGCCGGAAAGCCTCCTCGGCCGTCTCGCAGCCCGTCCCCTTGTCGTCGCGCCCCATGCGTCCCCCTGCCATCTTACCCCCGGAACAGGCGCAGCGTCGCCATGCCCGCATCCGCAAGATCCATCATCCGCGCCAGATAGTGCTCGCGTGCAACGAAGCCGTGACGGCCCGAGCCCGTGAACTCGTCCTCGAGCGCGTCGATCAGCCGGTTCAGCCGCCGGTCGTGGATGCCGAGGCGGGTCTGGATCGGATCGGCCACCACCCCGGCGAAGGCCGCAAGGATCGATCCCGCCATCATCAGGGACACCACCCCCGCGCCGGTCTGCAGCGGCGAGGCCGCCGCCGGAAAGAGCCCGAGCCAGACCGAGCCGAGCGCACCGCCCAGGGGAAAGGCCGCCAGCGCCGCCTGATGGGCGAGGATCGCCGACAGGGCCGGGGCCAGCGACAGGACACCCGGCGTCAGCGCATTGAAGGCCAGCGCCCCCGCGCCGAGCGTGCCCATGGCCGTGGTCATCTCGGCCACCGCCGAGCGGGTGCCGGAGTAATCGCCGAGCCGGGCCGCGACCCGCGCCTCGACCCCGGCCTCGAGCCGCCGCTGGATCAGGGCCCGCAGCGCGGGCTCCGCCAGCATCGCCTCGGCCAGCGCATCGCGCGAGGAGCCGCTCCCGCCCTGCCGCCACGGCAGTTCCAGCAGATCCGCCACGATCCGCCGCTCGGTCTCGCGGGCGACGGCGGTGGGCAGCAGGATGCGGCGCGCCCGCAGCCAGCGCGCGATCCCATGCGCGCGCAGCCCATCGGCGGCAAGGGCTCCGAGCCGGCTGCCCACGAAGAGCGGAGAGAGCGCCACGTTGATCGGCGCCTTCAGGATGTCCCAGCCGAGCGCATGGCGGTGGAGGCCGAGCGTGCCCCTCAGGCCGAAGGTGCGGCGCACGAAGCCCGGCACCTTCGCGCGCCGGTCCGCGAAATAGCGGCGGCCTGCGGCCACGAGCGCAGCCTCGGTCTCGGCGTCCATGCTTCCGGCCCTCCTTCGCGAGGGTTGAGATGGGAAGCGGCCCGAGGCTCTGCAAGCCGGCGCGGGGTCGATCCCGAGCCGCGCGAGCCGCCACAGCTTTGGGCAGGAGCCGCACCCGGCGCCCCCCGCGGACCGCCCGGGGTTGACGGACCCCTGCGGCATCGCATTAGCCTTTCGCAAAGTGATCGGAAGGAGCCCGCCTTGGACGTCGCCATCTTCAGCGCCAAGCCCTATGACCGCCAGTTTCTCGCCGCCGCCAACGAGGGCCGGCACCAGCTGGCCTTCATCGAGGCGCGCCTGTCCGACGAGACGGTGCGCTTCGCCGGCGGGGCCGATTGCATCTGCGCCTTCGTGAACGATCAGGTGACGGCGCCCGTTATCGCCGAGCTGGCCGCGGCCGGCACGAAGCTGATCGCGCTGCGCTCGGCGGGCTTCAACCATGTCGATCTGGCAGCCGCCGAGGCCGCCGGGATGACGGTGGGGCGCGTGCCCGCCTATTCGCCCCATGCGGTGGCCGAACATGCGGTGGCCCTGATCCTCACGCTCAACCGCAACACCCACCGCGCCTTCAACCGGGTGCGCGAGGGCAATTTCGCCCTCGAGGGCCTTCTGGGCTTCGACCTCTGCGGCAAGACCGTGGGCGTCGTCGGCACCGGCCTCATCGGGCGCACCTTCGCGGGCATCATGCGGGGTTTCGGCTGCCGGGTGATCGCCTCGGATCCCTATCCGTCGGACGAATGCGCAGCCCTCGGCGTGACCTATGTGCCCCTCGAGCGGCTTTTCGCCGAAGCCGACATTCTCAGCCTGCAATGTCCGCTCACGCCCGACACGCACCATCTGATCGACGACCGGGCCATCGGCCTCATGAAGCGCGGCGTGATGATCGTGAACACCAGCCGCGGCGCGGTGGTCGATGCCAGCGCCGTGATCCGCGGGCTCAAGAGCGGGGTGATCGGCGGGCTGGCGCTCGACGTGTATGAGGAGGAGGCCGACCTCTTCTTCGAGGACCTGTCGCAGAAGGCCATTCAGGACGATGTCTTCGCCCGGCTCCTGACCTTCCCGAACGTGCTCATCACCGGCCATCAGGCCTTCTTCACCCGCGAGGCGCTGACCGGAATCGCCCGCACCACGATCGACAACATCACCGCCTACGAGGATACGGGCCGCGTGCTCCATCCGGTGACAGCCCCCCGCTGAGGGGCCGCGTTTTTCGCGCTTCGCGAACGGCAGGGGCGCGGGCGCCCCTGCGCGTCCGGCCCCGCATTCTCATCCCGAGCATTCCCGCAGGGGGTGCGACAAGGTTGCGGAGCCCGCCCTGTTCGGGCAAGAGTCGCTGCAGGCGGCACATCCGCCGGTTGATCCGAGGCAGCAACAGGTGGCTCTCATTCTCCATCTGATCAACAGCTTTTCCATGATGGGCATGATCGCCCTGATTTACGGCAGCGTGCAGAGGCTGGGGCTGTCGCGCAGCGTGCGCCATCTGCTGCTGGGTCTCGCCTTCGGCTTCGGGGCGAGCGTGCAGATGATGCAGTCGATCGCCGTGGCCCCCGGGATCATCGTGGACAGCCGCGCGCTCTTCATCGGCTTCGCGGGGGCCTTCCTCGGGCCGCTCGGCGCGACGGTCGCGCTGCTGGTCAGCGTCCTCGTGCGGATCTCGCTGGTCTCGGCCGCAATGCCCTGGTTCGCCTTCGGCTCGATGGCCGCATCGGCCCTGATGGGATCGCTCTGGCCGGTGCTGCGCCACAGGCTCGGGCTCGGCCATTTCGCCGGCCTGATGCTGCTTGCCGTGATGATCTCGCTGCCCCTCGTGGTGCTGGCCTGGCTGCCCGTCTCGCGTACGGGCTCGCTCGAGGCGCTGGCCGCCATCCTCGTCCTGCTCAATCTGACAGGTGCGCTGGTGTTCGGCACCTTCCTCCAGCGCGAGAGGGCGGCCGCGCAGCGCGAGCGGATGCTGCTCACCGAGACCCAGACCGATCCGCTGACCGGCGTGCTGAACCGGCGCAGCTTCGAGCGCCGGTTCGCAGAGGCCGACACTCTCGCGCGGTCGCGGGGCACCGCTCTGATGATCGTGGACATCGACCATTTCAAGCGGGTGAACGACACCCACGGGCATGAGGCGGGCGATCATGTGCTGCGCGCGATGGCCGAGCAGCTGCGCCGGGCGGTGCGGCCCGGCGACAGCGTGATCCGGCTGGGCGGCGAGGAATTCGCGGTGCTCATGCCGGATGTCGATGCGCTCGAGGCTGGCCGCGCGGCCGAGCGACTGCAGCGGATGCTGACCATGAACTGCCGGATCGGCGAACAGACCTTGATGGATGTCACGGTGAGCATCGGCGCGACGCACCTGCCGCCGGGTCGCGTGGATCTGGGCGAGGCGAGCCGCACCGCGGACGGGGCGCTCTACCGCGCCAAGCGCGAGGGCCGCGCCCGGTCGATCTTCGAAGCCTGCGCCTGAGCCGGACGCCGTATGACAGCCGTGCCCCTTGAGGGGGAATTCTGTTTCATATCAAGGGGGAGGAAGTGGCAGCCCGTAGGGGAGTCGAACCCCTCTTCCCAGGTTGAAAACCTGGTGTCCTAACCGATAGACGAACGGGCCACTCGGGACAGGCGCGGTCATATTTCGGCGCAGAGGGCAGCGCAAGAGGGAATTTCGCGCTTCGTGAAAATCATGCGCGCGCCGCGTCTTCGAGGCGCATCTGCACGCGGGCGCTGCCGCCCCAGGTGTCGATCTCGAGCCGGCCGGCGAGGTGGAAGCGGCCTGCGCCGCCGCTTTCCAGAAGCGGGCCGAGCGGGCCGTCGAAGCAGCCGAAGGCCACCGCCTCGAGCCGGCCCTCGGCGCCGCCGATCGTGAGCCGCATGTGCTTGTCGCCCATGCGCCGGCAGGTCACGCGCTGATCGGCCAGGGCGAAGCGGGGCGCAGCGGCGCCCGCCCCGTAGGGGCCCGCGGATTCGATCTGCTCGACGAATTCCGCCGTGGCGGCCGAGGGCATCAGGAGCCCGTCGAGCCGCAGGTCCGCCGGGCCCGCCTCGGCCGCCCCCTGCCGCGCCAGAAGCTCGCCCAGCCGCTCCATCGCGGCCTCGAGGCGGCCTTCCTCGACAGTGAGGCCCGCGGCCATCCGGTGCCCGCCGCCCTTCAGCAGCAGCCCCTCGTGCGCCACGCGATGGATGGAGGCGCCCAGATCCACGCCCGCGATCGACCGGCCGGAGCCCTTGCCGATCCCGTTCTCGAAGCCGATGACGACGGCGGGGCGGTTGGTGGCCTCCTTCAGCCGGGCGGCCACGATGCCCACCACGCCCGGATGCCAGCCCTCGCCCGCAGCCCAGACGAGCGGGCCCGAGATGCCGCGCGCCTCGGCCTGGGCCAGAGCTTCCTCGCGGACCCGGGCCTCGATCTCGCGCCGCTCGGTGTTGAGCTGGTCGAGCCGCTCGGCCAGCGCCTGCGCCTCGCGCGGATCCTCGGTCGCGAGGAGCCGGGCGCCGAGATCCGCCTGCCCGATCCGCCCGCCCGCATTGACGCGCGGGCCGAGCAGGAACCCCAGCGCATAGCCGTTGGGCGCGGTCTTCATCCGCGCCACATCGGCCAGCGCCACCAGACCTGGCCGCTCGCGCCGCGCCATGACCTTCAGACCCTGCCGCACGAGGGCGCGGTTGACACCTGTCAACGGCGCGACATCGGCCACGGTCGCCAGCGCCACGAGGTCGAGCATCGCCATCAGGTCCGGCCCCTGCACGCCTTCCGCGCGCAGGCGGCGGTTGGCCTCGACGAGAAGCAGGAACACGACGGAGGCCGCACAGAGATGGCCCAGGCTGCCGTCCTCGTCCTGCCGGTTGGGGTTCACCACGGCGAGCGCGGGCGGCAGCGTCTCGGCGCCGAGATGGTGATCCAGCACCACCACATCCGCCCCTGCCGCCGCCGCGATGGGCTCGTGCGAGAGCGTGCCGCAATCGACGCAGAGGATCAGGTCGTGCGCCTCGGCCAGCGCCTGCATGGCGGGCACGTTCGGGCCGTAGCCCTCGTCGATCCGGTCGGGGATATAGAGCGTGGCCGAGCGCCCGAGCGCCCGGAGCCAGACGATCAGCAGCGCGGCGGACGAGCCGCCGTCCACGTCGTAGTCGGCGAAGATCGCGATCCGCTCGCGCCGGGCCACGGCCTGCAGCAGCCGCGCGGCGGCGGGCGCCATGTCCTTCAGCGTCAGCGGGTCGGGCAGGAGGTCGCGCAGCGCGGGCGCGAGGAAACTCTCGGCATCGGAGGCGGGGACGCCCCGCCGCACCAGCGTGCGGCAGAGCGCGAGCGGCAGGCGCGTGGTCTGCGCCATCGCCTCGGCCAGCCTGTCCTCCTCGGGGGAGGGGCCGACCCAGCGGCGCCCGGTCGCGGAGGTCTCGACCCCCAGGAAGGCGCGCGCCGCCGGGCCCGTCATTTCACCGGGTTGCGGTAGCTCATCCGCCGGACCGAGCCGGTCTTCGACCGCATCAGGATCGTTTCGGTGGTCACCCAGCCCGGATCGCGCTTGATGCCGGCAAGGATCGAGCCGTTGGTCACGCCGGTCGCGGCGAAGATCACGTCGGCCGTCACCAGCTCGTCGCGGGTGTAGATCCGGTCGAGATCCTTGATGCCGGCGCGGCGGGCGCGCGAGCGCTCGTCGTCGTTGCGGAACAGGAGCTGGCCATACATCTGGCCGCCCATGCATTTCAGCGCGGCGGCGGCGAGTACGCCCTCGGGAGCGCCGCCCGAGCCCATATACATGTCGATGCCGGTCAGATGCGCCTCGGCGCAGTGGATCACGCCGGCCACGTCGCCGTCGGTGATGAGCCGGATCGCGGCCCCGGTCGAGCGGACCTCGGCGATCAGCTCCTCATGGCGCGGACGCTCGAGGATGCAGACCGTCACATCCTCGGGGGTGCCGTCCTTGGCCTTGGCCAGCGCATGGACCCGCTCGGAGGGCGTCATCTTCAGCGTCACCGTGTCGGGCGCATAGCCCGGCCCGATGGCGAGCTTTTCCATGTAGACGTCGGGGGCATGCAGCAGCGTGCCGCGCGGCGCCATGGCGATCACGGTCAGCGCGTTCGGCATGTCCTTGGCGGTCAGCGTGGTGCCTTCCAGCGGGTCGAGGGCAATATCCACGGCCGGGCCATGGCCGGTGCCCACTTCCTCGCCGATGAAGAGCATCGGCGCCTCGTCGCGTTCGCCCTCGCCGATGACGACGACGCCGGCGATGTCGAGCAGGTTGAGCTGGTCGCGCATCGCGTTGACCGCAGCCTGGTCGGCGGCCTTCTCGTCGCCGCGCCCGATCAGGCGAGCCGAGGCGAGGGCAGCGGCCTCGGACACACGGGCGAGGCCCAGCGAAAGCATTCGGTCATGAAATTGTGCGGCGTCTGCCATTGGTCACTTTCCTCGAGGGTGCAAGTTCTCCGACCCCTCCCTAGCGGAACGGGAAGGGGGGATCAAACCTCTTCGATGCGGATCGCCACAGGTTCGCCGACGAGGACGCCCGTCGCACCGAACCGGCTGATCGCATGGGAAATGTCGTCGCGAGAGGCCTTGTGGGTGACGATCAGCACCGGGGCGTGGCCGCCCTCGTGGCCATACTGGCGCATCCTGTCGATGGAGATGCCGGCTTCGCCCAGCGCGGTCGCGATCTTGGCCAGCGCCCCCGGCTTGTCGAGGAGCGTCATGCGCAGATACCAGGGCGCGGGCGCCGCGACCTTGGCGGGCACCGCCTCGACGAGGCTCGTGGCGGGCCGGCCGAAGGTGGGCAGGCGCAGTCCGCGCGCGAGGTCGATCACGTCGCCCATCACGGCGCTGGCGGTGGGGCCTTCGCCCGCGCCGGGGCCGCGCAGCACGATCTGGCCCACCGAGTCTCCTTCGAGCACCACCATGTTGGTGCCGCCCTGAAGCTGGCCGAGCGGGCTGTCGGCGGGCACGAGGCAGGGCGTCATCCGCTGCTCGAGCCCGCGGCCCGACACCTGCGCCACGCCCAGAAGCTTGATGCGGAAGCCGAGATCGCCGGCATGGCGGATGTCGTCGATCGAGATCTGGCCGATCCCTTCGAGCTGCACATCGTCGAAGCTGACGCGGGTGCCGAAGGCGATCGCGGCCAGAAGCGAGAGCTTGTGGCCCGCGTCGATCCCTCCGACGTCGAGGTTCGGGTCGGCCTCGAGATAGCCGAGCTGGCGGGCCTCCTCGAAGACATGCTCGTAGGGCAGGCCCGCGGTCTCCATCCGGGTCAGGATGTAGTTGCAGGTGCCGTTCATGACGCCCATCACCCGGCGCATCTGGTTGCCGGCGAGCCCCTCGGTCAGCGCCTTGATGACCGGGATGCCGCCCGCGACCGCCGCCTCGAACCGGATGGCGAGGCCCGCGGCCTCGGCCATCTCGGCCAGAGCCTGCCCGTGATGGGCGAGGAGCGCCTTGTTCGCCGTCACCACATCCTTGCCTGCGGCCAATGCGGCCTCGGTCGAGGCCCGCGCCGCCCCTTCCGAGCCGCCCATGACCTCGACGAACACGTCGACGTCCGCGCGCTCGGCCAGCGCCACCGCATCCGTCTCCCAGGCGTAGCCCGAAAGATCGGCATCGCGGTTCTTCGACCGGTCGCGGGCGCAGACGGCGGTGATGACGACCGGGCGTCCTGCGCGGGCGGCGATCAGGTCGGCGTGACGCTGGATGATCTTGACCACCCCGATACCGACGGTGCCGAGACCGGCAATACCAAGACGCAGGGGGGCAGCCATGAAACCTCCGAAATCTGTCTGACGGCGCGGCGGCGCCGGGCTGGATGCGCTGGTCTGTTAGCCGGTCGCGGGCGGAAGAGCAACGCGGCTCAGGGCTCTGCGGGCGCGCTTTGCAGGCTGGCGGCCCGCGCGCGGAGCGCGGCGGCGCGCGCCTCGAGGCTCGCCTGCGTGTCGGGCGTCACGGTGGGGGTGCCTGCCCGCGCCAGAAGCTCGTCGAGCGGCAGGAGCGGCGGGGCGGGCTCATTGGCGCGGCTCGTGCGGGCCTCCACCTCGGGAAATTCCGTGCAGCCGGCGAGGGCGGCCATCGCGGCGAGGATCAGGGCAAGACGCATCGGAGGCTCCGTTGGGGCGCCGGCAGATTAGCCCTTGCGCCGCAGCGGCGGCAAGGCCCATCGGCCGGAAGGCGGCGCCCGTCCGTTCCCGGTGGAGGCGTGGCGGCCTGCCCGAGCCGAGGGTGCTTGAATTGAACCGGCGTTCAGATAAACCATGCCGCCATGGCGCGAACGGCAGGATCCCATGCAGAGACGACGGGCCCGCGGGTCCGGGCGGCGGCCCAGCGGCTGATCGCCCGGCACGGCTATGCCGCCGTCTCGATGCGCCAGATCGCGGCCGAGGTGGGGGTGCAGGCGGGCGCGCTCTATCTCTATACGCCCGACAAGCAGACGCTGCTCTTCGACCTGATGCGGCTCCATATGGAGGAGCTGCTCGCCGCCTGCGAGGCGCTGCCCGAGCCCTGCGACCCGCGCGCGGCGCTGGCGCAGTTCGCGCGGTTCCACATCGGCTATCACATCGACCGGCCCGAGGCCGTCTTCATCGCCTACATGGAGCTTCGGAACCTGAGCCCCGAGAATTTCGCCGTGATCGAGGGCCTGCGGCGGCGCTACGAGGAGCGTCTCGAGGCGATCCTCAAGGCCGGCACGGCGGCGGGAGTGTTCGCTCTGCCCGATCTCCGCCTCGCCACGCGGGCCATCATCGCCATGCTGACGGGCGTCACGCACTGGTTTCGCGACATGGGGCCGATGGGGCGCGACGAGGTGGCCGACCAATATGCCGAGATGGTGTTGAAGACCGCCTCGGCCCGGTGAGCCGGGGCCGAGCCGTCGGGAGGTCCGGCCCCGCTCGGCGGCCTGAGGGCTGCGGTTCCGTTGGGGCCTGTCGAGGGGTCAGCCGGTGAAGTCGAGCTTCGGGAGGTCCGGCCCCGCTCGGCAGCCGGAGAGCGGCGGTCCCGTCGGGGCCCGTCGAGGGGTCAGCCGGTGAAGTCGAGCTTCGGCATGAAGCGCGGCCGCGTCACGGTGAATTCGGTGAAGGTGAACGGGTCGAGGAACTTGAGGAAGAGGGGCGTGTAATCCATCCAGGTCTCGACCAGGATGAGGAAATCTCCCTCGGGCAGCACCGGGATCCGATCTTCATAATCGCCGATGGTGGCGTTCGTCTGGATGGCGGGGCCCCCCTCGGCGAAGGACCATTGCACCTCGTAGCTCTGGCTCGTCTCGTCCCAGGTGATGCTGCTCACGCGGATGGAGGTCGCCTGCGAGCCGGTGAGCCAGTCGAACAGGCCATGGGCATTGGCCAGGAAGGTCCTGTCGACCGAGCTGCGCTGGCGCGAGAGTATGTCCGAGATCGTGTAGGTGGCCTTGGACGAGACGGTGATCTTCGCGAAGGCATCGAAGAAGACATAGATCCCGAGATAGGCCCAGACCAGCAGCGGCAGCACCAGCACCATCTCGACGGTGGCGCTGCCGCGGCGGTCGGACCAGAAGGTGCGCAGAAGGGGACGGCGCATGGCTCAGCTCTCCGGAGTTGTGCGCCGCGGCTCGTTCACGAAGGCCGAGGTCGAGATCAGGCGGACGCCGCCCGTCCCGTCCTTCTGCAGGTAGAGCCCGAGACCCAGACGCGGGAAGAGCGGATCTACCACCACGCAGACGCGCACCAGCATCAGCTCGTTTTCGGCGCCGAGCGTGAAGGCGTCGGGCGGGTTGATCTCGGCGGCGCGGTTGATGCACTCGGGGGCCGCGGTCGGCAGCGCCCAGGTGCCCGTGGTGGCGATGGGGGCCAGCTCGAGCCGCAGCACGCTGAGGCAGTCCTTCACCCAGGTGTTGCGGGCGCAGATATGCTGCTTGACGAGTTCGGGGGTCGGATTCTCGATCTGCGACAGCCGCAGCTCGCGCACGGTCATGTCGAGGGCGCGGTCGAGCAGCACCTTGCGCGACAGCAGCATCCCGCTCTCGAAGCCCGAGAAGACGACCAAGAGGATCACCGGGACGGCGATCACGAATTCCACCGCGGCGCTGCCGCTCTCGCAGGCGAGGCGCAGGCGGAGACGGTCCAGCAGCGAGCGGATCATTGGGTCAGCCTCAGCTGGGTGATGTGGCTTGCGATGGAGTGGAAGACGGTGCGGATTTCCTCGCCAGCGGTCGCGTAGTAATGGCCGGTCGTGCTCGCGCAATGTTGCAGAAGCGCCTGACCGCCGGCCTCGGCCTCGAAGGCGACGGAATAGACCGTGATGCCCTGGGCGCGCGCGGCGTCGCAGATCTGCCTGGTGCGCTCGTTCTTGACGCTCGGATCCAGCGTCGAGACCCACGAGGAATATTTGCCGCTGACGCCCGCACTGGAATAGAGGCCCGCCACCCAGCCCACGCGCGCCTGATGCCAGAGGTCGGGATAGCTCAGCCGGTGGGCCGTCGCGGTCGAGGGCGTGTCGGTGCAGACCTCCTGATCCTGCCACCGCGTGCAGGATCCGTTGCGCGTGCGCGTGCAGACGCGCTCGACGGTGCAGCTCCGGGTGACGATGGTCGTGTCGGGTCCGGCATGTCCGCCGGTCCCCTCGCGCTTCCAGTAGTAGGTGCCGTTCGACAGCCGGACGGACCAGGAGCGGTTGGTGTCGGTGGCCGAGCCGGTGGCCCAGACGTCGGAGTCTCCGGTCTTCACCGCATTCGAGAGCCGCGGTTCCTGGTTGGAGTGCTGGCCGTCGGTCATCAGCACGACGATCTTCATCACATTGCCGCTCTGGTAGGCGAGCGGGCGGCCCTCGAAGGCGCCGTTCACCTTGCCGCTCTCGATCAGCGCCTCGACCGAGGGCTGGGTCGAGGGATCGAGCAGCGTGACGCCCCACTTCATCCCGGTGTCGATGGCCGTCGAGCCCTCGCCGCTCAACTTGTCGAGGGCGAGCTTCAGCGCCACGGGGTCGTCCGAGAAGGGCGTGACGGTCGGGTTGCCGGTCGCGGTCTGCTCGGGGCACCAGTAGTAGCTGGGCCTCTGCGTCGTGGAGGAGTTGGAGAAGAGCTCGCTGTTGCCCGAGCCGGTGAGGGTGGCGTCGTTGGCCAGCGTTGTCGTGGTGAAGTCGCTTGCCGCGAACTCCACGCAGCTGGAATAGGGCTGGCGGGAGGAGACGTTGGGATAGGTCGAGAGCAGGTCCGCGCCCACATTGACCTGCCCGGTGTAGGGCACGATCGAGATCGAGATGACGGGCGCGCCGTCGAGGCCGGAATTGGCCCCCGCCATCACGATATCGACGAAATCCTTGGCGGCGCCCTTCAGATTGTCCAGCCGGTCGCGCGGATTGCTGCCGTCGGTCACCATCGAGTTCGATATGTCGAGCACGAGCGAGATCTCGACGTTGGAGACGCGCTCTTCGGCGGTGCTGGCGGCCGGAGCCTCGAGCCTGTCGATGTCGAGGAGCTTCATGAAGACGGTGGGCATGGAATAGGCGGCCGTCGCGGTCACGCTGCGGACGTTGAGCGTGTTGGCATTCACCACTGGCTCGTCGAGATATTCCTCGAGGCCCGCCTTGGCCACATAATCCCGCACCACCTCGGCAGGAGAGCGGCTCTGCGTGAGGCTCGCCGCCGCCAGAACCGCGCGGTCGAGCGTGCCCTGCAGGCGCGCGCGCTGGAACTCGAAGCGCATGACATCGACGGCGAGGCCGCCGATCATCAGCATCAGGATCAGCATGAAGATCCCGAAGATCAGGATCGAGCCGTCCTCGCTCTGGCCGAACCGGCGGAGGGCTGACTGACCGGAAGATCGGCTGTGTCGGGTCATCCAGAATATCCTTGGCCGCGCGAGCGACGGGGCACGCGCGTCACCTCCAAATCATGGTCCAGGCATCATTTTGAGGGAGGGTTGGGGCGGAATTATGGCCTGCCTCCCGCCTCGGCGCGGCCTCCTGCGCCGGGAGAGGCTGGGGCGGGAAGGGGCTTCGGAGAGGGGCCGTGGGGGGTCCGCAGGCGACAGACGCCGTTGCGCGGGGCGCGCCGGCGGCGGGGTTGCGGA